>JBGSNS010000055.1:0-13529 GCA_041739515.1 Bdellovibrionota bacterium
CCAAGGCTGCGGCGTGGCTCAATCTTTTCTAAAAGTTACGCGCAACGTAACTTTTGAAAAGGATTGAGCGTCCTCGATAGGCTCGCTCAATAAACAGCGAGCCATAGGCTTCACTCTACTATTCGACCCCAAGTTTAGGAAACTTGTGCTCTATCCAACTGAGCTATGCGAGCTTGAAATCTACTCTAAAACCACCCGGTATCGTGAAGCAACAAGGCCAGTTACACAACGCTTGTCCTTCGTAGCGTAAGCGTAGGAGGAAGCTATGCGAGCCTCCATAGATCTCTATCATTTTCGAAACTCGGGGTCACGGGGGCGAGAGCCCTTATGGTGGTCCGCATGACCAGGGCACAACAGGGCGAAATCTTGTGCTCTATCCAACTTAAGTAGAGCCCCGGGAAAGCAGCCTAGATTAGGGAAGTTGGCAACAGCCCTATTCCCACGTCACTAAGAGGGACTCGACGGGGGGCTAGGAACTTAGGAGACTGCGGACCGACAATCCTCAGCGTAAAGGCACGGTATGTATGGCTCTCAAAGACATCGAAATCGCACAAGCAGCTCGACTACTTCCAATATGTGAGTTGGCGCAGCAACGCCTTGGCATAGCAGCTAAAGATCTTGAGCCGTTCGGACATTATAAAGCAAAGTTCACTTTGCCGTTTATTGACTCCTTAAGAACCAATCCTGTCGGTAAATTAATTCTGGTAACGGCCATAAGCCCGACCCCTGCTGGTGAGGGCAAGACAACGACCACGGTAGGTTTAGGCGATGCACTAAATCGGATTGGGAAACGGGCCGTGATTTGCCTGAGGGAGCCTTCTTTAGGGCCAGTCTTTGGCATGAAGGGTGGAGCAGCCGGAGGAGGATACGCTCAAGTCGTCCCGATGGAGGACATCAACCTGCACTTTACCGGCGATTTTGGAGCGCTGGCGCTTGCGAATAATCTACTCGCTGCGGTCATCGATAATCATATTCATCACGGCAATCAACTCGACATAGATGTGCGCAGTATTAGCTGGCGCCGCGTAGTCGATATGAATGACCGCGCTTTACGATCGATTGTGGTGGGTCTTGGAGGCGCTTCTAATGGCTTTCCGCGAGAAGACGGTTTCGACATCGTGGTTGCTTCCGAAGTCATGGCAATATTCTGTCTGGCCACTTCTCTTCAAGATCTTAAGCAACGGCTCGGCAACATCATGGTTGGTTACTCACGCAGCAAACGGCCCGTGCGGGCGTGTGACTTGAAGACGCATGGTGCCATGGCAGTTCTGTTGAAGGACGCATTTAAGCCGAACCTCGTTCAAACCCTGGAAAATAATCCGGCAATCTTACATGGTGGGCCTTTTGCCAATATTGCGCACGGCTGCAATTCCGTGATTGCCACGCAAACGGCACTTAGACTTGGCGACTATGTGGTGACGGAGGCCGGATTCGGCGCTGACCTAGGTGCAGAGAAGTTTGTTGACATCAAATGTAGAAAATCCGGTCTGCGGCCGACCGGCGCTGTTTTAGTAGCGACCATTCGTGCACTGAAGTATCACGGAGGTGTCGCATTAGATGAGCTGCACACGGAGAATCTATCGGCTCTTGAGCTGGGGATGAAGAATCTTGAGCGACATCTGTTCAATATCAATGAGCATTACGGTCTTCCTTGTGTGGTAGCTCTCAATCACTTTACCGGCGATACGGAGCGCGAGGTGCAACTTCTGCAGAAGTTAGTACGAGATCGTGGCGCACGGATTGAGCTATCGCGACATTGGGCAGATGGCGGGGCAGGAGCCGAACAACTTGCTCATGCAGTGGTCGAGATGGTTGAACAGTCAGCTGGCAACCTCAAGTTCGTATATGAAGATCAAGATACGTTGATTGAGAAAGCTCGCAAAGTAGCGCAGAAGATTTACGGTGCGACCGACGTAACCTGCGACAGCAAAGTTCGCGCACGGTTAGATCGCCTACAAAAAGATGGCTACGGCCACCTTCCGATCTGCATCGCCAAAACACAGTACTCATTTTCAACTGATGCCAAGGCGCTGGGCGCTCCGAGCGGACACATCGTCAACATCCGCGAAGTTCGCCTCTCTGCGGGAGCCGAATTCGTTGTATTGATTTGCGGCGATATTATGACGATGCCTGGATTGCCCAAAGCTCCGGCGGTGGAAGACATCGATTTGACTGATGATGGGAGAATTGTTGGGCTGGCCTAACCCCAAGTTACGCGGGCTAGCCCACTGATGTCGTTCCACATGATTTGTTTTCCTAGGCCCGGAGAGGAGTCAGGGCTACCGTTGTTTATCAACACCGATCGCACGTATCGAAGTTCCCGTCAGAAAGGACCTTTATAAATTGTGACACTAGAGTCTCTACCCGCATGGATTGGGGGAGAAGATTTGCTCTAAAGAAAATCCTTCTAGTTCCTATACTATCTGGGTCTGTGATTACCGCTAAGTCAGCGCGCATAGGGGTTACACCGTTATCTCCCGAATAGCTTGAACGTAAAAATTCTCCCGCCACACCGCTACGAATTGGAATTTCGCCCCCAGCGATCTGGGTTTGAAACCATAACGGACTTAGTTCAGCTCCTACAGTGGAGTTAGTAGAGGTAAACTGCCTGACACGGTCACCCTCAGAGACCGGAGCTATCGGAGCCACTAGCCCAGGGACTACCGCTTCTTTGCCGTCGATCCCTGCGCTATCAGGCACTGATGCAAATTCACCTACCAACATCGGTACGGTGTCCCAGGCTTGAGAAGTTGAGCCAATGGGAAGTACTCGCTTATTAGCAGGCCAATTACTCCAACCTATCTGATTCTGGGAAACAACGAGTTGAGGATAAACTCTGCTTGAAATGATGCTCCATGGATACGAATCAAAATCGTACAAACGATAATCCGGTTGAATCTGAACTACTAAATCTGGGAGACTATTTGCTCCTCCAGTTAAGTTAACGATATCCACAGCGAGTGCTGCTACTGGTGCGTACGCAGGGTAATCCTGCTGATAGTCTCGCTCAATGACTGAAGCGTATTGAGCGGGAAACGGGGCTCCGGGTTGCGGTGAAGCGCCTTCAAACTCAGCTATCCGCACCCATGAACCCTCAGTGTATGCAGCTATAAAGTATCCTTCGTGCTCCGTGGAGCGAACAATCGGAAACGATTGGCCAAAGGGGTATCTTATTCTCCCTACGCACTTTGGATCTTTTGGATCGCAGCCTTCTCCGTCGTAGCTTCCGGTAGTAGCGCCATCTGCTAGGAGCTGACGCGGAGCACACTCAAACGAAATCGGCGCTTGAGGATTTTGAGCAGGAGGTGGAACTTGATTACAGAGGAATAGATACGTTCCAAGTCCAAGGCTAGAGTAGTAGGGATTTGTGTTGCTTGCGACGATTGCGATGTCTAACCATGAGTCATCGTTAAAGTCCCCAGTAGCTAGTGCATCTACCTGAGAGGAGATGCAGCTTGTTGGGTCGTTAGCCGCGCAATTAAAGGGAACGGTAATAAGATTGGAAGCTGGAATTTCCGATATCGAGGAGCCTGAAAATAATCGCGCATCAAAATCGTGCACAAGGGCTAACGTAGAAGAGTTTCCCTGATTAAACCCTACGACTAAATCTTCTCCAAGTCCTGTTGCCGGGCGAAAGTCCCCGACAGCCATCGCGGAGGGAGAGCCGAAGAGAAACGTTTCATATGGAATTGAATCTACATCCAGGACGGGAAAACTTACGCGGCGATAATTCGGAGCCGCAGTGCCGTTAGGACCGTGAGCAGCGATGAGCTGCGCCGGTCTGATAATCCCCTGCTCATTTACGTTATTCGTTACTATAGCAACGCCGTCACGTTTAATCGGCACGTTTATTCCAGTTACAGACGCATATGAGACAGCTGCCTCCATGTAGCGGGCGTAATGTTCGTTGTCGCTATCGAGTGGATCTGCAAACCTGCGAGGGATTTCAAGTACACGGGAACCGGTGGCACTTGAATCAAAAACAATCCTTGAAACTTGGTATTTTGGAGCACCGATAACTAAAATCTGAACTATAAAGATAACGCTACATACCGCTATTACTGATTTTGGGCGCTGAAAGAGCGCCTTGAATGAGCTTTCCTTTACTACAAGTTTTCCCACGAGAGAAAGAGTCGTCTTAAGGGATGAAAGTCTTTAGAAATCAGGAACGAGGCTTAAAGAAAATCCAAGTTACTTTCGCTTACGAGTGCGAGAATCAGTTAGCAGTGACGCACACGAGAGCTAGTTATTGGCGCCTACGCCTGCAAGCTCCAATTGTAGCAGCTGAGAGTGCAAGCAACCCAAAAGTGCCTGGCGTTGGAACTGATGTGTCATTGACCTCTACGGCAAGAGGCAGCCTTCCAGTTTGTGGTCCCCATCCATTCAGAACCGATTGTCCCTGAGTGGTATCGAACATATAATCCATCTCCCCTTCAGCTAAGTATCGAGGGTCTGATGGGCTAAGACTTGTAGATGGAATTTGAAAGCGGGGAGTGATTCCAGTGGTTCCGGACTCAAGCCCAAACCCGATTAGTAGAGACCTTGGAGCTGAGCCTTCAGCGAGAAACGGCATAGTAAAATTATACGTCATTTCGTAGACGTTTGGGGTGAGACCTAAGTTCGTTATCCTACCAACTAAGGTCGGTAGCGTTGCGGTGTTAGGAATAACTTGCTGACTTATGAGGGAGGCTAAAGGAGTTAACGGATCAAAATCATTTGTATGAATAAATAGATTTACACTCCACGGTTGGCTATTTAGACCCGAGGCGTTTGAAATCCAGCCAATCGGGGACGGAGCCAAAATCGCAGTTTGTACTCTAAACGTTGCTACTTGCTCAGACATTCCAGCGGTCTGAGTTAAGGGAAACATCGCGATCCGATCTTCCCCGATTGTTCCTGTTTGATAAACGACTCGTGAGTTTGTAAAACTTGCTGTCGGTGCTCCGCCCTGTAGCGTGTCACGCACTTGGATGATATCGGCTAGCGCAGGAGCTGAGGGGAGACTTAAAGCGCTGAGACCAACTCCAACGAGCGCTGCTGTAGTGTGAAGTTCTCTCATATGAACGTCTTTAAAAATTACTACTAATCGAGATTGTCGTATTAACCACCGGCACGATAAGTGTGCCAAACAGCCCGCCACTACTCAAACCCAAGCCGGAAGTCACAGTAAATATGCAAGATTTTGCTTAAATCCAAAAGCTTGCAAACGGGCAACCAATACAACACAGGTATCGGCCAGAAGAATTATTCTGGGACACCCACACACTGAGTTGATATAACCCTTTGAATTCTCAATAGTTCGCTCGACGGAATTTGTGGGTGTCCCAGGCTCAGGCTGACTGTTCTCAAACCGCGAACGCTAAGCGTTGAAGCTCGAGTCCGACGCTGAATCAACACGCCACTGCAAAGTGGTTGTAAAGACTGCGAAGTAACACTTCGCGGTCCCAGGGGCGCGGTCGCTATGCTAGTTGACCCTTTAGCACCGCCATCATCCCCTGAAGTCTTTTAAGTTTCTGCTCAGCGGTGGCTTGATCGTTTTTGTCAGCCGCAAGATGCAGCTCAGAAGTGATAGCCAAAATGTTGTGGATAGATCCAGTCACACGAACTTGTTTGTCGGCCGATACTTTCTCAGCGATATGCGAGACGAGATGGGATATGTCACCGGTTAAATCATGAAGCTTGCCTAACTCACGGGAGTTGACAGCAGCTGTGACTTTCTCAACGGTACCTTCCAATGACGTGAAAAGTTCCTCAGCAGATTTGTCGTGCAGGTCTTCCCCGCCGCCACCGTGAGTATGCTCTTGGCTATGATCGTCACTTCCATGTTCGTGACCCGGCCCAGCAAACGCGACGCTTGAAGCTACAAGATATGCCGCTACAACTGCCAATTTAAAATATTTGATATTCATAGATATGAGTTCCGTAAGTTAAATCTTTTCAGCAGCGAGATCCTTCCCTCTCTTACGTCTGAGGTATCGGACTGTAGCGTTTCGCCCGAACAACAAAAATACAGCAGGCGTCACCGCCATATCGAGTAGCGTAGAACTTACGAGCCCGCCTATGATTACGATAGCCACTGGATATAGTATCTCTTTGCCGGGCTCACCAGCAGCGAGCACTAACGGCAGAAGCGCGAAGCCTGCGGTAAGCGCAGTCATCATCACCGGCACCAACCGTTCAAGTGATCCGCGCACAATCATCTGCGGACTAAAGCGCTCCCCTTCGTGCTCCATTAAATGAAGATAGTGCGAGACCATCATAATGGTGTTTCTGGAAGCGATTCCTGCAAGGGTAATTAGACCCACTAGAGTCGCAACCGAGATCGTCCCGATTGCAAAATACGTTAGCCACAACGCACCAATAAACGCGAGCGGGATGTTTAGAAGAACTTGCAGCACCAACGCTACGGAGTGAAAATGAGAATACAAAACGAGAAACATTGCGAGCAATGTGGCGATTGAAAGCAGCGCTATCAATCTCATAGCCTCCTGCTGACTTTGAAACTGTCCCTCATAACTTATGAAGAACCCTGTCGGAAGTTTAACGCTTTCCGCAATCTTATTCTGGATCTCGCTTACCACTGACCCAAGATCTCTCCCTGAAACGTTGGCTGATACAATAATGCGCCGTTTTACGTTCTCTCGATTGATAATATTTGGACCCTTGCCCTCCAAGACATCCGCGACCAAAGACAGCGGCACCTTCTGCCCGCTTTGCGTATCTACGAGGATCCGCCTGATCGACTGCGCATCCCCACGTATATCGTCTGGATACCGAACAACTAAGTCATAGGTGCGCTGACCATCAAGCACCTGAGAAACCACCGCTCCGTTAAGCGCAGTAGCTAGCGTGTCGTTCAATGCACCGATCTGAATTCCATACAGCTTAGCCTTGTCACGGTTAACTTGAATTCGAAGTTGCGAGATTAAAACTTGTTTTTCTATCTGAAGATCCACCACTCCGGGAATTTCGTTCATAGTCTCGTGAATGCCGGCAGCGATCTCACGCAATCGCTCGAGATTCTCTCCGAACACCTTAACAGCCACCTGCGCACGAACCCCGGACAATAAATGATCGAGCCTGTGAGAAATCGGCTGTCCAACGCTAAAGACGATACCGGGAACCTGGGATAGTGTGGCGCGAATTTCTCCTAATACTTCCTCTCTAGTTCGATCAGAGGCTGTAAAATCTACATCTATCTCGCTGTAGTGAAGCCCTTCAGCGTGCTCGTCTTGTTCGGCCCGGCCCGTTCGACGGCCAGTCGAAGCAACCTCCGGAACCTTTAACAACAGGGACTCCGCAAGCTGGCCGATACGATTCGACTGGGAGAGCGCAGTTCCAGGCGCGGAGAGTAAACTTATGGTAGCGGTACCCTCGTTAAAGTCAGGTAAAAACTGCTTTCCCATCAACGGGAAAAGAGCAAACGATGAAACCACCAGAAACGCTGAGATTGCGATTACGGTGCGCGGACGTCGTAGCGAATAGCTTAGAACTACCCGTTCGTCGAAGGCTTTCAGCTTGCGAACGATCCATCCGTCCCCGCTGTGCTCCATACTCTTCATGTGCGGCAACAAATACGAACATAGAGCTGGCGTTACAGTGACCGCGACTAAAAGCGACGCAAGAATTGAAGTAATATACGCCACTCCGATTGGCGCAAAGAGCTTGCCTTCAATACCACCAAGCGCGAAGAGCGGAATGAAAACAAGTACAACCAAAATCGTCGAATAGACGATCGAGTTTCTAACCTCTGTAGAGGCGTCGTACACAACTTTGAGCACGGGTTTAGGAGAACTCGAACTTCGATTTTCTCGAAGCCTACGAAATACGTTTTCAACATCTACGATCGCGTCATCGACCATTTCACCGATCGCGATTGCAAGCCCACCAAGCGTCATCGTGTTTATTGAGAGTCCAAAGTAGGCAAACACTATCGCCGAGATAATCATCGAAAGCGGGATCGCGGTAAGCGTAATGAATGTGGTGCGGGCATTAAGCAAGAAAAGAACGAGCACTATGGCTACTATTATGGCTCCGTCGCGCAACGCATGTTCCACATTACGAATCGCAGCCTTAATGAACGTAGCTTGTTTAAATAACGTCACTATTGAAACATCACTCGGCAGTTCTCCTTGAATTTGTTCAAGAGCGCGCTCGATCTCTCGAGTTAAGGCTACAGTATCGGCTCCGGGCTGTTTCTGTACTGATACGATTACAGCCGGTGTTGCATTCACTCCTGCATCACCGCGCATAACTTGTTTGCCGAATTCGACTTTTGCTACGTCCTTTAAAAGTATCGAAACTCCGTCACGTGAAACGACCACGGAATTAGCGATATCTTCAAGCGAAGCTGTACGTCCGATGTTTCGAACCAACGCTTCCTGATTGCCGTTATCGATAAATCCGCCCGCGGTATTACTCTGTGAACGAGCAGCAGCTTCGGTCACCTCTGTAAGCGAGATATTATAGGCAGCCATACGCTCAGGAATTGGAAGCACCTGATACTGCTTAACGCCGCCACCGATCGCGATTACCTGTGAAACACCCGGAATAGTGAGTAGGCGCTGGCGAAGAGTCCAGTCCGCGATCGTTCTTAAATCCATCGGGGCGGTCTCTCCAGACTCGCTAGAGACGCCAATGAGCATGATCTCGCCCATTATCGATGAGATCGGGCCGATGATCGGAGTAACGGTGCGCGGTAGCTTTTCTGCAGCAAACTGAAGGCGCTCTTGCACAAGCTGGCGCGCTCGATAAATATCCATTCCCCAATCGAACTCGATGTAGAGAATTGATAGTCCAACTCCGGAACTAGATCGCACCCGTTTAACTCCGGGAGCGCCGTTAAGCGCTGTTTCTAGCGGCCAAGTAACCAGGGTTTCAACTTCCTCTGGGGCCAAGCCGTGGGCTTCGGTAAGGATCGTTACAGTGGGTCGATTGAGATCAGGGAAGACATCAACCGGTAACTTCACGACGGTTGCGACTCCGTAAATGAATAGCAACACGCTTGCCACCACCACCAACAAGCGATTCTTCAAAGAAAATGCGATTAAACGGTTCAGCATACGATCTACTTACTCCGGTTTTGCGTGGGTAGGAGTCACGTATTGAAGTTGATATCCACCTTCTGTAACAACAAGATCGCCTGGAAATATTCCTTCGATAATCTCAGTAAGCCGATCATCGTGTAATCCAACAACCACTCGCCGTCTTTCGAAAGTGAGTTGATCTGAATCGGATTGAACGAACACGAATTTTTCCCCTGTATCTCCGAGAATAGAGCGCGATGGAATCGAGATCGCCGAGACCGCTTCGCGAACAACGATATGCAGCGTGGCCCGCATATTCGGTCTTAGGTTTCCGTTTGTATTCTTTAGACGCACCCATACCCTCACGGTTCGAGTAAGTGGATCCAACGCGCCGCTCACTAGTTCTATCGATCCAGTGTATTTCTCGTTTGGAAACGCCTCAACAACTACGCGCGTTGTTTGCCCCGGCTTAATCGACGCTAGTTCGTCTTCATAGATCCGACCCTCGGCGTAAAATTCTGACGGATCAACGATTTTCATTAGATGTTTTTCCGGATCAACTGTATCACCAAGTATTGCGTGGCTATCGATCACGATTCCGTCAAATGGCGCCTTGTAACTGACCCGTGGCGGAGGATCCCCAATCTGCCTGCTTTCAACTTCAATTAACGGTTGCCCCTTCGTAACTATTTGTCCGTCGTTTACAAATAGAGCGCTTACCCGTCCGGAAATCCGACTCGTAATAGCTGATAACTGCCCAGGGATCGGCTCGATCTGACCCAGCGCTGTGAGCGTCTCCTGGATCGTCGCTATCTGCGCCTCATAAGTAGAGATGTGAAGATTAGTCCGCGCCTCAGCGCTGATAGAGATCGGTCCAAAACCAGCGACTTTGCCATCTTCACCTGGAGCATGATCGTGACCTCCATGCGCAATCACTGGCGAGACCGCGAATGTGGTGAACACTACAAGTCCGATAGATAACTTGAAGATCCTTTCTACTAAAGTAATCGCGTTGCAAAACCTCATGGTATTACCTCTTCAAAAGATGCCGTTAAGGACTGAAAATTAATTAATTCTTCTAGAAACTCAACGCGAGCATCGAGATAGCGTTGCTGCAACTCAACGAGCTGTTGCTGCGCTTGCAACACGGAGCCAATACTCACGAGGCCTGAAGCATAGCTCTGTCTCATCGTCTTATGATTCTTACGAGCAAGTTCTAAAGATTGTGTCTCAAATCTATCAAGCACGGGAGATAACGCGGAGAGCTTTGCACTCGAGGTGGTCGTATCCGCTAGTACTTGCGCATCGATCGCCTCAAGCTCCATCCGCGCACGTGATTCAGCTGCGAGCGCCTCTGCAATCTTGCCTTCGTTCTGATTCCAGAACGGAAGCGGCACTGAGAGCCGAACGCCTAGAAAACTCTCGTTAGTAGTCCCTATCGGCTCTGAGAAAACGCTCTTATCTTTGCTGTACTCAACACCGAGAGTCCAGTCTTCCCAACGTTCGGCTCGCGCAAGCCGTGTCTCGTTCCTTGCTCGATCGATTCGAAGGGCTGCAGAAATGCGATCGGGCCTGCGCTCGGACGCTTCGCGCACCGCTTTTTCAATTTGTTGAAAATGAGGCTTAGCACGGACCGATTCCTTTAGTACGATATTTGCTTCCGGTGCCCGTCCGAGCAAACGATTTAACGAGATTGTTTTTTGTAGTTTCTCAGCTTCCAAAACCGCCGCGTCTAAGATGATTTTTTCTAACTCTAGCTTTTGGAGATTTAAGTCCACCTCGCCTATCTCGGCTTTCTTAAAACGTTGTTCAGCGACGCTCACCAGATCCTGCAACGACGTATGCAAGTCGTAGTTGAATTCCAGTTTCTGAGCCGTTAGCGCGAGGCCGTAATAAAGCTTTAGTACCTCGGCACTCAAAAGACGCTTTTGATTCTCAATCTCCGTCTCTGCCAACGCCACATCGACTCGTGCAACGTCCTTAGCTCGCGCTAATCTACCACTGATAGGAAATCGCTGATTAATGCCGGTGATAAAGGAATATTCGCCCTCGTTATTGTACGGACGATCAGATGTATGGCCAAACTCAATCTCAGGATTTGGTAACAAAGCGGATTGAGTGAGTCGCCCCTTCGCTTCATCAACCAGAAACATCGCGGAACGAAGCTCCCGGTTTTCGCGAAGAGCAATATTGACCGCCTCCTGAGCCGTGAAGCGCTTCTCTGCGAGCGCGAGAGAAGTAAACGAAACAGAGCCCGATATCACAGCGACGCTGAGGAATACTCCCAGACGAGATACGTATGTTCGCATAAAAAAATCTGCTGCTATAGACCGCCAACCACATGCCACCGAATCTGCTTAGAATCGGCGAAACAACACTACTCAAGGGGAATACCCCAATTGAGAAACGAGTTAGGCGGGTGGGGCGTTGGCGGCTATAGAGAGATCATTCAACGTTCTGAGAAAATGCGTTGGTGAACTCGTGGAGGATCGATCAAGGTTTGGCAAAATGATCGATGACGAAAGATCTAATGAAGCAAGAAAAATGGGAATGTGCGTCAGATCAAGTACTACGCCACCGGTTGCGTCAGTGGTGTGGGATGTTTGAATAGCTGGTGGACAACACCCCTGCTCTTGGCATCCGGCGTGATGACTCGCTGAGTTTGAAGCGTCGCTGGTTGGTTGATTCTCTGTGTGCCCCTGTTCGTTTCCATGATCCTGCTCATTTCCATGACAATGCCCAAACGGAATTGGGTCGGAGGATGACGAATCGAGCGGCGCAGAAGCGTGGCCGTGTTTCTCGTTTGAACTATGAACGTCGGCTAAAACGCAGTGATTCGCCCAGAAGGTGAGCGCCACGATAGAGACGAACGTCATTAATTTTCTGGTCATCGGTGATGACATAATCACGAGTCTAATTTAAGTCCGACGAAAGAGCCATTACATTGAAATTGGCAGCAATCTTCAGACGTTTCAAGAAACCTAATGGTCCCTCACCACAATCCATCGACCGATCTCATGGCTTCCTTGAGACAATCACGACGTTCTACTCCATTCGAGTCTAAACTACCGCGGATAAAACAGTTGAGGATTCACACTTAGAAAGCCCTTCCCAGTCAGTATCCTCGTCTCAAAATGCAGATGTGGTCCTGTGGCATTACCGGTCTTTCCCACGGTAGCGATCTCATCGCCCTGAGTGACCTCGTCACCTGTATCCACGAATAGATCGTCAATGTGCGCATAAAGGGTTGAAAGCTCGCTGCAGCGAAGCACAACGACCGATCCATAACGACCTATATCTTCACCAGCAAAATCTATGCGACCGGTACATGCAGCTCTAATCGGCACACCGACATCAGCCGGAATATCGATACCTGAATGAAACCTTCCTGAGCGATAGCCAAAGCCTGAGCGGATCTTGCCACCCACTACCGGCCAGGCAATTCGATCGATAAAACGTCGAGCCTTATTGGAATGAAGAAGTTGTTCCGATTTTCCTCCCGCATTCGGCGCAAACACGATGCGCGCAATATCGGGATCGAGGGGAGCCGATTTGAACCAACTACAACCCGGCACAACACTAGTGACGAAGAGGACCGCTACAATCGCGAGAGCTCCGATTTTTAGACGATGCACCATAAAAAAAGAACCGGCACCCAAAGAATTAATCTCCTCTGGATACCGATTCTTTATATCGCTAGAGCTCACCGAGCTCCAGCGCTTTTGCAATTTGATGACTAAGCTGCGCTTTCAGCCATTCCAGCATCGCGATCTGATTCGCTAGTAATGCTGCCTCGATCGTCACCACCACTTCGCTCGTCGCTATCCGATCTCGACTCATCTCGTGGAGCAACTTTGAGCGGGCCGCCTTCTGGCCACAAGCAAACGACGTTTTCGCCAGCGATGCGCGAGACTACAAGCTCGTCGCCAGTGCGCTGGAAGCCGTATCTTACTGCGCCGCCATTATCGCGGATCAAGTCTCGGCACGCTTTGTCCTGGCCGCTAAACCAGAGCTGTTGATACTTCTCAAGCAGCGCTGTGTCGTCCAAAAGCTCGCGATCAATCATCGCTAAACAGCGAGTATCAACGAAAAGCTCTCCTTTTTTCTCGGCGGTCTTTGAGGTTACGTCCTCAATTCGCACCGGCTCACCTTCCTGATGGATGATGATCGATAGAGCGAATGGATCACGCTCAATGCGATAAGTTCCTGGGGCTACCTCAACTGTGCATCCGCCAAACGTTGCGATGATGCCGTCCTTTTTCTCAGGCCCAGCATCAACGGTTTCAGAAAGGGAAGAAATCAACTGCGGGTTTGCCAACATGAACTGATCGATCACAACTAAGAATCCGCTCTCAACAGCTACCCGCTCGCGCTTATTGCCGCTCTCAGCAGATCTTAAAAGGTCTCCTCGATCGCCACCTCGTCCGCCGCCGCGTCCACCGCGATAACCGCCGCCACCGCCGCGTCCTCGTCCGCCGCGTCCACCGCGTCCACGTCCGCCAC
>JBGSNS010000057.1:0-5335 GCA_041739515.1 Bdellovibrionota bacterium
CTGAACTCCGATTCCACCGTATCGAGATATTCTTCAACGCCAAATTGAGGAACCTTATCGACCAACCAAGATTTTAACTTCGACCACTCTTTATGAACTCGAAAACTCGGCGATTGGGAGCGGATCGCAGCTCGCGCTCGCTCATCTATTAAGCGATTCGCAAATCTCAAATTTAACCGCAGTGCACCGGATTGCGAACGTCCATCGATATTCGTCATCGAGTCATTCTCGCATAGCATCGTCAAGGTTGAAGTGACGGTTTCTGCCGATAGCGGCTCACTAAGAAATGCTACCGCTCCTGCTTCATAGAGTTGAGCTACATAAGGCGTCCCGACTTCCGAAGCCGTGAGGAGAACAAGTAGGGGTGGAAACTTTTTAGAGCCCTCCGCTTCTGTCAATCTAGTCATGATATCCAGTGCACTTGACGATCGTGCTTTGCCGATCACTAAAAAATCTAGCGGATGTTCAGCCTCTGGTAACGTAGACAGCTCTGGTTCGCTCTGTAATGTAACGATCTTATTCACAATCGGCATCGAACGAAAAATTTCAGTCAATCTTCGGCGCCTAAACTTATCATCATCCAAGATAGCTATTGATATGGAGAGAATGGTCATAGTTAGTGAGAAAAAATCAGATGGCAAATACGGGTCGTGTTACCATCAGAGACTAAGGTTAGTTGAACCATAAGTTTACGACTACGTTTAGTTTGTGTCACTCAGAATTTCGCATACAGAATCGCCCAGTTTGGCTAACCCATCACTCGATGGTCGTAGCCGTTCAAGTACCACCGTTAATTTGCGAAGCGTATCAAACTGTTCAAGCTCGCGATTCGGCATAATTAATAACTTTATCGCAACAGTATCAAGTAGTTTTGGATCTGCGACCAGCTGCCAAAGAAATTCATCACGTCCGACTAGTAAACATCTGGCGATCAATCCTGAGAAGTCGTCTCTACGTTTAACATCTGGTGGAGAAGTCAGGGGTATAAAACTCGACGCGAATCCACAATCCAAGGATCTTGTAGTTGAGGTATCTAACATCCACTTGCCACCGAGATGCGAGATAGCGAGACTGGCCGCGACTTTCTCGGAGCGCGATCCGCTAATTCGAAATCCTTCCAAAGCCTTAATGTCTGTGGGGGAAATCGCAACGAGTGCCGATTCCCGCTCAGATTCGTCGTTAGAGGCGAGTGCACGATATACGACACGGCGGTCCTTGGTTTTCCCCTTAGAAACACTCGAAGGAGCTTCGGGCGTAGTCGATGCGGAACGGATGATCGGAGGCTGTGGATTCGGAAGCATCGTTGAGTCTAACCCGAATGTGAGAAGCATCGAGGTTGCCTGAAGCGTGGAAACATTTTCAGCTGTTTTTAATAACTCTCTAAGAGCAGTGCGAAGAGAATCTGCTCCATCGCTGTCGGAGGGGGTTGTAGGTGTCTTAGTTTTACTCCACAAATCGAGGATCTCCTTGGCTATAGCGCATTTAAGCTCAGGTGGAGATGTCTCATTATCGAGAAGCGATACAGCGGGTGCCAAAGTGTTGATCCCGTCCGTTCCGATTCGGTCGACTAGTCGCAGTGCGCAAAGCTTTGAATCAACATCGCTCTCGCCGCTTAATGACCGCCAAATGTCTGTCGGATCGGCGAGGTTTCCAGGAACGAGGGGCGCCTCAAATTGTGCATTTAAATTTAATTTAAATACCTGACTGAGGTAACGCAGCAACTCTGGCCGCTCCGTAGCATCAGGAGCGGCGAGTCCTGATTCATCGAAAATTGCCTCGGCCTTTGCGCAATCACGCATTATGTAGCGTTTAAGGCGTCCGAGGTCTGCATAACTCGGTGCTGCCGAGAGCACGGAGATGGACACCAGTATGCATCTAAGGAAAAGAGTTTTCATGACGAACGCTCTAGCCTCCAGGTTCCGTCCCGTCGAAGCGATAGGATCTGATCGTGAAGTTTTCTCAAATTCGGACGATATCCGACGGTAACGTGCAGTTTGCACCAGGGCTTGAGCAGTCCGTAAAGGTACTCTTCACTTGTTTCGTCGAGCGCAGTTGTTGCTTCATCCAGGAAGACTGTGTGTGGTTTTGCGAACAGTACTCGAGCTATCGCAAGCCGTTGTTGTTCGCCGGTCGACAGCAAGTTGCTCCAGTCTACCTCGGCATCAAATCCACCAACTCGGTTAAACATCTCTACAAGGCCGACGGTCTCAAGGGTCCGAAACATCTCTTCATCGGAAAGTCCCACCGTATGATGTCCGTAAAGTAACTGAGACCGCAGATTTCCGAGCACCATGTATGGACGTTGAGGGACGAACATCGTCGAGTGCGGATCCGGTGCCATAACCTGTCCCTTTCCGAAGTTCCAGAGACCGGCGACTACTCGAAGAATCGAACTCTTACCGCTGCCGCTCTCCCCCGTGATGAGGAGTCCTCCGTCTACCTGACAGAACGAAAGATCCTTGACGAGACGTTGATCACGTTTGGGCGTGATAATAGTGACATTATTGAATTCTAGATGGGGTCCATGATGAAGTTCGATGTCCCCTTTTAACGGCTCTTCAAGTGTGTCGAGCGCTTCCCAGAAGGCGCCGAGTCGACGAACCACCGCTGCGTATGAGCTCAAACTTCCGAAGTTGCTCACTATGATCGACAGTGCACTAAACACCTGACCGAAAGCAGCCGCTGCTTGGGTCACGACCCCGATATCGGAGATTTCGCCGGACAGATATAGCGGCGCGACAACCACGATTGGAACTACGATCACTGTATAGTTATATCCAAACGTGAAGAAATTTAACTTTCGATTTCTATATATTATTTGCAGGAAATTGCGGATTACTTCTTTCAGTCGCTGGCGGGTACGAATCGATTCTCGCTCTTCGCCTCCCATAAACGCGATTGATTCCGCAGAGTCACGAACTCGCACGAGTTTGTATCGATAGTTAGCTTCAACGCGCAGTTGAGCAAAGTTTAGACTAACTAGAGGCCGTCCTAGAAAGTAAGCAACCAGCGATCCCATTCCAGCGTACAGGACCGCAGCAACCGGGAGGCGCCATGAAATCGAACTTAGCACTCCAACGAACGCGAAAAGTGCGAAGGTTGCTTGAAGAAAAATTAGGAATAGCGAAAGGCTCTGTGTCGTAAAAGAACGAACATCTTCTTCGATACGTTGGTCAGGATTATCGATTCCCTCAATCCAACCGAGCCGATAAAATGATCTATTAGCAAAATATCTGCGAATAACTAATCGACTAAACCATTTGCGCCACAGCAACGCGAAACGTTCCTCCGTGTAACGGCTCATGACTACTATAGGGGTGACAACCGCGAATGCGACCAAATAATGAAAGAACTGTCGGATAAACTCATTTTCTTCACGCAGAGCCAATGCCGTAATGAAATCTCGGCCGATGTAGCTCATCCATACATCTAATCCCTTAATTGAAAGGGAGAGGAACACGAGAAGTGCCAAGAGTCCCCAGGCCCACCACGCCAGATCTCCGAGAAAGAAAGGTTTTATTAACGAAGATAGCCGCCTAGTAACAGTCGGATCCAGTTTTGTCGTCTTCACCGTTTTTTCTTAGTAGGCGATTTTTTATGACGAACGACACGGGTTTTTTTACTATTCACAGAGCTTTTCTTCTTGCCAAGCGCAGCGAGTACTTGCTCAGCATGTCCTTCCGGCTTAACGGACTCGAAAATCTGGTCTATTAGACCAGTTTTAAGATCTACGATGAATGTCGAGCGAATAACTCCTTTGTATTTACGCCCCATAAAAGTTTTTTCACCGTACACCCCGTACGACTCGCTAACCGAAAAATCGGAATCGGATAACAATGGAATGCGGATCGAATGTTTCAAACAAAATTTCGCTTTAGAACGGTTGTCGCCGCCGGATATGCCGACCACCGAGACACCGAGTTTCTTAAATTTAGGAAGGGCTTTCGTAAATTCCTGCGCCTCAAGGGTGCACCCAGGCGTGTCATCTTTAGGATAGAAAAAAAGCACAACCTTGTCGGTTGGGAATGAATCGAGTGAGCGTTTCTCTCCGTCTTTATCTTGCAGTAAAAACTTCGGCGCCTTTCGACCGATTGATAAAGCCATACAGGAACACCCCCAAAAGATACCATGGATTAACGGACATGGCGGCCGCGGGGCATAGTAGCCTCTCGAATACGAAGTGGCAAAGTCTGAAAATAGGTCGAATCAACTGAAACTGTTAACGGAAAATGAGGAGGATCTAGATTCAGCAGTCCAAACTAAGGGAGTCTGTAACAGAAAGTGTGTAAGACGAACAAAGATGCGCCACAGGGCGGGATGTTTTTACACTGGAGCTCGCGGAGAACTCGGTAGATAACCCGTTGATTTGGCTCCGTGTTCTCCACGGGCTCCTGTCTAAATATTAGAAGAGTCGGACGCATGACGTAATACCGCTTTCACGAATTATGTTACACTCCCAACTAAGGTTAATGTACCTGACCGTCGGTTTTGGTATGGCAGGTTAGCAGGTCTCGAAGCACCAGCCCTACGGATAGCCTAAGCGTATTAGCTCGGGATTCAAACTCTCCGAACGGCGCTTTGATGATCGTTTTATAGGCCATCGAGCTCTGCGAAATCTCTAGTCCGGCGTGCTCCAATATAGCCTGCCTGGCTTCTAGCTGAATGACCATCTGCTCTAAGGTTGGGAGCCAAAGGAAATGCGAACGCAACTCGCGGGGGGTAAGTCCGTGTGTATCGACGAGTACGGAAACGGTTTCCTGGCGCGGACGCTCGGAAATTTCATCACCGATCTCAGGATGCCAAACCAAGCCGGCCAACTCTAAATGATGTGCGAGTTCTAGAAACGTGGGTATCACGCTGCTGCTCATTAGCTCGATCTCCTCAATCCGCCCCTACCCCTATAATATCGGCATATTTCGCGGAAGCCTTACACTATTCTGATGCAATGGATAAGCATCTGAGAAGACGGAGAGTTTTTATTGAGAATAACTATTCGCAAGATGTGACTTAGTGCTTGCGCGTGCTTCTCGGAGGAAGATCGCGGGAGTCAGTAAAAAGATGTACAGGACCAACAATGCCGCGTCATCGGACAGGAATTTACTACACAGGAGCTCCCGGAGGCTGCGGAGATAACCAGTTGATTAGCCTCCGTGTCTCCGAGGGCTCCTGTGTAAATACTCCTGTGTAAATAACGGAGTCTGTAACAGAAAGTGTGTAAGACGAACAAAGATGCGCCACAGGGCGGGATGTTTTTACACTGGAGCTCGCGGAGAACTCAGTAGATAACCCGTTGATTTGGCTCCGTGTTCTCCACGGGCTCCTGTGTAAATATTAG
>JBGSNS010000059.1:0-12882 GCA_041739515.1 Bdellovibrionota bacterium
CTATCAGACGGCTAAAGGAACTCGCGCACGTACCGGGAATTCTCATCGGAGCGCTTCGCGGTGACTCTCCTGAGGATATCAGACCGCTAATTCAGAGCGGCACAAGTACGGTCATCGTGCGTTCAGTATCCGCCTTAGCTAATAATGCTGACCGAACTGAATCTCTGAGAAATGTCCTCCGCGCATGGCAGAACTTTGCTGAACAGTCCTCAAGCGTAGCGCCAACGGATTACAAGTGGGGAGAAGATCCAGCTAACAAAATAATTTGGATCTGTAGACGATGGTACGAAACGGGATACGAACCAAGCCTCACTGAGGGGGAGTTTGCAAGTCTGGTGACAACACTTCTGAAATTACACGATGCTGGAATTGGACATGGACACCTAACGCGTTCCAATCTTGCGAGAGAAAGAGGGTCGATTGTTATTCTTGACGCTGGATTGTTCGCTTTCGCACGTGCGGCTAAGGCTAGTCCATCTAGTGCTCCCGAGTCCGATCCACGTGCGCTAGACCTGAGAAATTTAGTTGAAATAGCACCGCTTCCTCTCCAGGCCCGTGTACAATCGGCGATCACAACAGGACGGCTTTCTTCGCTTACTGCTGGAAGTAAAACGTCAAGCGCAACGCAGGCGAAGCTTAACCCAAAGGACTCTACTTCCAGGGCAGTGAAAGGTTCTGCGGGATCATCTTCACAAGAACGGCCTCGAGGAAAACCGTTTTTCTTATCGCCACTTTTTCAAAACCTCCTGATGGGAGGAATCGTACTTGGGGGATTAGCCGTTGTCGGAAACTGGTATTTCGCACAGCGTGAGTTAATTCCAATCGCTGATGCGGTGCAGCTACTGGAGAGTGGACAACCTTCACTAATGGCTCAGGTTGCAGCCGCGGCGATAGCGGGCCAAAAAAGCGCTCAGGCGCTGATCGTAAAAGCCGCATCTGAGGGCAAAATTTCCGATCAACTTGTAAAGAACAAATTGCTAACCTTATCGTTTGATCCACGTTGGGAAGCGAAGCTTTCGAATAGAGACCGCGAAATCGCATTACGGCTCGGACTCGGGAAATTATACCCTGAAGAACTTAAAAGTCCGCCACCGTTCTCACAAATTCATCCAGGGGTCTTACTGGCGGTAATCGCCGACATCGATCCTGAACGCCCGGCTCAATTCGCTGACAAAATTTCGTTGGAAGGGTTTGCTTCGTTACCTGGAGATGTGGGCGCGAGCTTTAAGGCATTGGCGGCAGCGGGTGTCACTTCCGTTTCAGATCCCAGCTCGCGGGCTTTGGCTCGGATGATCGGTGGCTCAGAAGCTGAACGCGATATCGCGCTAGTCTTAACTGGCAAGGGTGCTGGGGCCAGGTTGCGAGCGTTGATTCCGGTATTCAACTCACAACCAAAACTTTCGCGCGCAACGCTTTCATACATAGCGGGCAGTAGCGGAGTTCTGACCGAGTTATTGCGTTGGTTGGGATCGGATATATCAGTTGGATGGAGCAAGTCTCCTCCAGAGAAAATTCTCGGAATTCTAGCTGGAAATCCTCCGGGAGTATTAAGCATCGAGCAGTGGGCGGATCTATTGTCGTTTCCGGAAACTACGATTCGCAGATCAGCAGCGGTCACCCTATCTGAAAAATTTCTCAAAGACGAAGCTCAGATAGTAACCTTACTTGCAGCAACGGATACCGGACTTACCCGGTCACAAGTTTCGATTTTGGTAAGTGCTCTAGGACTGCCCCCGGCAGAACGTGATACTCTGCTATCACGCTGGTTTGAACTAAAGCCAAATCCAGAAGCGATTAAGCAAATTCTTTTAGTTCGTGGCAAGGCGGCTGCAAACGATACCCTGAACCTCGAAGCTGCGCGAGCGCTTAGCGGATCCCAAGTTCAGTTCGACAACGCGGAACTACGTCGACTCACACAATTTAAGGAGCCGTTGGTACGTGCTCTGGCGTACAGTCGACTTACGGCAGACGACCCTGAGCAACGTAAAATCTTAGAGGAGTCTACTCAACAAGAAGCGGATCAAAAGCTGCGCAATGGATTGCTGGAGCGAATCTCAGATTACGAACGGACTCAGGCGGCGCTTTCTAAATAAAACAGGTCCAAACAGGCGCGATGTAATAGGATGGTTTAGATAAGCGATCGTCTCTTTCACCACAAAGAACACGAAGGAATTTGTACCACAACGAGATTGGATCTACTTTGTGTTCTTGGTGTTCTTTGGGGAATGTAACATAATTCGTGGAAGCGATATTACGTCATGCGTCCGACTCTTCTAATATTTACACAGGAGCCCGTGGAGAACACGGAGCCAAATCAACGGGTTATCTACCGAGTTCTCCGCGAGCTCCAGTGTAAAAACATCCCGCCCTGTGGCGCATCTTTGTTCGTCTTACACACTTTCTGTTACAGACTCGTTCTTTGTGGTGAACAAATAAGGAAACGTGTGGCAGCCGTTTCTACGATCTTTCGTACGTTTCACCGTACGATGATAAACACCGGCTCTTCCCCGGTAATATCTTGCTGAACGTGACCATCGATAATCAGCTCTTCAAGCGCCTTTAATATTGCCTCGGGAGCGGCGAGCACACCCGGGCGCTCATCCTCTTCATGGAGGTGATAGAGATTACGAAAGTACAAACCCTCATCCGCTTCAGGATGACTCAAGGCTTGCATAATCTGGTCTTTGACCTGTTCTTGAAGCGCGTCGCCCATATACGAGTAGACTAACCCGACACGCAAAAATGGCAAATAGAAAAGAGGGGACAAAAGAAACGAAGAAAAAAGAGGGAGCATCTTGCGATGCTCCCTCTTTACGGAAAACTCCGGTTAGGAGTTCTTCGTATTATTACTCAATCGTCTCAACGTTGAAGAACGTGTATACGAATGACCGCAGAATAAAGGCACCGACAGCTACAACTAAGCTGCCTAGAGCAGCCTTATACTGACCAAACGCAGCGCTCATAATCGCGCCTAGTCCAGCAACAACCATAACCAACGCGCCGAAGCTACCTTCAAGAAACGTAAACACTGTTTTCACAGCATCAGCGATCTTGTCGTCGTTATAGTTAATCTCAGAAACGTCATCGATTTGGGCATGAGCGATGCCGTTGACACCAGCGGTCAAAATCAAAGCAGCAGCGCCAAGCATCATAACTTGAGCCTGTGCCTTTGTTGGTGCCGCAAATACAGCGCCGGCCTTCTGGCCAATTGAACGATAAAATTCGTTTGTTCTCTTAAAAAATGACATACTTAAAAACTCCAAATAATCTTCTTAATTTCTTTCCGTAAACGCATAAATGCCTAAAAAGACAATACGCACCAGTTTCATCCTTAGTTATGGCCGGATTCATAAGATCGGTGACGGGATAACTATCAGCTATGATGGGGTAACTCGCCATCGCAAAAACATCATGAGATGGTCATTGATGTGGCTTCCTTTGTATGACTAATCAATTGATAATATTAGGTATTTTCGCGCTCTTAGGGACTACGTCAACTTAAAAACTCTCAATAGTCGCGTACCAAAATCTACTGAAATCTCACAGATTTTCAACGTGCTGGCCGGCAGTGGCTCGATCGCTCCGAGGTGACTATTTGGCTAAGTAATTCTCCGTCGTCTGCGGCAACCCCATCGTTTCTGCGGCATTTTTTCCGGGAGTATTTCGCACTACCGTAGAGCCCGCTCGAACGAATACAGGAATCGAATCAATAGTAATCGGGAGCGTTATCCAGTCCCCCCCACATATATGCGCATTTGGCGACCCAAGAGGGAACCAGTTGCCCCTCGGCAGAAAGACTAATTTGCGTTTCTGATTCCGCTCGATCACTGGAGCAACCAGCAATTTATCAAACAGCATAAACTGATCTCGCACCAATGCGCCGTCCGCATCGAAGACCGGCATAATCGGCGATCGGTGATCAGCGATTGATCTCTCAAACCCGGAGTACCATTCGCTCATCAGAGAGTACCGAAGTAAAATAGCCTGTCTTACTAGATCCTGAGTGTCGGAGGCGAATGCATACGGCTCCTTATTCTTGGCGAAAAAGATACTATGCCCGCGAAACAGCGGCAGAAATGCGCCGAGCTGATAAAATCTGACTACCAAATCATCCGGAGGATTTCCCGTAAATCCCGGCACATCAGGTCCTGTGTAATATGCGCCGGAAATGGAATACGCGATCGTGGTATCGATCGCTAATCGGAGGTGCTCCCACCACGTTTGATTATCCCCGTGCCAGATAACTGCGTGCTGTTGTACTCCAGGATACCCTGCGCGCGTTATAATAACGCCTGGTTTATTCGGAAACGCTTTGCGAAATCCAAGTGCGCTGGTTTTCGCCATATAGTAGCCGTAAAGATTTGTCTCGCGCAGGAAAGGACCACGCGAAGTTACGGATTTCGAAGTTGCGGCGTTTCCTCCCTCGAAATTCGACGGCTCATTCATGTCGTTCCAAATGCCGTCGAGTTGATTATCTGCCAACCATGAGCTCTGAAAATTACTCCACAGCTCCTGCATTTTCAGGTCGCCGAAATCTGGAAGTACCACAGATCCAGGCCAAACCTTAGCGGCGAGTGGTGAGCCGTCGACGTTTTTAAGATACGCCTCCGACTCGAGTGTTTTAAGGTATACGGGATACTCAGGATCAACTTTCACACCCGGATCAACGATCGCGATTGCATGCACTCCGCGTTCGTGGAGATCCGCAACACATTGATCGAAATCAGTAAATCCGTTGTGATTTTTCGTAAACACCCGATATCCATCCATGTAGTCGATATCGAAATAAATCGCATCGAGGGGAAACTTCTCACGGTGCATTCGATCCGCGACTCCCCGTACTTCGTCGGTGCTTAGATACGACCAGCGACACTGTTGGTATCCGAACGCCCACAACGGTGGACACGACATTCCACCGAGTAGTCTACTCATTTTCTGGCTAACCTCTTCAAGTGACTGGCCGGTACAAACGTAAACGCGAGAATTGTTCGAAAGTGACTCGAACGTTACCAAGTCGTCGTAAAAATCACCGATATCGACGAATGTGCGGGTTGGATTATCGTGGAATACGCCGACCCAGCCGTGACCGGACGAAGTTCGATGAAAAAGAATCGGCCAGCTCTGATACATCGGTTTACGGGCAGGCGTATGATTAAACTCATCTGTATTGTAGAGCTCGAAACGATACCCGTTGCGATCTACCTCGCCAGTCTGACCAGCAAGGCCGAGCACCGTGCCAGTCGGTCTTGGATACTGAAATCGAACCATCTGAGTTTCGAAATGTAGGTTGCCTGGTGCTCCGAATGTTCTGCCGGTTAGGTCAGTAACTTTCCGGGACATAATCTGCTCAAACAAAGTGACAGGGGTCTTATGCTCTGAAAACGGCGCAGTATGGCTTTTGAAAAACTCCTGACCTCCAACTAAATTAGAGTCTCCAACGGAGATAGAAAATTGCCCGGATGACTTCGAAAAAGTAACAGCTTCGTTCTTCGCATGAACGATAATTTCTGTCGCAGTGTTTTCAACTTTAAGACCGTCGCGTGACAGTGCTTCTTGTGCTCCAGTGTAAGGCTGCCGCCAGGTATGAGAGCGGGTGAGGTCGTACCTCACCTCAAAGCTCCATCCGATTTCAGCGATGTGCTCGACCTCGAGTTTTAGCCCGGAAGAATCACTTAGGGTGATCAGTGCGGAATTCGTAGAATCGGGACTCGATAAATCAACGATAGATGGCTGCGGCTCTGGATACGACATCGAAACATTCCTGGTAGATATGCTCGCTGAATACTATGGAGTTGGAGAAACGGAGGCAAGCTGTCCCCTTGGGACCAATGCTGGGACAGGATTTAGCCCTCGCCGAGATCGGCCAAACCGGGGATAAGTTTTTCCGGATCTCCAGCAATTCCGTTTGTACGAATTTCGAAGTGCAAATGCGGACCGGTAGAAATTCCTGTAGACCCAACACGCCCGATTAATTGTCCAGCCTTAATCCGCGTACCAGGCGCCACTCCTATCGACTGTAGATGCCCGTAGTGACTGGTCAGTCCGCCCGGATGCGCGAGTACGATCAGATTTCCGTAGCCACCACGCGGGTCAGCGAAAACCACTATTCCATCGCTTATTGCACGAACCGGTGTTCCATTGGGCGCCGCCAAATCGATGCCGTCATGGTGACGAGTAACGCCTAGCTTAGGATGCTTACGAAGTCCGTAGTCACTAGAGATTCTCGGACCGGATAGGGGATAAACGAAGCCCTTTCGATTTACCGAAGCGGGCGGGAAAGGACCCGCACCCAGGCAGAATACCGCTACGAATATCAGTGAAAATTTCGCTTTGAGAGCCAAACCCATACTTATAGCGCTCCGCCGCCTCGTTGGAGCTCTACGTTGTCGGCACTAACCCAGGCGCGCACGCCATTCGGAGTAAAGACACGGAACCATCCGCCTTGCTTAGTCTCAACTACCAGCCTGTTTCCTTTGGTTACTGCCATTAGACTTGAGTTATCCTGTCCAGGTCCGGTGCGAAGATTCGCCTTATCACTCGTCACAACCACTACTGGCAGGTCCTCGGCAGCTTTGCCCTCTTTAACGATCACGCGCTCTCGCACAACAGTTTGTCCGTGATTCTGCATCGCAGCGCGAGCATTAACTGAAGAACTTGCCGGTTTTACAAAAGCGGAATTCGCATTTGCTTGTTGAATAACTTGTTTGTTGCGAATCTCTATCGTGCGTGAAAGTCTTTCAACTTCCGTCTCGGCAACCATTAATTTAGCTCTCAAGCTCTCCACTTGTTTAGCCAAAGTTGCTGCTCGCGCTTCAGCCGAGATCGCTTTTCGTTGCGCAGTCGACAACTCTTGACGCACATTACTAATTTCTGAATCTCGTGCCCCAAGTTCCTTCGAAAGACTCGTTACCTTAGCCAAAGCCGTTTCTCCCTGAGAAACATTTTCGACATACGATGATTGAGCTATCCGGGAATCATTCGAGGAGGGCTTGGCGATGGTGTCTACCTCTTCGAATCCATCATCGATTACAGAGATAGAATTCGAAGCGCTTTTAACATTTCCGCGCTCTTGGACATCCGCAATTTTAGCCAACGCCGCTCGAGCCTGTTGATCAATCAAGTCTTCAACTTTTTGCGTCGGAGTCGTTCGAGGCGCGAAGTCTTCAACCTCTGAAATTATAGTATCGACGTTTTCTTGGGTTAACGACGTCTTAGCAACCTCCGCTCCAGGAGTCTTTGAATTAGCTTTTGAGTTGCTGCTCAGCTGGCGAAGCAACGCTTCTTCCTGCTCAAGAAGATTCCGATGTTCTGCTCCGAGCACCGCAGAGCTCTCCGCTACCGCAGCGATTGGGGTAGTAGTGGTACCAATGAGCAGAGCACCAACCTGTGCAGCACCAATTATTATCGTGAAAATCCGTTTTCCGATTAGCAACATATTATCCGCCTGTCAGATAGAGTTATGGAGCTAAAGTCTCCGAACGAGGCATGATATTTTCAGCGCTTTCCTCCTGCTTTCGACGGAACTGAATAAGCTTTTTTATCGAAAATGGCGCGCCTACCCCTTCAAAAGCCATTTCTACGCCCGCTGTCCCAGCGGTACCAACCTCAAGCTCGCCTACGTCCAAAATTCGCTCCAGGAGGGTTTGATCGAGCTCTAATGAACGAACATCCTCGTATCGCACTCGGGTAATTTTTTGACTAAACGATAAAATTCCTGTGATCGCCTCTAACCCGCGTTCATCTGCGCTATATCGAACGTTGTAGATTCGGACAATCAACATCCCAAGCCAGAAAGCGGGTAGCAGCCAGAACAGAGGCAGAGAAAGCCATATTTCATACGATCCGAGCGAAATGAGTGGTCCAGACATCACCGATCCGGGAAAGTAGGAGGAGAGGGTGATACCTTTAACGATTAGAACCGCGAAAACTAATAAGCCGTATAGTTCAGACCTCCATGTCTTTGGGAAACGAACAGCGTGCAGCACTAGTCCCTCTTGGGGAACGACGCCCGCGTGCGGAGACATGATATGGGCTACCACGGAATTCGGCTTAGCAACTAAATCGTCAATAGAAAATGACCCGCCGTCCTGCGCAACGATGGCCGCGCTGGGACCTGAATTATCACCATCAGGAGTGTTGTCAGAGTTCTCACTCATTGAAAAGCTTCCGATTTTAGCGCGCGTTTAACTTACGAATAATCTCATCAAGATCATTTTTTGATGGGTTCGACTGATTGGTTGACTCACTGGTTCGATTCCGAACGGCTCCATCTAGTTCATCATAATCTGAATTAGCGGAATCCAATTCGTTGTCCCTAGCGTCTCGTGACAGCCCTCCTCGATCCCGCGAGTCGATTCCGGACGAGAAACCAGAGCGCCTGTCTCCCAAATTGCTGTCTCTCGAACTATCGATGGACTGAACCGAGAACGCTCCGCCCATAGCACGAAACGCAGCGAACAAAATTACAACGAACGCAATCGTTGCGAGATGTACCTTGTTGGTAAACGGAATCATAAAATTCTTAGGACTTAATAACGCCATGTCGATTCTAGCTCGCAGTCTCTATTTAACACCAGCTCGGCCCTACAACTACCAACTCTCTGAGAAATAACGAAGAATAAAAACTTGTTCTGATAAATCTCCCCGAATTCCGACGAATTATTTTCCCTGATCGTAACGCCATCGCCCTTGTCGAATCTCTACGACAGCCTGATGAGATGGACGATAGTACATTCCTTCCGGATCCAATCCTGGTGGCACCTCGATTACGTCGACCATCGGCTCTTCCCAAATGGTCTCAACGGTACCCGGCGCAGATTCCCCCGAGATCACAATTGCTGGTTCGATTTCAATTGTTGGCTGCGAACAACCACTCACCGTGAATGCGACGGCCAACAAAACAATTCGCTTAATCATATATCCCCTCTTAACTTCCATTTTCCACCGCGTTTACTACCGCTTGCGCTACTATATCTGCGGAGGTCGC
Organism: Bdellovibrionota bacterium; assembly: GCA_041739515.1. Classification (GTDB taxonomy): domain Bacteria; phylum Bdellovibrionota_C; class UBA2361; order UBA2361; family UBA2361; genus JBGSNS01. Next base: position 8,987 of record JBGSNS010000059.1, read on the forward strand.
CTCCGTACTTTGCTCACGTTTCGCTCGGAAGTAGTTATGCAGTTCTTGGAGCTGTGTGGCTCCTCCCGGAGCAATTTTTATAACCTCTTGAAGTGCTTTGAAAAAATCCCCCCCATTGCGAGCTACCATCTCTTGAAACAGCTGATTGTCATCGCCATTATTAGTGCTTACCCAGTAGAAGGCTGGCTCAAGCGGCAATACAAATGCTCCTTCACCGATGTCGCTGCTTAGATAAAACTGAGATTCTACTCCCTTAGTAGTCTTTAGGCGAAGAATCACATCTTGCTGCTGACGAGTTAAGCTGAAGGCCTCTGCTGTAACGTTGATCTTGGCAGGATCCTGTTTAAGAAATATTTTGTGCGCCGAGTTTTGTACGATCGCCTGACCGCCGCTACCCGCGTAGAAATCCTCTCCGGACTGCGAGGCAGCAATGACGATACCTTTGCGCTTACGATACAATCTAAATGCGGTTTCGATCGTATTTGCCTGGGTCTTACCAATCAAGTCGTGGGCCTCATCGAATACTAAGATTTTTCTAGTATCAAGCTCACTTGGATTGTTCATTACGGTGTCGGCCCAAACCATCGCGACCTTCAAGAAAACCCGTTGCAAGTCAGGGTTTCTGCTAAGTGACTTCAAGTCGAATACAACCAGACGTTCTTTTAATCTTAACGCTCCAACTCGATCGAAGAACTGTGCATACGTTCCGGAGCCATAATAGTCGCTTATCAGCACCGCCAATCGTTGACGCCTTTGAGCGCTTTCCTGATCTTCGTCAACGCGCTTTGGTGCTCGCATGACAGCTGCAACATCGCTCAGCAATAATTCGCGACGCATTTGCCCGTTACGATGAATGGAATGAGCTTCCGATAGGGACTCGATAATCGACGCCCGCTCCAATCGATCCGGGGAACGATGTGAATCTGTCGCCATGTCGATGATAACATCCGCACATAGGTCGAGTAGATCCTTATAGTCTTCGTTGCGCGTGTCGGCCGGGATATCGCCCAACCGAGCCAAGAAATTCATCGCAGGGGCCTTGGATGGCGTAGCCTCGTAAACTCGCCCGCCGAATAGCTTTGCTAGTTTATCGAATCCACAAGGCTGGCCGGTCATACCTTTGTCGAACACAAAAATAATCGGAGAGCGATCTATCCGTTCACCCGTTGCCAGCGTTCCATAATGTCCTCGCGACAGAGTAATCAGCAGATAACACAACAGGTAACTCTTTCCAGCTCCGGACACTCCGCTGATTAGTACGTTCGGCGCTATGTTTGAGTCGTAAAGATCGAAACCTACAAGCTCGCGATTCCACAAACTTGGCAGCACGATCTGCGGATGGTCACTTCCTTGCCAGTTTCCCCAGAGCGGCAACATTCGCGCAGCCTGGACCGACTTGATCATATTTGTAGAGCCTGCACCGTCCGTAGACGGATCGTACGCACCGGGAAGGGTAGTGAGCATTGCCCCAAGATCTGTAATCTCATGCGCCATTCCTCGTGCGCCGTGCAGTTGGGTTAAGCTACTTAGCCCCTCTGAGGCAGCGCGTTGCGCCTCCTCTTCCGTCTGACAAATAAACGTCTGGTGCACACCGACACGCACTATCTGACACGCCGAACTGTAGAGCTCCTCGCGTGCCTGTCTAATCGACGAGATCTGATGCACGATTTTCTGATTCACACGCCCCAATCCGGTGCGCTCACGCAAGCCAAGAGAGGAATCTAGAGTATCTAGTCTTCGCATCTGCTTTTCTTGCGAGTCCTTAGAGTAGGTGACCGTCAAGATATGTTCGTAGGCAGAAGATTGTAGTGGCGCCATCATGATGGGCAAACACTGCTTCGGCAGCTTTACCATCGAGATCGATTTATAGAATCGTCCGTCTTTTTTGATGACTCCGTTTTTCGGATGCTCCACCGGAGTATCGGAAAGCTGATTACACAACAAGTCATCAGCGTCGTACGAAGGGACCGGAAGGCGTGTGGTCTTATTACGCTTGAACGTTCCATCTTTAAGCGACCGACGATTTAACAGTGGATACAATAGATTGATCAACGCTTGACCATCCATTCGCGATGGACGAAATCCAAGATCGTTTAGCTTAGAGTAAAATCCGTCTGCCTGCCCACGAAATTTATCAACGTACCCCTTATACTCGGTTCGACGCATCTCTTTCGTTACGCTCATCGAGCCTTGTAGGAGAAGTTTAAGCGATCGCTTCAGTTCCTCGATCCAGCCAACCGCTTTCCACGGTGGATCGTATCGCAGGGCTAAGACTAATCGGTGCTTTCGGGGTCTGCGATGAATCGAATCCGCCTGTGCACATTTTCTAATCATGCGCGCCCAACGATTCGCCATCCATCCAGCAGTGCCTGTTCGTGGATAGCCGTTTAGATTTTTAGCGATTAACTCTTCAACGTCGAAGGTAGTGACCCAAGAGAACTGAGCCGCGATGCTGTGATCCATCGAGTCCAGAACTTCCTGCAAAGACTCTGAAAGTTGATAAGCTTCGCTGTCAGAAGTTTTGGTTAGCCAAACCGGAGAAAGTTCAAATAGGGTCCAAAGGGACGCATCGGTATGAACGAAAATTTGATACTCGGAATCGTACTTAGCGTAAGGCAATAGTGAGTTAAAAAGCGCTTCGTCCTCGAATAGTCGCTTCTTTGTGATCCGTGAAATAGACGTCATGTCTGAAAAACCCTGCAATCCGTTGTACTGTTCAACCTAAGTACGCCGGCAAAACCACACCGGCGTCTATCTCGTACCTCCTGTAGGAACATAAAACCGGGACACTTACTTCACTGCGACAGAATCTAATGCGAATAGCCGCAGCTCCCGATTTTCGTGGTCTACTACCACACGTATCGATGCTTTAGTTGCCAATGCTTCAGCTAACTCATCTAAATCACCGCGTTCTTTTAACGTAATGCGACGGTCTGATATGGAAGGGGAGCAGTAACTTCGGTACCCAAACAGCTTGCCTATGCGGTTTGAGGCTGTACCAAGCATCACGCCTGAAAGATTAACCTCTAACTTCTGCGACATTCTCGCACCACGGGCAGGTAATTCTCCTGGTATCGGCTGAGGGAGCGCAGCCCATGCAGTCCGGTTATAGACCGGCTCCGGAGGAAGCTGGCGGCTGGCGATACTATAAACTGGGGCGACAACAGGAGGGGCGTCATTAGACGAGCAGCCACCTAATAGCCCGAAACAGAGCATTGGAATCGCAAGTAAAATTGAGTCGCAGACTCGTGGTGCGATCGTCATATCGCTACTTTCGCCCCTCAGTTACGTACGGAACGGAACTAGCATCGCCGGTCGATGACCCAAGCTGTGTCTCAAGCTCGAAAGCATCAGTTACAGCCCAACGATCTTTTAGAACTTTTAGATAGTAGTAATGGGCAGGAACCAGATCGCCGGATTTGTTCAAGTGATCAGGGATCCACATTAGGCGCACTACAGCTGGTTGTATCACCGGATTGTACGGCGCTGGAGCATGTGCCCGCTGGTAGGTTGCCGCGCTCTCTAGCGCCGCGCGTGCCTTAGCTTCACTCGTCGATCCGCCAAGCAACGCATTTGAATTGCGATCACCCAACATCGCATTAGCAGTTGGGGGTTCATAGTACGGATTAATTTGGTTAGCCATCGTGCCGCACCCAGTTAGTCCGATCATCAATGCTAAACTTGTGATTATTATTCTCATATCAACCTCGAAATTTATTCTTTCCTTCAACAATCTAATCAACGCTCGCTGCAAAACCTGAATCCGAATCCTCTAGAGTCTCAATCAGGTCATCAATCGTTACAGTTTTTGAGAATACCAACGTCGCTTCGCGTCCTGAATAAACCGCTACGTGTGGAACCATCATTTGACCGCGCTCTTTGATGAGCTCAGCGAT
>JBGSNS010000065.1:0-7316 GCA_041739515.1 Bdellovibrionota bacterium
CAGCCCGCCTGTCGGTGAACCTTTAACCGGAGAGCCGTATGCGGGAAATCCGCCTGTACGGTTCGGAGGGAAGGGAGACCTGTGTTTGATCAGGTCTTTCTTACCCCTATCCAATCGGAAAGGTCATCTGTAGGGAGGAGAAAAATCCTTAACCTAATGGTCGTGACGGAGTACTACTTCTTTTGAGCCCACAGGAACTCTGGTTTTCCTTGGTCATGACTGACTCGCCGCGCAAGAGCAAAAAGAAAATCACTTAAGCGATTAAGATAAACTAAAACTTCCTTGGAAACCGGTTCTGCCTGGGAAAGGGTTAGCACAGCTCGCTCCGCTCTCCTTGATACGGCGCGCGCGACGTGCAACGCAGCGTTCAATCTTGAGCCACCGGGGAGTACAAAAGATTTAAGCGGTGGCAGCCCTTCCGTGGCGACATCGATTTCCGTCTCTAGTTGCGATGAATGATCGGCTGCAAACGGCGTCATCCCGGGGAATATTTTTCCATTGGGACAAGCAAGTTCCGCGCCGATGTCGAACAATCGATGTTGGACGATTTCGAGCAGATCTGCGCTGTGGGTGTCACCGGATTCCAGAGCTTCAGTGCGAGCGATGCCGACCAATGAATTGACTTCGTCGATTTCGCCGTAGGCGTGCACTCGAGGTGAATTTTTAGCAGTTCGCTCTCCCCCGACTAATCCTGTCGAGCCGTCGTCGCCGGTGCGTGTGTAGATCTTATTAATTGAAACCATCAATCGCTCCTCTAACGTCTATCGAGAAAATTTTCTACGTCAGACTCAACCGACCTAATCGGTGAGTCATCCAATCCGTTTTCCGATATATTCCTCGGCGTAGTCAGGGGCTCTGACGTCGATACACGGTCTCCCGTACTGCTCCATAGATACGGCATCAGTAGGAATGCGATCAAAAACAAAACCAACCAAAATCGCCAGGAAGTCGAGGTAGAGGATGAACCGAAGGTCGTAGAAGTTAGGGCAGGGTCCTGTCCGCCAAGATTTCGAGTGCTGTTTTTTTTCGAACCGTGTTTCATCTTAGATGGTTTTCCCGAAGTACCTTTGAGAGTGGGATCCTAACGTCGTTTCAAAATCAATCAAGCTGAGTTTCCCTAATAATGGATCAAAAAGGTAGAGATTTCACGTATTAGACTCATTCTTTTCGTAAGATTAGTCGATACGTAGAACAGGGAAACCGATGCAACTACCATCATCTACGAGTGACAAACGAAAAGATCGAGGGGTCAATGTCGACGCCAACGTCGATGAATTGCCAGCTGCGGCATCTGACACCGGCTGCGAGCGAACGCTAAATGAAGATCGTTATTCAGTCATTGAGAGTCCGTCAGGTGCTGCTTGGATCGTTTGCGACGGAATGGGCGGAGCAACCGGCGGCGAGCTTGCTGCACACGTTGCGATCGAAGCGATGCGTCGCGATCTAGAAGGAATGCCAGCGCGTTCACCTGAAGTAGCTCTGCGTTCCGCTATTCTTGAAGGCAATCGTGTTATCGTTCTTAGACGCCAGAATCCGGTGTTTGCGAACATGGGTACAACCGTAGTCGCGTGCCTTTTCTCCGGACCTGAATTGGTGATCGGAAATGTCGGAGATTCTCGCGCCTATCTAGTTGAGGGAAAAATCGCTGCGCAATTATCCATTGATCACACCTACGTTCAGCAACTGGTTGAGCGAGGTGAACTTGATGCAACTGAGGCGCTGTCCCATCCTCAGGCTCACGTTTTAACCCGGGCACTCGGTGCTGAACCGAGTGTAAAAGTTGATACGGACCATTTCTGGATTCATGAGAATTCACCGGAGTCAGATGAAGGCGAAATTTCACGTAAAATACTACTCTGCTCTGACGGTCTTTACAGTCTGGTAAGTGATGCAGAGATCGCTCAGATCGTTAATTCTGGATCCCCCCAAGATGCCTGCGTTGAACTTGTTGAACTAGCTCGTAAACGGGGCGGTTACGACAATATTACCGTCGCAGTTATTCCGATCAAAGGACCTCTGCGAAGAGAACCGCCACCTGGATACGAGAAAAAACGGAGGGACGATCTAGAGGCGCGAGCGCGGGCCCTACAAGATCCATCGGACCGTTTCGCTGTGTTCGCCACATCCGGAGTCTTAAGTTTCATGGCGATCGCTGTTACGTTTTTAGTAATGCTTTATAGGTTGAGTAGATAGACTAGGGGGACCAAATGGGAATGGATGACAACGATAAGAAGGCAAGCGAGGAAGGTTCGCGCGCGCGAAATCGCACCGTAATGTTGACACCTGATGTCACGAGCCAGGTGCGAACCCGACTCGCGCAGGAGCTCAGCGACGATGCTAGCGCTACGGCGCCATCACGCGGTGGATTCGAAACCCCAGTGCGTGGGCAATTCGGTGCAGCCGGTTCTAGATCGGGCGCTGATGCAGGCAGACCTACCCCGGTGCTGGCGCATACTAATGCACCAGCTGCTGCCCCTGCAGCGGAGACTGCTGAAGGCGTTTATTGGGCTAAGGAGAGTCCGATCGTTGGATTTTTGGTAGCCTACGACCGAAATGAAAATGGAGAGGTTTTTGAGCTACGCAGCGGAAGGATCATGGTTACGACATCCAGTCGCGGTGAAGAAAATGCGATGGTTTTAACCGACGATACCGTTTCGCCGATGCATGCGATTCTTCGAATCGACTCAGAGGGTGCGGTGCAAGTTCTGGATCAACTGTCCGAGCACGGAACTTCCGTGACACGGCGTGACGGCACTACGGTTTCGCTATCCGGTGATAAAGGCGAGATCCACCATGGAGATGTCGTAAGTTTCGGTGCTCGCGCGTTTCACGTTTGCATTATACCACGTTCGAGTGAGACTAAATCGGATTCTTAAAACATGAGATCGTCCGACGACCAATCCATGGAACTGCAACCGGGCACGATCGTGACCGGACGCTACGAGATCGTTAAACGACTCGGGCGCGGCAGCATGGGCTTTGTTTACGCATGTCGCGATCGTGAACATGCTGGACGATTGGTAGCGATGAAAGTCCTGTTTCAGGATTTTGCCAAGGATAAAACTGGAGCCGCTCGATTTCGCAATGAAATTCTCGCTGCTTTTGAAGTGCATCACGATAACGTGATGTCAGCGTTCGAGTATATTCGTGATGGCGGAATCACCGCATACACGATGGAATACGTTGGCGGCGGCGATCTTGCCGAGCGGATTTCCAAGGGTGAGCAATTACCTATGCACGAGGTTTTGCGTCTATGGAGCCAAATGGCTGCAGGCGTGGAAGCGATTCACAAAAAGGGAATTATTCATCGTGACTTAAAGCCCGAGAATATTCTTTTAACTACCACTGGTGATGTAAAAATCGCGGATTTCGGAATAGCGCGAATGGGTCACGGTCCAAAGCTTACCGAACACGGTGGAGTCGTGGGGACCATCGACTATGTGAGTCCGGAATACATGATACGCGGCCAAGTCGATCATCGTTCAGATATTTATGCGCTTGGTATTTTGTCATACGAAATGTTGACTGGAGCATCTCCATTTCAGGGTGACAGCGTTTACGCGGCGATGACGAAGCGTTTGAAACAGGATCCAACGCCACCGAGCACGTTGCGGGGGGATTGCCCGGTTTCAGTCGATCAGATCGTACTAAAGGCGATGGAACGGGAACCTGAAGCACGTTATCAGTCAGCCGCTCAAATGCAGATCGATATCGATACACTTAGAGAGACGCTTGGGTTTATTGATATTCCATCGAGCTTGTCGGCCAGAACTGATACAGTATCTGGGCTCATGCCCACCACTCGTAGCGGACGAGTAGTGCGGGTTGGGCTGGACGAGGATTCAGGAACGACAGGAATTTCGAACGACGAATACGGAGCGAATAGCGCCGTTGTGGGGGAGAACAATCCGCTTGGTCGATATTTTGATGAGGAGCAAGACGAGCAACAAGGTGAATCGCTGGCCGCATTAGAGCAGATGGAGCCTCTTCTAAACCGGGCAAATGTTAAAGGGTCGAGTTCGGATTGGACTCGACCTAGGGGTGCTGTCGCAACAACAGCGATCGCCTCGGGGAGACAATCGGGCAGCAGCACAAGCGTCGCTAGCCTCTCAAGAGTCTCGAATGTCCGGACTGAATCGTCGGGTGAAGTGGCCGGAGGACTGCATTCAGGGGGAATGGCCTCGCACAAACTTCGAACGCTTGCACCGCTCCCGACACCGTCAGAGCGAAGCTGGTTAAACGATATAGTCCTCGCCCTCATAATGCTGTTTGTCGGAGTTGGATTCGGCTTTGCGGTAATTTCGGTCGTACTTCCTAACTTCTTCGATCGCGAGTCAGCAGGGGAGACTGCCACAGTGAATAGACAGGATAATTTTTAGAAAAGAGAATTTTTCGGTTGGTGTTAAATGATTTTAATGGCTAGGACATACGCATGAAGCTTCTGATCGTCGACATAAACACAGAGTCGCAGTCGGTGGTTGCCCGCCGTATCGACGCGTTTAATCCAAGTGACATGGAGATGCTTGACCTGCGTGTCAAGCTAGCCACTGAGCGTGACGTGCAAGAGCGACTCGAAGAGACTGATGTATTGGTCTTGGGTTCTGCGCTTGGAGAGCGGGCTGTTGCGATCGCAAGGTCGGCAACTGCGGCTGTGCCGTGGTTGCACATCGTTATGTTTGTTAGCGATGAGGCGTACGGAGGAGGTGCATTTAGAGCGGCTCACTCAGTAGGTGTTCGCAAAGTATTTCCGGATTCAGCCTCACCGCTTGATTTCTTACAAGAACTAGTCGCCATTCACGCTGAGTTTCGGCGCGAGGGACGTACCCGTGAGGGTCGCCTAATAGTTATCGCTCACGCCAAGGGTGGAGTTGGGGCAACTAGTATCGCTGCTGCTTTGGCGGAAGTTTGCAGCGTCTATCATCGCCGCACGATGCTTTGGGATCTCGATGTAGAGACGCGAGATTTGAGCCGCTCGCTGACAGTCAACGGAGTAGAAGCAAAAACCGTTAGCGCCTGGGTTTCGGGGCAGCGTGAGTTGTCGCGCGAGTCGCTGCGCGACGCCCTGATTCCGATCAGCAGCGATGTGTCTGTCTTGATGCCGCCAGATCGCATGGCTGAGTCTATGGAGCTCGTTTGTAGCACAGAAGTGGGGTTGCCACTGGTGCAGCGAATAGTCGAGCTTTCGCGGGTTCTCTTCGACACCATCATAGTGGATACCGGTGGACGGATGGGACCTGCCACGGGAGCCTTGCTGCGCTCGGCTGACGTTGTGCTGTTTGTCATCGATGATACGGTGTTAGGACTGACCGCAGTCGATCTGTATTTAACTTTTGTGAAGACGCTAGTTGGTGCACCCGATCGGATACTTTTTGTCGTAAATCCGTACTCAGGTGCCCTGTTACAGCTGAATCAAATCGCTGCTGAGCTTGAACCGGCCCATCAGCTAGGTGAGGCAGCTTGGCGTTTACCGCCGATGCCCAACGACCCAAAGGGTGGTCAATGGCCAGGTACCGGGAGAACCTTGTACAGTCTTGGGCAAAAGCAGACCCGGGCGGTTATTGAGCGAATTGCGAGAGAAATCGGAGCGATCGAAGGGGATGCTGTCGCCTCAGCCGGTGCGATGGCGCCTGATGACGCATCATCAGGACCAACCAAATCGACGAGTAAGGGGCTTTTGGGGAAACTGTTTGGTGGGTCTAAGTAGGCAGTTTTGCTAGATCTATCGAGGTTATTTACGTTCCATTTTATTCTTACGCACACGATTATTTCCGGAAAATGTCAAAAAATTGACGTTTTCCTCGAAACTAATGGATTGCACCAAGCATCTAATTTGGTATGACCGTGGGGGTTTCCTGCGCGGTTCGGCCTTGAATTTCCTCAACTTTTTGTTGCTTTAGTATAAGATTGCTGAAGACGAATAACCGAGGTAGTGAATCATAGGAGAAAGGTCGATAGCGACAGGATGTCTACTTTGTTAATATCTTTATATTTATTAGGTCATTATGAATTTTTCTAAGAAAAACGTTGAAGTAGAGAACGAGCAGAAGGGCGCTAGCATGGTTGAGTATGCGCTTCTCGTAGCACTTATCGCGTTGATCGCGCTGGCAGCTGTTCGAGGACTTGGAGTTCAGATCTCCGAGTCGTTCTCCGCTATTGAATCCGGAGTTGCAGGAAATTAACGGTAACTTGTCTCCAATGACGTAGTTATTAGTTACATTGAATCACTTTCTGATTCATTTGACAGTACCGGCCTGTAACGGCGTTCTTTTTATCGGAGAGCTGTTACAGGCCGTTTACTTAGGGAACTCAATAATTTCCTTAAGGCTCTCCGGACGCTAGCCGATACTTTACATGGGAAGGGCTAACTACTTCTGGAGAGGGAATTATGCGTGGGCAGTTTGGGGGTGGAATACCCTCTCAAAACTCTGAGCGAGCCAGGATTCTAGTACTGGCGGGATTTTTTTTCGTGCTCTTGACCGCTACGGTCGGGGCTGTTGTTTTCTATTCTAGCTCCTCAAAGGCGACGGTTAAGACCGTTGTAGTGGAGAAAGAACCTGAAATCAAAATGGCGGATGTGCTCGTGCCGGTCCAGAGCATTCAGGCTGGCCAAGCGCTGGAACCGGCGATGTTTCGCCGCGAACAACGACCTTCCGTTGGGCTTCCCGCCCGAGTCGTCAAAGATTTCGAAGAGATCAAAGGTCAATGGTCGCGATCAATTATCGTAGCGGACCAACCGCTACACCGAGATTACATCACCGCAGTAAGACCGACTAACGCGCTGACTGTGAAGATACCGGATGGGTATCGAGCTGTGTCGATCTCAGTCAACGATATTTCGTCCGTTGAAGGCTGGGCTCGTCCAGGCGCGAAGGTCGATGTCGTTTGGGCTTCACGTATTCGTGGCCAAGCAGCGGTAACGGTCATCGTTCAGAACGCTCAGATTATTTCAGCGCAACGACAAACAGCTGATGCTGCTCCGCAGGGAGGGGCAGCGGTTCCAAGTACCATTACCTTGTTGGTAACAGCAGCAGATGCGCAGAAAATTCAACTCGCTCAAGCTAACGGATCGTTAACGCTGAGCTTGCGCGGAGATCAAGACCCAGGCAAAGCGGATGCAAATCCCCAGACGACGACAACCATCGATGATCTTTATCCGCGCCAGGCAGATAGTGGTCCGAAGGTTCCTACTGGTCCAAAGGTGCGAATGCGCAACTCGAAGGGTGAGATGGAAGAGTACGTGTTCCAGAACGGACAGATGGTTCCGGTGCCGAGCGCTGCCGGTTCGACAGCTAGCCGGTAGAGCTGCTTGTGGGGAG
>JBGSNS010000094.1:0-5152 GCA_041739515.1 Bdellovibrionota bacterium
TCGGCTTGCAAGTCCCCTAAATTCGGCTTTTCAATTCAAATCGAAAAATGATTTTTCTTCGTTTTCTTCAATACTTTCGATCTCTTACAAGGAAATTTTCATTTCCTACCGGACAGCAGTGACCGCTGGTCCGCTTGATCGAACATTAGAACAGCGATCGGGCGGACCAGGTCCGCGGTCCAAATTGGCAAAACCTATTTTTAGTGGCCCAGAAATCCTTAACTTGACTTGATGGCCGTGGGTGGTGGACGAATTCTTGACCTCTCCGTTATGCGACGAAGACTGGATCTCCCCAGTCCCTCCCCCAACACCATGGTTCCATTTTTAGATACAAATGCTCCACAGATTCGGAGATAGGCCGAATCGGTCTATCCATCACGGAGATTTCGGAATCGAGCCATCAGGAAACTTTCGCGGAAAGATAAAGCTAAGGACGATCGAGCTCCCGATAAAGAAGGCGATAATGCCAAGCGACCACGCAACAGGAAATTTCCCCCCAAAGAGCTCGTTAAGCCACGTCATTTTAAGCCCTACAAAAATGAGCACGAGACCGAGTCCAAACTTTAGCATGTGAAACTTGTCCATCACTCCCGCCAGGAGGAAATAGAGGGCACGAAGGCCAAGAATAGCAAATACGTTTGACGTGAAAACTATGAAAGGTTCTCGCGTAATCGCAAAAATTGCCGGGACAGAGTCGATCGCAAAAATTATATCGGTAACCTCGATAAATACGAGCGCAATGAATAGTGGAGTTGCGTGGACTATCCCCCTAATTCGAACAAAGAATTCCTGCCCATCAAGCGAAGGGCTGACAGGCAAGAACCGCTTTATGATCCGAATCACTGGGTTTTTCTCAGGCTCCACCGGCTTTTCGGGAGTAAGGAATATCTTTATCCCCGTAAGTACAAGAAAGATCCCAAATACAATGACCACCGCCTCGTACTGCATCAGTAAAGCGCCAAGGGCGATAAAGATCGCTCGAAATACCAGAGCTCCAAGGATGCCAAAGAACAGCACTCGGTGTTGGTATTTTTTTGGAACTCCGAAGTATGAAAAGACGACTACAAAAATGAAAATATTATCGACTGAGAGTGCCTTTTCAACCACGTATCCAGTTAGAAACTCTAATGCGAGCCTCGATGCAAATGGCTGTGCGGGGCCCCAAGTTGAGACAAGTTGGGGATCGCTTGCTACCTTCCACAGAATGTAATGATAGAGGCCGTAATTAAAAACGAGGGCAAGCCACAACCAGAAGACGCTCCAGCCTGCCGCTTCTTTGAATTTAACCTCGTGCGCGCTGCGATGAAATACTCCTAAGTCAAGTGCTAGCATGGCCAACACAAAACAGGTGAATATGGCGTAGAACGACCAATAGTTGGCAAGGTCGAAGAATATCTGTGATTCCATATCGGGTGCGCAGAGGGGAATAAAAATCTAACGAAAAGTTTGCTTTAGCGTGAATGTATCTGACTTCTAGAGTTCTGCCCAGAACTCCAATTCTAACCCCCAGAAACTTCGAGACGTTCAAGCTCACCGGCGGCAAATGAATATCTCCAAGGTTGGATGGGATACTTCGGTATCTCCCAGTACTGGACCCCGATTGAGCCGCTCGACCAGTGGATTCGCAGACGCCTACGGATGTGCCTCTGGAAACGGTGGCGCTTCGTACCTACCAAGGTCAACGAACTTGCAAAGCTCGGCGCGGATGTCAAAGACATAATTCGTCTCGCCTTCAAGAACCGCGGTCCTTGGTGGTGCTCAGACACTCGCGAAGTTCAGTTTGCTCTCGATAACAAATAATTTCACAAACAGTTAGCGATTGTCTCGCTTAGAGAACTTTGGATTCAGATGCACTATCCGTCTTGAACCGCCGGATGCGGAGCCGCATGTCCGGTGGTGTGGGGACTGAGAACGATAGCAATCAGCTATCGTTCTTGGTTACCCGATTATACGGCGGTCATCAAAGCTCTCAATCGAAAGCGTCTCAACCCCGTACTTTTACAGCCAACACAGTAGAAATTGTCTGAAGGTAAATCGTGTCATCCATTGCGATTGGGGGTGCAATGAGTTCTTCCCCTATCTCATAGCGCCACAGTTCGAGTCCTGTAGCGGCCTCTAGACCAACCAACGCGCCATCGCCAGCTGCAACCAGAACCTTTCCGATAAAAACCACCCCTCCCGCGCTGCCGGTTCGAAAGTCCATTTGCCAATTTAAATTTCCGCTCTGAATGTCAAAAGCACGCACTGTTGCTCGCGTGTTTGTGGAATTACTAGGGGCTAAAGTTTCAAGATACGAGGTACTTACAAATGCACTCGCTTCGTCAATCGCTACGGCGGTCGGAACGCCCGAAAGCTCCTTTTTCCAACGCAGAGCTCCGTCGACCGAGGAGACGGCGAGAAGTTCTCCCTTCCCGGTTCTACCAATTCCGTGCCCTACGAGTAATTCGGCATTCGGTATAAAGATTACGTCTTTGTGCTGAACCATTGGAGCGGAGAGAATATAATCTAGCGGTGTAGTCCAACGTGCTTTGCCAGTGTCTAGATCAAGCGCATGCAAGACAAATGTTTTCTGGCTAAGAATAGTATAAAAAACAAGGTCGCCGAGTGTTGCTATCGGTTCTCCCTGCTGCGACTGACCACCCATTGGGACCTTCCACAATAAATGTGTAAGGTCTGGACTGACCGCCATGATAGAGGATTCCGCTTCCTCAAATTTTTCACGCACCACCTTGGTGCCACTAAATATTAGTCGGTCTCGTGCGGCAAGCGGACGATTGTACAAGTAAAATTTGCGGTCTTGAGGTAGAGACTCCGAATTCAATTCTTTACCGGATACAATATCGAATCGCTTTGGAGGCACCATTGGTTCGATTCTGTTGCGATGTGTGACAAACACAGCATCTCCCTGTACCGCTGGGGGATTTAATTCTTCATCTTCTTTTATCCAGCGTCGTTCTCCTGTGCCGCGATTGATCGCGTGTATCGCCCCAGGAGCAACAGCAACAATGGTATCTGCGCTTAGTTGGAGGCGAGGCAATGACCAAAACTCACCAACAAGCGGATATCGCCATTGGACTGAAATTACGTCCTTTTCGAGAGGCGGTGTGAAAACATCGGGAAAGGCTATTTGAACAACCGCTCTAGAGGAACCAGCAAGGATCGAATTCTTCTGAAGAAGTACATCGGCTTCGTGAGTTTTCGTAAAAGGAATATCCCATGCCTTCTGCCCGTTATGAACATCAACTGCGGTAATGTTATGACCATCGGCGAAGTATGCAAAATTGGCGTCAGCACTGGGTGAAATATGAATTGGATTGTCTGCAATGAAATATCTCCATTTCACGCTTCCGTCGCGAAGTGAAATCGAGACAGCCCCGCCATTGGTCGTCATAATGATCTGCTCTCCGGAAACAACCGGTAGATTACTCGGTGGTTGAACGGCCGGACTTCGCCAAATTTCATTTCCATTTGCCGGATCAAGGGCAACCCCATAATGACTCCTGCGCTCGCCCTCTACGGTAAAGAACAGACGATCGCCACCGAGGATAGGAGCGCTCGCTAAAGAGAGCCTAGAGCTCTGCCACTGAGTCTTCCCATCAGCGATCGCAAATGAAGCTATAGAATTATCAGGAAGCCAGGCGATTACTGAATCTCCTGCGACAATTGGCCCAGTTACGATTGCGCCACCAGAAATACCTCCCGATTTCTCGTCGAGCCCTGCAGGATAGGACCAGACCTCATTCAAAGAAGCATTATCGAGAACGTATAGCTTTCGGCTCCATGACTGAATAAAGACGTGCGGTCCCGCGACACGCAGATGATTTAAAAGGGCATTGGGGAAATTCTTGCGGACTATTACCTTGCCGCTCGAACTATCTGCGACTACAACTTCATCCCCATCGATGTAATATAGACGTCCTGCTGCGAGGACCGGTACAATTGGAAATCCAGATTTAAGTTCAATACGCCATTTTTGTTTCCGACCACTTATATCAACGGCCAGAAATATTTGCCGCGATTGTGCATAGAGCACGTTTCCGTCGATTAACAATGGGTTAAGAATATGTTCCAGTGACGGATCTTGCCAGAACGTTGTCACAGCTGCGGTTTTAACGTCGGCAGCCATTACTAGAGCGGGCAGACAAAAGAAAAGTGACATGAGGAAAGACAATCTTTTTTTCAACATAGTTTCCATCCTTTGGGCAAGCTTAGCTCGAATTGCCCACGCATCACTTTTCCATTTCCCCGGACCCACGAGAGGTTCCGACAAGACGTATAACGGCTAAGCCTGCGCCGGTGCGAAGCATCCGGCACGAGGCGTTTGTTACCTGCCAGTGTATCAATTTTTGCTTGCTAAACTAGCCCTGGAGCGATACATTATTGTATATACAGTCGATGTACACTTGGGATGTTCAAAAAGCTCTGTTGAATTTTGCGAAACACGGCGTTTCGTTCGAAGAAGCGACCTCAGTATTTGAGGATATAGAGGCACTCCAAGGAGATGACGTTAAGCATTCGACCCAGGAGCCGCGATTTTTCGTAGTTGGAAAAGCGGTAACAGGGAAGATTTTGACGGTGGTTTATACCGTAAGGAGATTGAGCAATGGCAAAGAAACAATCAGGATCATCAGCGCGCGGCCCGCGTCGCGTAAAGAGCGCGACTTATATTTCGGATGACAAAATTGATTTTAGCGATATTCCTGAGCTTACTGACGAACAGCTCGCGAAAGCTCGTCGTCTCGGACGACCGATAAGTCAGTCACCAAAAAAACTGATCGCTGTGCGGCTTTCCCCAAAACTCTTAGCAGACATTCGGAAGCTAGCGACGTTACGAAGAAAACCCTACCAGACATTGATGCACGAACTGCTGGAGAAAGCAGTGAAGGCCGCTTAGGCAGGCAGATAACGGCTAAAATGTGCAGCGCGGGACGCGTCCGTACGATTTGATTGTTATCCACTCTTAAAGAGGAAACTTTCAGCCGATTTTCACGATTATTTATACGTGGAACACCAAGTTGAATCAAAAATCATCACTCTCAATGGGAAACGTGTAATTCTGGATCGCGACCTGGCGCAATTGTATGGGGTAAGTACGAAAAGACTAAACGAACAAGTCACGAGAAACATCCGCAGATTTCCAGCGGACTTCATG
>JBGSNS010000014.1:0-4061 GCA_041739515.1 Bdellovibrionota bacterium
CTACGCTACGCACTGAACACTAAATCGAGCTGCTCTCCCACCAGGCCATTTAGAAGTGTACCCCTCCAAAACAACCAAGAAAACTACATACAAGAACACGAAGGGTTTGGTTCTCCTTTGTGTTATTTGTGGTCTTCGTGGTGAGATTTTATGGCGATTACTCAACGCCAGTAGTAACTCGCGCCCCGATCTCGCCGCTGCCCAATAAGATCTCTAACAGATCTCCCGCTTGCACCTCGCGCGCATCGCGCACCGCAACCTCGCCGCGCTTCACAACCGCGTATCCACGCTTCAGTACGGCTTTTGGATTCATCGCTTGTAGTCGTGATTCGTGACGGGACAGCTCTAGCGTAGAACGCTGCAATATCGCTCCCGTTGCAAGCTGTAGGCGCTTTGCGGCTTGCGCTATTCGTTGCTGCGCTTGCTGTAGCAATGCTTGCGGCTGCAAGGTCCGAAGCTTTTGTTCGCTAAAACGAATCATATTTGATGCGCGTTCAAGAACGAGTGCGAGAGAGCGATCAAGCCTGAGAGCCACCTCATCTAGCCTTTGCGCCAACGGTGCCAATACACGCGCACTATCAAGAAGCCTGCATGCTAGATCAGAAACTCGTCGGATCAGTTCATCTCTGCGCGGGACAACGATTTCCGCTGCGGCCGTTGGGGTCGGGGCGCGCACATCTGCTGCCAAATCGCATAGCGATACATCGGTTTCGTGTCCAACCGCGGAAACAATCGGAATTGCACTCGCATACACCGCGCGCACTACCCGCTCTTCGTTAAATGCCCAGAGATCCTCCAACGATCCGCCGCCTCGCCCAACGATGAGAACATCAACCCGTCCATCTTCGAGCGAGTGGCGATTAAATTGCTCGATCGCCTTGGCGACCTCTTCAGCACTTCCCTCGCCCTGCACACGCACATCAATCAATACTACTTGCACGCTTGGAAAACGCTCCGCCATACGGTGCATTATATCGTGAATCACCGCCCCATTAGCGGACGTCACGACTCCTATGCGCTGCGGCAAGTACGGAAGTGATCGTTTGCGCGATTGCGCAAAAATCCCCTCTTTCTCAAGTTTCGCCTTTAATTCGAGGAATTTCTTCTGAAGCGTTCCTTCTCCGGCTTCAGCGATCCGATGAACCACAAACTGTAGCGATCCGCGAGCTCCGTACACCGTTGGATGAGCAGCGATCATGACCGCTAGGCCCGGAACGAGTTTAATTTTAAAACGCGCAGCAACCGTGGCCCACATCACTACCGAGACCTGAGACGTTTCATCTTTAACGGTGAGATAAATATGGCCGGTCTTTCCGGAACGAATCTCCCCTATTTCTGCCTTAAAAACGATCTCCGGCACCGCCTCCTCTAAGAGCGAGCGCGTAATGGCGACCACATCCGTAACAGAAAGCGGCTGATCTTTGCTCTTTCGCGCTTCGGATTCAGTATTCATTATCCACCTTTAAGGACCACGATTAAATCTTTGTAGTTGCGGCAGTATGGATTTATCCCCCAAAGCAGCCAAAAAGAAAATCACCGGCAAAAACGTGATAATCTTAGTGCGCTGTACATTCTTAATTGATCTAATCTGGCTTCCAAGCTCGCTACTGCCCGCCTCACTGTCGGTCTCGGAGGAAGCGCAATCGCTAGCAGCACTTTGTATCGCAGCGTTAATACTCGGCTCAAAGTATCTTCTCGCCTCCGATGAGGTGTGGGGAGATCGACTACGTATGCTGCGAGCTTTTCTCGGTTCCAAATACGGCAGGATTCTCTCCGGCCTATTCGCGGCTGGAATAACCCTGGAGGTTTTAAGCTATGTAGCTGAAGTTTTCGCGCTGGATATCATCGCTCGATCGATTATCGCACTGATGGTCGGCGGTATTGTCGCGGTACGGTTTAATGTAAGTGGGTTTAGCGCCACAGAGCACGGTGGAAAGCCTCCATTTTCCCCCATTTTAATGGCCACGATTGCGGTTCGAATCGCTGCCCTTTTGACTACCGTGATCGCTTCCGGCCCTCTGCGCTACCTGGCGTGGGGGTTTTGTGTGCTAAATATCCCCTCTCTGTTCCCTAAAAATGGTATCGGCAAGGATGGCGAGTATCCTAAACCACGATAGGTTTGAGGTTTCCCCCGGCCTCCGCTACTCTACCGCCTAACAACTTTATCAAATTCGTATCAGTCCTATGGCCGTCGATATAAAAATGCCTCAGCTTTCCGACACGATGCATTCAGGCAAGATTCTCGCCTGGAAGAAAAAAGAAGGGGACAAAATCACTCGCGGCGATATTCTCGCTGAAGTAGAGACAGAAAAAGCTAATCTTGAGATCGAAAGTTTTCATCAAGGGACCCTTCTTAAAATAGTGATTCCGGCCCAAAGCCAAGCAGGCGTGGGAGATGTAATCGCAATTTTAGGTGCTGAAGGTGAACAGGTGTCGGCTAGATCGGAAACGAACGATCAGACGAGCGCGCCAAGTAACGCTGCCCCGGCCTCTGCTCCACCGAGCCCGACTCCAACGCCCACAGCTACGCCATCGAAGCCTCAACTTATTCCGAACTTCTCAGCCCAAGCTAGCGGGTCTGCTCCGAGCGCTAGCAGCTCTGAGCGCATTAAGGCTTCTCCACTCGCTAAGAAGATCGCTGCGGAAAACAACGTAGATCTCTCCCTGATTAGCGGAAGCGGCCCAGATGGTCGTATCGTTCGCAAAGATATCGAACAGAATGTTGGTGGTAGCTCTTCCGCAAAGCCGACTCCTAATCTCGCGGTCGTTTCAAACTCCGGTAGCTCAAGTTCAGGCGGCTCAGCTTCTGGCTCGCAATCAACACCGAATCCGTCCGCTCGTGGCACTATTCGTGAGATGTCTAAGATGCGCTCCCTAATCGCATCGCGCATGCAAGAGAGCGTTCGCGAGGCGCCGCATTTCTACGTCACCGCAAAGATCAACATGGGCGAAGCTAAGCGGTTGCAGGCGAATCTTAAAGAACGCTCTGATTTTACGGGACTAAGTCTCAATCACCTGATCATTAAAGCTGCCGCGTACGCGCTTTCTAAGGAGCCACGGGTGAACAATGCAGTCCGTAACGGCGGGGTATTTGAGCCCGGACAAATCAACATCGGAATCATTACATCAGTCGACGACGGATTGCTGATCCCAGTAATCCGCGAGGCTGAGAAAATGACGTTACGCGAAGTAGCAATCGAGGCCCGTGCCGCAGTTCAGCGCGCCAAGGGCGGCAAACCAACCTCGGCTGACTTGTCAGGCGGAACGTTTAGCATATCGAACATGGGAATGTTCGACGTTGAAAACTTTACCGCAATCATCAATCCAGGACAGGGAGCTGTGCTTGCTGTCTCTTCAACTGTAACGGAGCCGATCGTCTCAAACGGCCAGATTCTCATCGGAGAAACGATGAAGGTTACTCTATCCGTCGATCACCGAATCATAGATGGCGTGATGGGTGCTTCGTTCTTGAAATTCTTCAAAGAATCACTGGAGATGCCTGCGCTATTAATGGTCTAATTTGGTAATGGTCTAATTTGGTAATGGTTTAATCAGATCGTACTCATGAGCTCTCAACCAGGCGATGCCACACGAAAGGATATACTTGTAAAGCCGAGCTGGCTTAAGGTTAAAGCTCCTGGCTCGCCCGAGTACCTAGAGACGCTTAAGATCGTTAAAGAGCAGAAACTTCACACCGTGTGTGAAGAGGCGCGCTGTCCGAATATGGGCGAGTGCTGGTCGCATCACACCGCTACGTTTATGATCATGGGGGATCTCTGCACCCGAAAATGTCATTTCTGCTCGGTTAAAAAAGGAACAACCGCTTCCGGACAAACCAACACGTTAGACCCACTAGATCCATTCGAACCAGAACGAGTTGGAATCGCTGTTAAAGCGCTCAAGCTACGCCATGCTGTTATCACTTCCGTGGATCGTGATGATTCAACCGATAACGGAGCCTCTCACTTCGCCAAAACTGTAGCGGCTGTTCATAAACACGCGCCGAATTGCAAAGTTGAGTTACTGATTCCAGATCTACAAGGTAACGAGCGCGATCTTGC
>JBGSNS010000131.1:0-3783 GCA_041739515.1 Bdellovibrionota bacterium
GCTTGAGTTAGCGGCAGCTCAATGAAGTAGATTCCCGGGCGCGGCTCGTAATCAAGCTTTGGAAGTATGGTACTGCGGGCTGGCGGGGTTGAAGAAGCTCCAATCTGCCAAGGTTCTGAATTCGGCCCGAAATTTTTCTCAAGAAGCTCTAGTACCCGCTCGCTATCGACCGCACCGCTAATCGAGAGATACGAACCGGATGGGGTGATGGCGGATTTATGCAAATTGATCAAACTCGATCTCGTAATCGCTCGCACGTCATTACTGGTCGTAACTGCTCCGTATGGCGTATTCCCGTATATTAATTGTTGAAACGCTATTCCGGCCACGGTCCACGGTTCATCCGTTCGTCGTCTGATATTTTCGAGTGCTTGAGCCCGCCACAGGCTGAGCCTGCTTTCCTCGAAGCGCGGACGTAATGTTACGTCGCTAAAGAGCTGAAAGACACGATCTAAATCAGCAGCAAGGCAGCTAAAAGTAATCGAGATGCTCTCTTGTCCAGCACCAGAGCCGATCACTGCTGACAGTCTCTGCAGTTCAGTATCAAGTTGTGCGCCGGTTAAGTCCCCTGCCCCGCCTTCGCGCATCTGTCCCGCCATCGCCGGAGTCAACCCTCTACGCTTGTCGAGCAGGCTTCCACCTCGAATGGTTAGAGTGCCCGATACGATCGGTAATTCTCGATCCTCAACCACGAAGATCGTCAAGCCGTTCTCGAGAGTAATTTTCTCCGGAACAATAGAGGTCTCGTACTTTGTAAGCGGAATATCAGTTGGCACTGGAAGCAATTTGCGAGTACACCCAGTCAACGCCATGGAAGCAGCGAAGAATATCCCAATTACTAACCGTAACGACTGAAAAGCTCTCATCTGTTCCTTTTGTCTTCCTCTAACTTGATGGATTGGACGTTGTGAGTGGCGAGACCTCGGCTCGTTCAAGAACAACGATCGTTTCGTTCGACTCATTTAGATAGCGTTGGATTACGTCGAGGACATTCTCTGCTGTCACCAACTTTAGTTCGGCCAATTGATCGATACTCGCCCGCCAAGAGCCATTTAATAACTCGGTTGATGCTAAATCCAACGCGACTGAGATATTGGATTTAAGTTTCGCCATCTCACCAACTACCAGAGCCCGCCTTGCGGGCTCGAACTTTTCACGAATCTCATTGAGCGTTATGCTCGATATAGTCTTTTTGAGAGCGGCGATCCCTTCCTCGTTTGTATGCGGTGAACGCGGAGCAATCGCTAATACCCAAAGATTGGGATACGCGGAGCCGGGGGCTTCGGTTGCCTCGACGCTCGACAAAATCCGTTGGCCCTCGACGAGATCTTTATACAAAATAGAAGTTGCTCCTCCGGCAAGGATTTGATTGGCGACAACGATCGGCAGTGCGTCCGGATGTGGGTAGCTCGGCTTATGGTAGGCAAAATATGTCTGAGGTTCCGCCGGGAAATGAACTACGCTTGTTCTTTGAGCAGCTTGTGGTGGTTCTGCGGGAATGTCGTTGCGTCGAACTACACTGCGTTTTAACCGGCCGAAGTATTTTTCAACTGTTTTAAATACGTATTCAGCCTCTAAGTCTCCGACTACGGATACTACGGTGTTTTCAGGGACATAAAATCGTTTGCGAAACTCCAAAGTGTCGGTTGCTGTGATCTTACTAATATCTTGGGGGTAGCCAATTACCGGATAACGGTACGGGTGAGTCGTAAACGCGGTTTGCAACAGGCGTTCGTAGAGTCTCCCGTCTCCTGAATCATCGTATCTCATCCGACGTTCTTCGAGGATCACATCGCGCTCCTGATAAAACTGTCGCATTATGTTGTCCCCGAGTCGGGCAGCCTCCATGGCGGCCCAGAATTCGAAGGAGACAACCGGCATGCTTACGAAGTAGCTAGTCAGTTCAGCCGAAGTTGTAGCGTTCATGCCGGAGGCGCCGCGCTTCTCATACTCTCTAGTAAACGCGTCCGGATCCCAGAGAGTTTTAAGCTCCGCTGTAATTTCCGCCCAGCGCTGTTTTTCCTCTCCGCTAATATTTGTGGCTCCGTCGGTTGCTATCGCTATTTTCTCCAATTCAGACAGCAATTTTTTCTCTCGCTTATAATCTGAAGTGCCGATCGTTGAGGTTCCCTTAAACGCCATGTGTTCGAACATATGAGCGATACCGGTATGACCGGGAAGTTCATCACTCCCCCCAACGCGGACCACGACGGCTCCGGCGAAAACTGGTGCTACGCCGCGCTTATAAAAAAGAACTCGCAAGCCATTAGACAGAGTGCGCATCTCAACCCGATTCTGAAAGCTCTCGATAGCCAGATCTAACTCATCGACAATTGGAGTTTCGGACGCGCTGCTCGGCACAGCGGACGCGCTGTTCGGCACAGGGGACGCGATATTCGGACCGGCCATCCCGACTCCCATCGGTACCGCAGCGATGAAGAGAGCGATCCTAAGCAAATTTACGGAGATTTTCATCCGCGTAATCATATGAAACTCTCGACTAACGCGACAGGGGGGATCATTTAGGGTCTAGGATATTGGTTTTTACCGGCGTGGACGCAATCAGCCTCGGATGCTCGAACCCATATCAGAGAAGTGAAATCTTGTATGCGACGGGGATGTTTCTAGAGCAATTACGAGTTTTCTATCGCTGGTATTTGAGCGGGGATATGAACCATTGCGACTGTTCCTCCGCCCCCAGGGCCATCGCGTGGGGATATAGTAACTCTTCCTCCGAACAGCTCAGAGTAGCGAGATGCAATCGATAGACCGAGGCCGCTTCCCTGTTGTTCAAAGGTCTCACGGTTAATCTGTCCGAAAGCCCCTAACGCCTCAGGTACTTTGGTAGCGTCGATTCCTACTCCACGGTCTGCAATGGTGAGAATTACTTCACCTTCAGAGCATGCTAGGCCGAGGGTTAGTTCTTTACGCAACGACGAGAATTTTTTAGCGTTTGAGACAAGTCGATTGGCGATGTCAATTAGATATGGTTCGTAGCCGAATACAAAGACCTCTGGGACTAATTTTCGAACCTCGATATCCCAATCCTTCGATTCCTCCTGAACGGTGCTCACCCACTCGTCAAAGAAAGTATGAACCGGGACGAGGTGCGAACGACTCTTGAAAACTCGTTCTGCCACTCCTGCTTCGATTTGCTGCAACAACATGAAATCTGTAACGAGCCGTTCGAGTCGCTGACCGCCGCGTTGAATAGCCTCAAGAAGATCGCGTGTCTTTTTCTCATCCAGCGAGTCCTTGCGATCAAGCAGCAATTCGGTTCCGGTATTGATTGCCACCAGAGGAGTTCGAAATTCATGAGACAGAATATGAACCACTTTACGTCTGTAGCTATCGAAGCGTTCCTCGCTGCGAGTTGCTAGAACTTTGCCGCGTTGCACCTTGCCTTTGACTACAGCTAGTAATTCGTCTGGCTTAAAGGGTTTAGTCAGATAGTCATCTGCTCCAATCGCTTTTCCTTCCAAGACTTCGGACTGATCGCCGAGTGCGGAAAGAAATACAAACGGAATATGTGAAAGACTTGGATTTGCTCGTACCGCTGCGTGCAGACCGTACCCATCTAAGCGCGGCATCATGATGTCGCAAACTATTACATCCGCTGGGGTGTGGTGTAGGGTGGCCAACGCGGACTCACCGTCAGAAGCGGTATGAACAGTAAAGTTATTGTGCTGTAGGAGGGCGCGAAGGACGTCGAGGACTGGACCGGTGATAAACCCTTCGAGTGGCCGAAACTGTCCAACCCCTTCGGCAATCGGAGGGTCGATG
>JBGSNS010000143.1:0-4901 GCA_041739515.1 Bdellovibrionota bacterium
TTTATCTATTGATGAATACATATCAGGGCTCTCTTCCTTCGCTTGGAAATCAGCGCCGTCTGCATGGAAAGTGAGTTCAGCGATCTGTCTTGTTTTCTCGACGTTTAATACGAGGTGCGCCTCGGTGTCGTGATGCACGAATTTTTGTAAGCACGCGACAACCTTTTCCTCCGCTGTACCTTTTAAAGCATCCGAAGCTTCAAAGTTTCTAAATGTGGTGATTACGGAGATATTTTTGTTGTTTGTCATACAGACCTTGAAATTACAGTAGATCTCGGACGATGAGAAGGAAATATTTCAAATTTTCTTGATGTGTTTAAAAGAGCTTTTTTCGCTGCGAGGACGCGAGAATTCCCAAACTCTCACGATACTTAGCGACGGTTCTACGAGCGACTTCGGTGCCTTCGCGGGTAAGAATATCAACTATCTGCTGATCGCTTACCGGAGCCTCTGAGCTTTCGCCTTCGATGATCTGCTTAATTCGTTCCTTGACGGAACTAGAAGAGATATCCCCATTTGCTCCTTTAACACCGGTGGTAAAGAAATACTTCAGTTCAAATACACCCTGCGGTGTATGAGTGAACTTATTCGTCGTAACGCGGCTTACAGTGGACTCATGCATTCCGATATCGTCAGCTACTTCTTTAAGCGTCAACGGTTTTAGATGTGAGACTCCTTTGTCGAAAAAATCCCGCTGAAATTTCACCAGACTGTTAGCGACTTTCGAAATGGTTGTCTGTCGTTGGTGAATACTCTTGATTAGAAACTGAGCTGCTTTGAGACGATCTGTTAGGTAAGTTTTATCGCCGGTTCCCTCAGCGACCTCTTTCTTGAGCATGTCTAAGTACTCGGTATTGACCCTCAGTCGTGGTAAACCTTCTTCGTTTAATGTAACAACGAATTCGTTACCGACCTTAGAGATATAGATATCTGGGATAGCATATCGTGTCTCGTCCTCCGCGAACGGTCGTCCTGGCTTCGGGTCTAGTTCGCGAATTGTATTAATCGCTTTAATTATGGAGGACTGATCGCATTGCTCGGCTTTGACTATTAACTCGATCTTTCGGGACTCAATCTTATCCAAATGACGAGCAACGATGCGGGCCGCGAGGGAATCGCCTAGACCTAAATCATCTAATTGCAGAAGAAGACATTCCTTTAAATCTCGTGCTCCGATGCCGGATGGCTCTAGGCTGTGAACTAAATCGAGAACTCTGGTCAACTGCTCCGGAGTGCACGATGTTGCCTCTGTGATCTCTTCCGGCGTTACGCAAAGATATCCATCGCGATCAATGTTTCCGATTACGTACTGGATTAGCGCTTCATCTTCTTTGTTATAGTCAGCGAGACGAACTTGCTTAAGAAGAAAATCCTGGAGCGATTCTTGTTTTGTGAGTGTCGCTTCAAGTGATGGTCGTTCTGCAAAATCTGAACTAGAGCTTGCGGAAGGGGATGTGTTTGCGCGTGAGTCAGAGAATAGATTCTCAAAAAATTCTTCGAATCTTTCAGGCTTGTCGTTTTGAATGCCGTTTAGATCGTTTGACTCCGAAGTCGCCTCTTCGTTACTGAGAGTACCAGAGGCTGGTTCAGCACCACGGTCCTCTTCAAGGATTGGATTTTCTAGAAGTTCCCGTTCAAGAGCCTCTTGATACTCAAGTCGTCCTAGCTGCAGAAGCTTAATAGCTTGCTGCAACTGAGGGGTCATTAGTAACCCCTGACTCATTTTAAGACTTAAGCGTGCTTCAAGACCCATACAGTAGGTTTTGATGCATGCTGAGAGTAGGGGTGTGCGGGTCTAATGATATTTGCGGCAAATAACATGCCAAGAGCGTGGAAAGCTGTAACAGATTTGTGTCAAAAAATTGACGAAATTCCCCTGGGACCGCGAGGCGTTGCCTCGCAGTCTCTGCAATTCCCTTGCAGATCCGAGTGAACCTAAAGGCCAACTAAAATTTTTCATTGGCAAGCTTGCTTTGAGAAAAGGTGCCGCAAAGTCTGCCCAAGACTGCAAAAAAACTCTTCGCGGTCCCAGCCGTCCTTCCGGCTCCCGGGCCTACGCAAACGACTCGCCCAAGTAATGCCGTACAGCCTCCGGGTGTTTGATTATCTCTTCCGGCGTTCCGGTCACCAGCACCTTGCCGTCAATCATGATGTACGCTTTGTCGCAAATATTGAGGGTGTCGCGCACGTTGTGATCGGTAATCAGTACCCCAATGCCGTTACTTTTTAGTTTCCAGATAATAGACTGGATATCTTCGATCGCTAACGGATCGATGCCTGCGAACGGCTCATCTAGCAGGATAAACTTTGGGTTACGGGCCAAAGCTCTAGTAATTTCCACCCTGCGGCGTTCCCCACCGGATAGGGAGCTACCCATTAGGTTACGCTTTTCAGATAGTCCAAGCTCTCCTAGTAACTCGTCTAGTCGCTCACGTCGCGCCGTGAGCGAGGGAAACTCCATCGTTTCAAGGATCGCCATGACGTTATCCTCTACGGTCATACGGCGAAAAACAGAGGCCTCCTGAGGTAGATATCCAACACCCTGCCTAGCTCTCATGTACATCGGCTCGGCCGTGATATCGTGCCCATCAAGCAACACGGAGCCCGCTTCTGGAGCAACTAGACCGACGATCATGTAGAACGTGGTGGTTTTTCCCGCTCCATTCGGCCCTAGGAGTCCTACTACCTCACCGCTTGAGACTGAAACGGAAGCCTCAGCCACAACGGTTCGCCCCCGGTAACTCTTAACTAAATTCTTACATTCCAGTACGGCCATCGAAGGACAGCTTAGAATGGCTACACGTAAAACCCAAGGGCTTGGAATTCTAGTAAATAAATCTTTCTTACGGTGTTTTACCGATGTAGGTTTGGCCCGGCAGTATGGATCAATCCCAGTCCCAAAAATCTACTCATCACCTCTCACAAGAATTCTTTTTAATCCCACGACCGGTGGCCGACGAGTTTCGTACTCGATACGAATCAATTTTCGCGTTAGCCGAAAGCCAGAGGAAAGAACGTACAGATCAGGATGCCGGCGCATTAACGGTTAGGGTAGTCACTAAGGCGTGCGAGTTATTTCAGGAAATCGTAACGCTCAGAGTTAATAACGAGATAGTATCTCGAAGATTATCTGGTTCTAGCGCGAGTCCAAATTCAGAAATCGCAATGCACTCCTTCTCTTTGCCTGATGCTTCGCTAGGATTCGAATTGGATCCGCCTTCGGTCGGGCGTTCGATTATGCATCGATGGAATGTGAACTATTCAACGTTTCTGAATCGTCTTAATCAAGACGATTTGCGAACCACTCTGCAGAATGGACTGCTTCCAATGATGGTGGAAAGGGCGGTTCTTGATTTATGGATCGATGAAGCGCCAATTTTTTCATCTTCACGATCGCCACACCAAACGTTTTCCATGAGAGACCTCGTTATGGAACCGAGGTGGAACACGGTGCGCGGCGATGCTTCACGGCGGTATGATGCCGCGCTTCAGGTGGTTGCAAATACGATTGTGTCCGATTTGCGAGCTGTGAAGCTAGACAGTTCGCTTATCACGAGGTTGGAAACGGAGTGTCTTAACGATCCGCGTGGATATTTTGATCACAAGTCATTATCAGAGCTAATGCAGCCGAAAGAACTTAGAATATTCGGGCAGAAAATAGTGATGAATCATGCTTTGAACTATTACCGCTCGAACGTAGATGGCGACCTTAGCGGATTAATTGATTCTGCAGAGAATCATCATCGAAGCTTAAGTGAAGCAATTATTCTAGAGATTTGGAGCGACCCGCGAACCTTGCCGCATAGAGAGCGCGTTGTACGGACGGAGCAGCACGTATTTCATCGCTTGGCGAGCGCTGCGCTTGGTTCCCAGCGGGACTCTATTGTAAAGTCGCTTGACGGCTTCTCATTCAACCGGGCCTAAATCTTAGCGGCAGAACTGATTCTATGGTTTATTAGCTAGTTTCATTCGAACGTTGCCTTCCGCAACGCTGCGATTCTCGTCAAGGAATACCTTAACTCTGTCAGCTGTTAGTATCGATCCTTGTTGTTGAAGCTCCGGATTCTCAGTCAGCACGAAAGTTCTACCGACACCGTCATAGTCGGCACGATCTCCACTGGCGCGAATGTTTTCGCCCTTTGTGATCATTACATCTTCGTATGCGGTCATCGTTTGAATCTGGTTCTGCTCAGAATATGTGCCGACCAACCGTTTACTTGTAAGAAGCATATCGCCCTGAATAACTTCGACGTCTCCGGAATATTCAAACACACGCTTTACATTATCGACGGTAAGTTTTTCCGCTGAAACGTAAGTTGGTGCCTTCTGTTGCTTCTGATTGAACAGGGCGAAGGGATCCTTTGCGACGGCGGAGCTCGATGAGGAGCTAGAAGCTGAGCTAGAACTAACGGATTTAGATCTTGTTTGGGCTATTCCGAATTGCGGAATAAATAGAGCACTAAGAAGTCCTAAGATTAAATACAACTTTGTAGTCATTTCTTTTCCTTCGGCAGAATCGTCGTCTGCACATTTCCGACAAAAACAAAAATACCTCGAGTCGTATCGCCCGAGAAGGAATCAGAGGTGAGGGAACCCTGCGGATGTAAAATTGTAAGCTCGGTAGGGGAGGTCACTTTGCCGGTAAGGCGATCAAACTTAGCAGTTTGAGTATTTACAGTTACTCCTGAGTCGAGAGTGATCGTTACGCCGCCCGTGCCTTCAGCTTCGCTAAGAGTGGCCCCGGACATTAAAATCTTTGCATCCGGAGTTTGTAGCGTCGCTAATGTGCCGTTCGACAGCCTACTTTTTACCACTGCATCTTTAATCGACACTTGGGCACCGCCTAACTCATACCTTGCGGAGGAGCCAGCAAGCTCCCAAGCGAGTTTTCCATTTTTATT
>JBGSNS010000162.1:0-10841 GCA_041739515.1 Bdellovibrionota bacterium
AACGCTTGGAATCTCTCGAGGAATACTCGACGGATTTCGCCAATATCGGCCAAAATCTCTAGGCCAGCGCGGGCGCGGAGTTGTTGTCGGTGAGGGTGATGTGGGTGCTGGAGCCCCTAACCCAACGCACAGGTTTAGAATTGCATTGCCAGCTTGAAAAAACCGATGCTCATTAAAGAGTGTAAGTTGCTGGGGCCCGAGATTCGCTGAAACCAAAAATGCATTTAACGAGGGGTTTGAGTTGATACTAACGTTTAATTCCGCATGATCAGTGGCTGGACAATTCGGGACGGTGGCTCCTGGAACAGTTGGTGATGAGTTTGATATAGTATTCCAAATCGCTTCCTTAGCGTCCGCAGACGTAAACCCGTTGGGGATAGGACAAAGGCTCTCACCCGTTCTCACTACCTCGCCAGAATACGTTTTTAGCCATTTTGAACCGAAACTATCTGAATAAATCGTGTCTGACTCATTTGGTGGTGAACTATCTTCAGGGCAGCGCCATGCAGCGAACGCAAAGTTATCTTCCGGCTCAGAATAGCGCGGAGATCCCCAGAAGCAAAAACGATCTGCAGTGTTGGTTGCTTTCCGAGGTCCCGCTAGCATCCCAGCATCAGAGATATCGGTTCGGAGCCAGTAGTTAATTTCTGAAACGCGCGAATCACCAGATGGACCGTTAGAAGCGTAAAAATTAGGATCCCAATTAAATTGTGGCACTACTCCTCGGCAATCGGTGTCACTAGGAGAACAGTAACGTGAGGTTGGAGCGATTAGTCTGTCTGCTACGCAGATTTCCATCCCGTTATAAGAGCGTGATTGCAAAGCTGCTGTTTCCTCAGTAACAGCGGGGATCGCTAACGGTGCGGCAGCGGTTTGTTTAATCAATGCGCATAACGGCACGGCAAAAGGAGCGAGTGGAACCTCTTGATCGTGATTCACCGTGGCGATCGATTCTTTAGAAATACTGAGGGCTTCCCCGATGAAATTCTCTGCAAACAACAGCCTAGCAGGTCGCGCAGTGATTCGAACGCGAACCGCGTTAAAGCGAAATTCTCGTGGGATTCCTGGCGCATCGTAAGTGCCATTTATTAAACTTTGGTCCTCAAGGGAGATAAACTCAAATCGCCTAACCCCTGAAATATCCGTAGTGCCGCGCCACCATCCGCGTTCAATCGTAGCTGATACTACAGGACTCGACTCCGGTGTCTGAAATCTAGGCCCGGTAATCGGATCCGGGATAGATTGCGCCAGTGCGACTAACGCAGCAGAGCCTGGCGAGAATAGACCCCCTGGTGGACTCGCTGCTTGCAGAGTTTTCGCAACGAACGCAGGCGCGGATGTCCATCGATCAATAGACGAACAGCCACCGATTCCAGATGTAGTTGCAGACGCCGATGAACATCCTTTATCGACGACGAGAACAGACGTGCCGGCCAATGCAGCAGCGTCAGCGAGCGATGAAAAGTACCGAGAGAGCATAGTCCGTT
Organism: Bdellovibrionota bacterium; assembly: GCA_041739515.1. Classification (GTDB taxonomy): domain Bacteria; phylum Bdellovibrionota_C; class UBA2361; order UBA2361; family UBA2361; genus JBGSNS01. Next base: position 1,488 of record JBGSNS010000162.1, read on the forward strand.
GAACTATTGCGATACTGACCCCGGCGAGAATCAAGAATCCAGTTAGAGCCATCGCGATGAGGGTAAGGATGGCACCGCTTGATCTCGAGCCCACAGGACGAAAACGCCTTAAGTCTGTACTCATGGAACCTCGCTGCATAATGTCGAGCCAGCATCGAGCGTGCTTAGGCACGTTTGCTCCGGGCCGAAAGTTTCGGGTCGCAATAAATGCCGCGACGAAAAAGGAATATTGCTCCCCAGTGCGCCAAGCGAAAGCGGTTGACACACCATGCATCGCAGCGTGTAATTCAGATTCAAGACGATTTTTTTCTGGTTATTATCATCATCAGTTGGATCGATACAAGGGACCGCGGTGACGTCCGTTCCGTCATGTCGGAAAATCACGCTAGTCATAAAAATAGAACTTATCTCTGACAGTCGCGGTAAAATATGCCCAGAGTCGATACTATTAAGTTCGCTCGCGGAAATATCTTCGCAAATATTTGTACTGCGTTCTAAGCGCGTTGCGACCTCTTCGATCGCATCATCCAGAAGCGATTTTTGAAATAAAAGCATCATCGCTTGAATACACCCAAACAGAATTGCTAGTACCGCGGGGAAAACTAGAACGAATTCGACCATCGAAGCACCGCTGGAATGTTTATGCAGCGCTAGACTTCGTAACGATGGAATCGGGCGATTTGATTTCGTAAAGTCCATCGCTTCAATGATGACACAGATACGTCGGTTTGAGGGAGCCCCGTTCGGTGGGTTATTCGGTAGCTTGTTTACGTGAGTTCTTTATAAATTGCCGGTAGTGATAAAGAGACTACGGGATCTCCGAAAGCATGGCGCCACAATCCGCGGGAAAGTCTCGCTTGAATGGTGACCTTTACCATGCAGGGATAGGAACGGGTGCAGTCACTAGTGTCTCCCGAGCTTTGGTATTCGGAAAGCGACGGAGTAATGGAGAGTCCTTCGCCAGCGGCCATTTCGCTTGTTATCAGTCCGCGCGCTATTAGCTCGTTAGCGACACGGCTACGGTATTCCTCCGCGGTAAGGAGCCCGTCGTTACGAGCATATTCCAAAATTAGCGGTTCGACTGCTTGGATAAATGCCTGATGTCGCATCATTGTAGTACTGACAGTGAGTACGCCGCTAAAGATGCTCAGCAAGAGCCCTATTGAAAGCGCTGCTTCGATTACCACGCCCCCCGATTGTCTTGCAGCATGAGGAATTCGCCTTTGGGTCTTCATAACATTACTCGGAGTCGACTTAATCCTTCACTGAATTTCACGCTCCCCGCTTGCTGCCGTATCTTTAGCACCGCTCTCCGCAATCTAGCCGGTAAGCATTCTAACAGTGCTTTATTCTGCGGCCTCAATATCGTAGTCGTGGAATCATCCACCTTACTAGTAGTGCTCACTACCACTGGCGTAGTATTTGCGCGAAATAGAATTTGTCTTACTCCACTGCTATCCGGATCTGTAATGATCGCAATGTCCGCGCGCATCGGGGTTTGACCATTGTCTAAGTAATACGTTGAGCGCAGGAATTCGCCTGATACCGCCCGTTTAATCGGTGCAGCACCATCTATAAGTTGCGTCTGATACCGTGTCGTTTGTTGTTCGGCTCCGACTCCTACGTTGGTATAAGCAAAGCCGGCATTCGGGTCCCATGACATCGGAACATTCATATCGCTTGCAACCCGCCCTGGCACGACTATATCGATTTCATCTGTTCCTCGTGACGTCGGAAGGTATGCAAATTCTCCAACTAACATCGGCACCGTATCCCAGGCCCTAGTGGTTGCGCCGATCGGAAGAGCCAATCGCGTGTTAGGCCAGCCATCCCAACCGATCTGATTTTGTGAAACCACAAGTTGTTGATATACCCGTGGTTGAGTTTCCCAGTCGTATTCACTGTATGCTTGAGTCTCTGCTGAATAGTCTGGTTGAATCTGAACGACGAGATCAAGCGCACTCGTTGCACCACCGACAAAGTTTACCATATCGACAGCAACCGCTTTTATAGCGTTCTGTGCATATAACGGATAATCATCTTTGTAGTCATACTCAATAACGGTCGCGAACTCTGCTGGGAGACCGTCGTCACGCAATTGCGTCGGATCGGGCGCTGCTCCCTTAAATTCAGCGATGCGAACAATGGATCCTTCCGTGAATGCTGCTATGAAATAGCCAGCCCGACAAGGGGACGAAGAAGGCATCACCGGGAAGGACTGACCGAACGGATAACGAAGAGTTCCCTTACACTCCGGATCTGTCGGATCGCAGTCGTCGGTATTAAACGATCCGGTACGTCCGTCGGCAAGAAAACCGCGAGGTGCACAACTAAACGTCATTGCAGCATTCATGTCATTCGGATTCGATGGGATGTTTCGGAGACAAAGAAATAGCCATGTACCTTCGCCGAACGGTCGATCTGTATCGTTGTCTTGATAATATGTTCTGTCAGCAGGCGTGGTATTACTCGCAACGATTCCTATATCGCGCCAGCCATCGCCGTTGAAATCACCGGTAGTTAAGGCGTCGACTTGGGAGGGATTACAAGTTCCGTTAGCACAATTAAACGGAACCATTACCAGATTATTTGCAGGAATGGTTTGTGATGAATTGGTAAACAATGTGGAGTCAAAGTCTTTGACAATGGCGAGCGTCGACACGAGAGGAGACGCGCCCATTTGACTAAAGCCGACGACTAGATCCTCTCCTAAGCCGACTAACCCTGCGGTCCGTGGTGGATTGAAATCGCCTACCGCCATCGCTCGAGGTGAGCCAAATAGAAATTCACCGTTGGGGTCCGGTTCTTGAGGTAATGTTGGAAAACTAACGCGACGATGTTCCGGTGGGAGTACCCCGCGCGGTCCATGGGCTACGATAAGTTGGGCTGGTTGCGGAGAATAGAATTCGTCTATATTCAAAATTGTCATCGCCACGCTGTCGCGCATTGGCATAGAGTTAAATCTCGTTGTTGACGCGTATGAGACCGCTGCCGCTGTGCCACGTTCTGACTCAAGAAGCGGATCTCCAGATAACGGTTGAATAGAGATCGTTCGAGCTGACGAGGCACTAGTATCGAATCCCACTCTTGCAGAGATATCATCTGGTGACCCAAGTACTAGCATCTGTGCGACTAGAATAAGTGCACAGCCCCCAATTAGAAGGCGAGGGTGCATAATATATGACGCTATTACATTTTTATGACTTGGGCTGATGTGTGGTGCGTTCATGTCGGAGGAATTCGACATTTTGCGTCCCATTCTTTAGCGTTTGGGGACGATCTCTACGAAAATCCCAGATGTCGCGAGTTGTACTACGAGAACCTACCAGCGCAGCGATACGTGATTGCGCCTAGGGTGACGGAGCAGGCGCTCTGTAACGCGTTACTCCTCTCTTCTGCGGCGAGAGCCAGCGGCGACAGCTAAGGCTCCGAGCCCAAGAAGAGCTGTTCCAGGCGATGGGACAGAATTTATCTCAAATGCAAGAGGGATGCGGCGCGGTGCAAAACCTGTCAACGAATACGGATCCGTAATAGTGTTGTACCGAAAATCATTCGTCCCTTCTACTAAAAGTTGCGGCGAGTCCAGCGGAATGAGCGACATGGGAATCCCAAAAATGGTGCGAGTGCTACCATCGATACCCTCTTCAGGGGCAAACGCAATTAAAAGTGTGCGCGGACTAGAGCCTTCAGCGAGCACCGGCATTACGATGCCGGAGTAAGTCATCTCATGCACCGCTCTACTGGTGTTGAAAACTGTTCCAGCTCTTTGCGGTATTCCAGACGTGGTAAGAATAGATTGCTGAGATACAAGAGACGAATACGGATCGAGAGGATCAAACGTGTTTGCATCAAACATGAACACGTTGAGTGTCCAATTGCGGGTGGCGAACCGCCCGCCAGGATTAACATCGGCTGTCGAGACAAATCCCGCTTCTGTGTTGATGGTAGTCTGCAGTCGAAGCGTAGCCATTTGCTCCGACATTCCCCATGTTTGAGTTTGCTGAAACATAGCCAATACGTCGTCAGCAAGGTCTCCTGACTGAAACGACAACCGGAGGCCGGTATCAAATGTTCCATTCGGCGCCCCCGGTTGAAGTCGATATTGGGTTTGGATTACGTCTGCGAGTGCGGGAAGGGATGGCAATGTCGAGGCTGCAAGGGCAGCGATTGCTGATGTAGTTTGAAAGTTAAGCATATGGCTACGGTATTACCCTGGTTTTCATCGAGGAATCAAAACTAAGCGCACCTGGAGTATGCCTAATTCAGATGCCCTATTCAAACCACTCTATTAAGCAAAATCGGATAGCTGTCGACTATATTCTTGTATGGGGCGGCTCAATATCGAAATCGTGAGTAATGAGACTGATCATGTTGGATTAAATGGTAAACGATTTCGCAGCCCTACGGTTCTGATTCGAGTCAATCGGTCCAGCGTATCGCGAAATGTCCTAGTTATGGGTGGACTATTGCTTGCTTGCCACGTTGCGGATGGATTTTTAACGTTCGCCGGTATTACTACCTTTGGCTTAACGAGCGAGGCGAATCCATATGTGGGCAGACTGATGGCCACTCACGGAGTGATCCCTGGAATTTTTATCGTAAAGACTGTTGGCGTAGCTCTTACTCTTCTGGTGATGTGGTTGGCGCATACACGTCGATGGCTTCGCCCGTTTATAACAATGTCGGTCGGAGCTTACCTTGTTCTGGCGGTGGTTCCCTGGCTTCAGATACTCTTGTAACTCGCCTCGAATTATTGTCCCTGGTCCATCCTAATGCTTCGCGGATACTAACTCTCACAAAACCAACGAAAACAAACGAAACAAAAAAAGGCGGCGCTCTTTCAAGCGCCGCCTTCAAAGTCCGCTATCGGACTATTTTGCTGAACTTAACGGATTCGATGATACGACAAGCCGTGGAATGTCGAACCGTTGCACGGCATTCTGATAAAGATATCTCCGTTTAGATCCGCGGTTACAAACAACGTACTTGCGAAAGAAGCTGCACCGTCCGGATAGTTATTTCCGCGGGAGCCACCTCTTTTCCAAAGGTAGGCTGGATTGCCACCAACCAAGCCTTGATAACTGCGTATCGCAACCCAGCTATCGTATGGACTCTCGGTGTCTAGGTTTCCTGGGATCGCACCGTACACGGTGATATTGTACAATCCACCTGGGACCAATCTAGTTCCGTTCACCTGATTGCTCAGGTTGCCAAGGTTTACTGAATCGGACGCCGTTGGAACAGTACTGCCTACTGGATAGGTATTGTTACACCGGGTCGCAAGCGATGGGCTAAATCCTGTATATGGATTGGTCGCCAAATCTGCATCCCACCAATCGAAGTAATCCCGTCCCCATGTGGTGACTAAGCTAGGACCGGCAGGACCCTGAGGACCAACGGCACCTTGTGCACCAGCTGGACCTTGTGGACCAGCAACTCCAGCTACTCCGATCGGGCCTTGTGGACCCTGCGGCCCAACTGCACCTGCGGCACCAGTCAATCCGATTGGACCTTGTGGGCCAACGGCACCAGCAGCGCCCGGTGCACCAGGAGCACCTGGCGCTCCAGCTAATCCGATTGGACCTTGTGCTCCAGTTAAGCCGGTAAGACCGCGTTCACCCTGAATTCCTTGAAGACCCTGCGGTCCCTGTGGACCAGCTGGTCCCTGAACCGAACTCGGATTCTGCGAGATAAAATTCTGAGTGATGGTTTGAACCATTTCAGGTGTCGCAATAATAGCAACATCTCTGTATCCGCGTGGGCATCGCTTCGCTGGTGATACGTACAAGGTCTCTTGCAATTTAAGAGTTTTTGCACGCTCAACTGGTCGAGCTGCCTTCACATATCTGACCTTTCGACAGACTTTTGCGCCGTCGTGAAAAATCACCGGATTTGCGGCTTGGGCTTCGCTTGCGATCGCCGCCGAAAGCGCGATAGCTGTAAAAGCACTTAAAACTATCTTGGACTTCGAACTAATCATATTACTCCTCATTCCGTTGACTATAAATCTGAACACCACCGAGACAAGTACGGCCGATGACCAAATCGCGATTTTCACCGGTCGGAAATCTCCACCCGATTAGTATCGCTCTCATCTCCACTACCCCTTGTTATGGGGGGAGTCAGAGAAACGGTGATGTCTTTATGTATACTAATTTAATACGAGATTCACCTAGACTTAGGAGGGCGACATTATAAGAGATTATCGTCGACCATTAATTCTCACGGATGAAGCTATTGCGCTAAAACCGATCGGAAGCAGCGAGCTCGCATCAGAGCGTATAGTTACTCGCTTACTTTTATACTCTCTATCTTGATAAAGTTTGAGTGTGACCTCATCTCCTACGACTCGAATTGAACGGATCTCATCTTCCCAATGTTTGCTACGCGAGGTGCGTCGCTTTTTCTGAAGCTTGCTGATTGAATCTCCGGGATAGAGAACGAAAGAGTTGCCCTGAAACCCGTCGCGATTGTAGAAAATGACTCGCGGTTGGCCCTGCCCATCCTGCAGCGGTTGCCATCGCAAAGACGAAGCTTGATTATCAAACGTGGCTCTGCGGCCTGACCCTAAATGAACCGCGGACACAACAAAGGATTTGGACGCGCCTTCGAAGTTTTTGTCCGCAAATAACGTAACCTCAAATGCACCGTTAAAGGCAATTGATGAAATCGTGTTGTCCCAATCTCCGCGGCGTTGTGATGAGAAGCTGGAAAGACCGGTGAAAAAATCCAACCTTCTGGAACCTAAATTACTTATCTCGCCGGCGCTCTCAACGCTGAAGCTGTCACCCCGAAATCCGGGCATCGAATAGAAAGTTACGTAGTCATCGATACGCCCTTTGCCGGCAGCTCGAGTTTGAGCTTCGCATATAGGTGTTACTGAAAAAAAGAATGCTGCTGTCAAAAGGGCGCGTATCATATCAACTCCTTAGTGATGTAGGGGTTCGATTGGGACGGCCAAATTATAGAGAAAAACAGATTCTTATGCACGTGCGGTCGAGTCGTTTTCTTATTCCGGCTGCTCGATTACCGTGAGAGCGATAATAAGCCCATCGGACTCGTGACAAAGCGTCAGTACCGTAGCCCCAGCGTCCCACGGACTTCCAAAGTCGGTAAGTAACGTACTGATGAAAGCCTGGTGCTCCTCTTCCCAATGGGTAGCTACGTCTAAAAAATTCATTCGCTTTCTGTGCATCGGAAACAACGCCTTAAATACCGATTCTTTCGCGCAAAACACCATCAGTCCACGTTTGGCAGCGTCCTCCTTGACCCAGCGCTTTTCTTGGGGGGTTCCGATTTTGTCTATGACGGATTTGTTAATTTTGCGATCCGCGCTCTCGATATCTATTCCTAAACTTAAGTACTGAGCTCCGCGTCCGACAACTGCGGCGGCGATGTCGAGGGTATGGCTAATGGATCCGACGTAACCGGGAGGGAAAAGCGGCTCGCCGCCGTCTCCATTCAGTATCGGAGTAGGAGGCTCTCCGAATGCAGCGAGACAGCGCTTCGCAGCGATTCGCCCCAGCTTAAAGCGCTTGACTACATCCGCGTGAGCCCCGCGTGGAGAGATCGCTGCTTCTTGTAGGGTAAGTCGCTCCGAAGGGGCTTCATCCCCGTGCACGATTTCACAGATAAATCCTTCCGGTTGCTCATCGTGTTGCTGCGTCATAGCGGTTGCTCTAAATAAATCACCGATGCACCATAACGGGATGGCGAACTGTTGGCTAGTTAAGAGCGAGCCGGAAGTATACGGGATTGATAAACTTAAAGCGGATAAGTCCACTCAATGGACCGGCGTGAGAAATTACCAAGCCCGCAACTTCCTAATGGAGATGAAAGTAGGGGATGAAGTGCTCTTTTATCACTCGAATGCGAAACCAACCGGAATCGTCGGCATCGCCCGGGTTGCAACTTTGGCGTATCCGGACCCGACCCAATTTGATCGAAAATCTGACTTCTTCGATGCCAAGAGTACCAAGGACAAACCGCGCTGGTTTGCGCCGGATTTAAAATTCATGAGTAAATTTAAGCAAATAATCAGCATAGAAGAGCTGCGCTCCATTAAAGGGTTATCGGCCATGCTGCTTTTACAAAGGGGGTCACGCCTAAGCGTCACCCCAGTGACGGCCGAGCAATTCGGTATTATCCTCAAACTAGGAACGGTCGATTAGTCTAGTAGGAGAGATAGAGAGGATGTTAGCGAAGATCCCAATTAAAACCCCGGAAGAGATCTTGCTTATGCGAGCCGCTTGTCGTGTGACCGCGGATATTTTGCGCGATGTGGAAACTATTATACGGGCCGGGGTAACAACGGAGCAGATTAATTCTTTTGTTCATCAGCGCATCACCGCTGTGGGCGGGTACCCATCGACGCTAAATTATCGCGGATTTCCAAAGTCATGTTGTACGTCGGTTAATGACGTCATCTGCCACGGAATTCCTAGTCCGCTCGAGGTGCTGAAAAACGGTGACATTATCAACGTCGATGTGACGACATACCTGAACGGATTTCACGGCGACGCTAGTAAAACGTATTTCGTTGGTGGGCGCGCCGCGGCGAGTGTCGAGTCGATAATGCTAGTGGATACGACCGCGGCTGCTTTGGCCCAAGGGATATCCGTTGTGCGCCCTGGTGCTCATGTCGGTGATATCGGTGCCGCTATTCAAAACTATATCCGTAGTCACTCCGCCGGCTACGGGATCGTAAAGGAATATACTGGACACGGAGTGGGGAGAGATTTTCACGAAGCTCCGCAGGTGATGCATGTTGGTAGGGTAGGTACCGGAGAACGGTTGTTACCAGGAATGACATTTACAATCGAGCCGATGATCAATGAAGGGACTTCGCGTACTTCGCTTTCTAAAGTCGATGGCTGGACGGTGCGAACGGCGGATGGGAAATTATCGGCGCAGTTCGAGCACACGGTGTTGGTGACACCGACCGGGGTGGAGATACTTACGGAGTAGATGCCGCTGGGAACGCGAGGCGTTGCCTCGCAGTCTAGCGCATACTTTGCAGAAACGATTTTTGAACTACGATCACACTGAGATACCGCTGAAATTTCTTAGGATTGATCTGCGACTACGGATTCCCCAGACACCGAGGAAATGGGAATGTAACATAATTCGTGGAAGCGATATTACGTCAAGCGTCCGACTCTTCTAATATTTACACAGGAGCCTCTGGAGAACACGGAGCCAAATCAACGGGTTATCTACTGAGTTCTCCGCGAGCTCCAGTGTAAAAACATCCCGCCCTGTGGCGCATCTTTGTTCGTCTTACACACTTTCTGTTACAGACTCGTATTTGGACTGAGTTCTGTCTATTGTTTGTCTATGAGGACGAGCCTCCGA
>JBGSNS010000191.1:0-9926 GCA_041739515.1 Bdellovibrionota bacterium
CCCCCACATCTGATTCCAGGAACCCCATGCTGGAGCCGAACTTATGCCTAAGAATTCACGCACCTTTATAACATGCTCGGTCATTTTGGCTGTATGTTCTATCTTTGGTGTTTCTCTCGTTGGCATCGCTGAGACATCTAAAGTGAGCGAAGCGGCGACGCCCGCGCCGAGCCCTTCTAATGAAATTGATTCGTGGTTTGGCCGCTCCTCTAACGCTGATGATAAGAAAGTGGGCACGAATCTTGACGACATTATCGCGCTTGAAAAAGCGAGGAATGAATGCCCGATAAGTAGTGTCACGGCTGACGATGCTAAGTCATCCGAGCCATGTGCGGCCGTAACGGTTTTTTGCGTTCCGGACGAAGAGTTTTTACCAGGGGCTAATGGGTTTTGTATGCCCAGTCGCTGTAGCATATCGCTCCCGAACTCGACGTGCCGTTTACTGGGCTTAAAAAATCTAGAGGTTTGGTCTCCAAGTAAGCTTATTAAGAAGCTGACTAAGCAAACCCCTCGCAATATCTCGCATGCAAGGAAAATTTGTACAGCTAGGCATGAGTTGCGGCATTCGCAAGATCCGGCTGGCATGTCATCATGTGCCACCGAGCGGAATGCTTTTGATGAAAGTATTGTGTGTATGAGGGGTTACATCGAACAGTATTGCAGTTCGTCTGACGGGTCTTCTGGTTGGGATCGATTGGACTGTGAGGACGCCAGAGACTCGTTATGCCTCTATCAAAGCGCACGTGATATCAACGATTGCCTGTGCCGTAAACTCGAATCGAATCCATCAGGGGGCGTAGAAAATTGCATAGATTGTGGCAAGGCTTGTGTCGTTCCATTGAACCACTGCAGCAATCCTGACAATCCGCACTCGGAATCGAACCCAGACTTCGGGGCTGCAATGAGTTGCGCAGAGATTGTAGAATCCTACTGCAGACAGGCCGGCATACCAATACCACGTTAAATTTGTCGATAGAACTTGCGAGGAAGAATTATGGTCAGCAACAGTTATTCCTGTCATCGTAACAGAGCACACTCTGTCTATAGTATCATTCTGTTTGCGATATGCTTTGGAGGAATCGGGTGCACGATCCCGATCGGACCTGACTGCAAAGCCTCTTTCTCAGAGTGTGCCCAATTGCCAACGGTTCCTAGAAACCCGACGCGAGAGCTTTGTGAGAGTTTCGCGCAATCAGTCGAGGAACGACTGGCTTGTATGATCGATAGGTGCGAGTCCGAATGTGCTGAGAATCCGCGGGTATGTTCTATCGCCTCTGCCGGCGCAATTCTGATGGGGTCCGGAGCATTTAGTAAAATGCCTGCTATCGATGCTGATGCGGTCGTGGATAAGTTAATTGAAGGTGCTATCGGCCCACGTTCAGACGCTAAATTTGCTGAAGGCGAGCCGCCACGGGTGCCTCCAGAGCTAAAGCAAGAATGTGAACGCATTAGGGATATGCGACGGGCCTGCAGCGCCTTGGGAATAACAGTTCCGTGTCCCGGTATTTGTAAGGAGATAGGTGTGAACTGCGATCAGCTCTCCGGATCGATTGCTGAGCAAAACTCCTCAATCGCGAAAGATTCGAATTGGGAGGATCCTTCCCCTAAGGGCGAGAATTAGCAGGCTGGTCATCGAGTAAATCAATCACCAAGCAACCTGCTGCTTAGCTGTGACGAATCGATGCAGGGTGATCGTTTCCGCTTAAGCGAACGCCCTCATGTCGCTAAATTTGGTGTAAACTTTCTATCGACCATACTCGATAATCGGCGTACAATTATCGAGTATGTACAAGCGACTATGTAACTTACCGAATAATAACAGCTTTTTTCTCTTTGGGGCAAGGGGTGTAGGTAAATCTACCCTGATCTCAGCGAAATTGGGCGACGAGATCAAGGCGTCTGTGAATCTTCTCAAGGACGATGAATTTGCGCCGTTAGCTGATCGTCCGGACGCGCTAATCGAACGGTTGGGTACGCTGGCCCGCGGGGACTTGGTATTTATCGACGAAATTCAGCGTGTCCCGGCTCTGCTAAATACCGTGCATTTATTGATTGAGGAACGCGGCCTACGATTTGCCATGACCGGCTCCAGCTCTCGAAAGCTAAAACGCGGGGGAGCGAACCTCTTGGCTGGGCGGGCAAGTTTGCGTGAACTGTTTCCGTTAACTCACCTAGAATACGGCGACGACTTTGATCTTAGTTCGGCTTTGCGCTGGGGTAGTTTGCCTACGCTATCGCAACGTCCAACGGATGCTGAACGCGCCGATTATCTGACAAGTTACGTCAATACGTATTTGCGCGAAGAGATTATCGCTGAACAACTAGTGCGAAAATTGCCCCCGTTTAGAAGATTTCTAGATATCGCGGCCCAAATGAATGGGAAGATCCTTAACTACACGGCCATCGGTCGTGAGGTAGGCGTAGCCAGTGACACTATCAAACAATACATCTCGGTGTTGGTTGAAACGCATGTAGGCTTGTTGCTGGAGTCGTATCATCGTTCCATTCGGAAACGCCAAACTCAGTCACCGAAGTTTTATTTTTTCGATACCGGACTACCGCGAGCTATCCAACGATTACCCGGGGCTCCACTTGCTGAACGAACATCTGCGTATGGCGACACTTTCGAACAATTTACTATCTTAGAAATCTATCGGCTATGCTCGTATATGAACAAGCGCGCTGAGTTTTTTTACTTGCGAACTAAGGACGATGCAGAGATTGACCTAATAATTGAGTTTCCTGGACAAGCGCCGGTGTTAGTTGAAGTGAAGTCATCTCGATCTATCACGTCCCAGCATCTCACAGTTCTTAATAAATTCGCAGCGGATATACCGAACAGTGGAGTATTCTGTCTCTCTCAGGACGCAATTCCAAAAAAGGTTGGCGCAGTCGACGTTCTACATTGGAAGGACGGAATTAAGCAGCTTGTAGGTTACTAAACGCAGATTTCTGAGTCTCGGTAATCCGATCACATTTAATGGTAACGGCGCGTGAGGTCGGCTCGTTAGAAATCTAGCTTAGCGAGCTTGAAGCATTGGCAGTTTTTGGGCCGGAATTATTGCCTGATTATGTATCCGTTCCGTCGAAAAGAGTGGGTAGTATACGGAAAGCAGGGTGCAAAACCGACTATTTCTCTGGCGGACTCACCAGAAACTCAGATGTGATTCCAATGGGCTTAGTCTTCCCATCCTGTCCCGCCAAGAACACGAGTCGAACCGGATTAGTGACATTGTGATTGATTAGATATCCGCCGAGTCGCGTTCGTGTTTTACCGTCGAACTCCGAGTTGGTTCCCTTTAGCGGAAGCCTGGTCTCGATAACTCGACCGATCACTCGATTCTCACCGTCGATAAGAATTAAGCATTTCGATCGCTTAGCTTTTCTGCGCGATGTCCGAGCGAAAACTCTCAAGTTGACTGCTTCATTTTCGCCCCGCGCAATAACTATGCTGCGAACATCGGTGACCAGATCGGGGTTTTGAGTTAGCTTTTCATCAATTCCGATGATATCCCCTCGCCTCGGACATGCAGTGTATGATGAATCAAAAGGAACGTGTTGCATTAACTTCAAACGGGGAATCATATTTAAAAACCGCGCATAGTCCCGCATGGTGGTTCGCAAAACGAACTGTTTGTCCGGAGCATCCAACGCCAACGAAAGCCCGGCTAACGCTTTAGTTTCCTGATACACAAATTGGTTTTTAATCTCCGGCCTGAAATGTGAATAAGGAAAAACTCCAAGTCCGATGGCTAATATAACGACAGCAAGCGAGCTCATTCGTGCACGAGGAGAAAAACTAGCTACCAAGAGCAGCACAACGCTAAGGATGAATAACGACGGTAATGCGCCGTATCGCGAGGCGGAAGCCGCGCTCATGAACTGATCCGACCTAAAAACCGCTGATATCAAAGCATTTGTGATCGGATAAGTAGAGAGTAATACCCAAGGCCAGGCGGCGGCAAGCAACTCACCCTTTCGGTATGTAATTAGACGAATGATCAACAGCGCACACAGAGCGAGAGCTATCAAACCAGCATTCTTACTATCAAAAGTTCCTCCGAGCAGACTTACGAAAAATTTGCCGTGCTGCGCTAACGAAATATCCACGGTTGGTGGGCCACGATGTGATGGTCTCTCAAAAGTTAGAACGGCGAGTAGGATCACCGGAATTACTGCGGCAGTGAACAGCACGAAAGGTCGCCACTGACCGCGACGCAGCATTACCAAGCCACCGAGCGCAAGAATCGGCCAAGCCATAAGACCGGTGCTGTACGAAGTTGCCGCGAGCACTCCGCTTCCCGCACTTGCGATAGCGGATCTCCAGGAAAACTTATTGTCGCATTCAATTAAAAAATAAAGTGCGATAACCGTGAAGGTATTCGCGGTTATCCACGATGCGCCGCTCATTCCATGAGTCCAGTTGTGATGCGCAACTGGCGTGAAAACGAAAAGCGACACAACAAGCCACCACAGCTTCTTAATAGTGGGAGTAGTTCGACACTGGGGGGGTAATAACGCCGCTAAGAAAAACGCTTGAATAACTCCCATCGTCCAAGTGATTAGCGATAACCCGATATTCGAACCGCTAAAGAGAAGAATGTTTAAAACGTAGAGAAGTCCGGTAACTGGCACTAAGTGCTCATTTGAATGAAGCGTTAAGAATCGAGCGTTGATCGCTAATCCATTGTCATTGGTGAAGCGCTCTAGGGTGTACCAATAGTCCAAGTCCGGCAGGGGGCTTGAGTGTTTAATAGCGAACAAGACCGCCAATGCGGGCAAGGTGGGCAACAAAAGTAGCAAGAATTGGCTCGTCGCTTCGAGCAACTTGACTACCCGATTTCCTAGTGTGGAAGTTGTAGTGGGGGCCATGGCAACAAACTAGCGACAAATTCCTCGTGCTGCTATCCCACCATATCGAAATTTACAGCATCGCACTCGACGCTTGAATCATCCGAGATAATCTCTGCGATCCGATCTTCAATCTTGCGAGTATCGGAGTTCGCAACCATTAGCTCCGCAAGTAGTCCAAACGAAATAAATTGCACAGAGAGAATCAGCATCGTGATTCCAAACGATAACAGCGGTCTAGTTCCAATCGGGGCGATACTAAAGAGCCAATGGACAAACAAATAGCTTAACGAAAGTAGGCCGACTGCCCCCATGGCGAGTCCTATTCCGCCGAACAGGTGCGCTGGCCTTCGCAAGAAACGCGTGACGGCCAACACGCTTAATAGATCTATAAACCCATGAAAAAATCTCATCATCCCGTATTTGGAGGAACCAAACTCTCTCGCACGATGATTTACGGCGACCTCTGAGACCTTAAATCCAAGGTCAGCAGCCAGCACAGGAATATAACGATGTCGATGTCCGTAGAGACGCAGCGACTTTACAAGACTCCGTCGGTACAATTTAAAGCCGCTATTTAAATCGTTAAGCTTCAACCCGGTGCACCAACACGTAATTGCGTTAAAGACCCGTGATGGAAGCGTTCGTGATAGGGGATCATGTCGCGTTTGTTTCCACCCGGAAACGAGATCAAAACCACGATCAAGCTCGGCAAATAGCTTCGGTAGTTCTCGCGGATCGTCCTGCAAGTCGGCGTCGAGGGTCACCACTAGCTCTCCTTTAACGATCCCAAACCCCGCAGCTAGGGCCGCCGCTTTTCCGGAATTAGTACGAAGCCTTACTGCACGAACCCGTGTAGGTGATTGATTCGCTATACTTCGGACGATTTGAAACGAGCTGTCGGTGCTTCCATCGTCGACGAAAACCACCTCCCATACAAAATCAGAAAGCACGGATGCCATCAGCTGTTCGATCTCTGAATAGAGCTTAATTAACGATCCTTCCTCATTAAACAGAGGAATAACGAATGAGAGCATCTTTGGGGCCTTCGGCATGCCGGGTAGGGTATCTTTGGGGACAAACTGAATCAAGAAAACACTTGAAATAGGGCCCAACCGTCCGCCCGTCAGAGTCCCATTTAGGTCCGGGTTCTGCTACAACGAGCCCATATGACAGATAAATTGCCTCGCGTCCTCGCAAGCTCGTTGAAAGAGCATGTCGGCTCCACCGTTCGTGTTCGAGGTTGGTACAATAACGTGCGTGCGATGGGAAAAATTAATTTTCTAATTCTTCGGGACCGTTCCGGATTTATCCAAGTTGTAATTCAAGACAAAGAGGAATTCGCGAAGATCTCTAAGTTGCAAACCGGAACGGTGCTCTCGATCGTTGGTGGAGTGAGCGCATCGACTCAGGCTGAAGGCGGAGCTGAGATCGTAGATCCTAAAATTGAAGTTGACTCCGGCGTCACCGATGTTCCTCCACTTGAATACTATAAACCGGAGATGAACACCGATTTAGAGATCGTGCTCGATCATCGCGCCATTTCTTTGCGTAATCGTAAAATTGCTGCGGTCTTTAAAATTCAATCAGAGATCGCTCATTCATACCGTTTGTATATGCACGATAAGATCGGCGCAGTTGAATACTTCGGCCCGAACATGCTTGGTGCGTCTTCGGAAGGAGGTACGGAATTTTTCAAGGTCGATTATTTCGGATTTCCTGCAACGCTTGCGCAAAGCAGTCAGCTCTATAAGCAGATGATGGTTGGTGTTTACGAGCGCGTGTTCGCGCTAATGCCGTTTTTTAGGGCAGAGAATTCTAACACGGTCCGTCATCTTACTGAGGGAAAGCAGTTAGAGTTTGAGATGGGATTTTTCGATTCGTGGCACGAGGTTTTGGATGTCGAAGAGGGGTTTATCAAATTTGTGGTGCAGCGGATCACTGAAAACTGCCAATCAGAACTCACTCTCTTGGGAAATCCATTGATCGCAGCGCCAGCGGATAAGCCGTTTCCGCGCGTCACGTTTCACGAGGCGCTTGAAATATACTTTAAACGTACAGGTATCGATGAGCGAAATGAGCCGGATTTAAGCCCAGCCGCCGAACGAGCGCTGTGCGAATACGCCAAAGAAGTGCACGGCACCGACTGTATTTTCATCACCGATTGGCTGACCGCAAAGCGTCCGTTCTATTCCTTCGTTAACGAGTCTAATCCACAGCTCACTAACACCTTCGATCTGTTGTGCGCCGGAACTGAGATCACAAGCGGGGGGCAACGTAGGCACACCTATGCGTCGATGGTTGAGGGCATCGTTGCTAAGGGATTAAGCCCAGACGACTTTGAAGATTACTTAAGTATTTTTAAATTTGGAATGCCACCGCATGGCGGATTCGGGATCGGTCTTGAGCGTCTGACGATGACGTTGTTAAAACTTCAAAATATTCGAGAAGTGAGTCTTTTCCCGAGTGATCCGAAGCGCATCGCTGGCAAGCGCTTAAAGGCGAAGATTTACTTCGGTGCTGAGAACATCCGTAACGAAATCATCCGACGATTAAAGGATATCGATGCGCTGTATCAGCACCTAAAACACGAACCAACACCTACCTCGGAAGATTCAGCGCGAGTGCGTGGTACGAGCGTTGAAGATGGGGTTAAGGCGCTAGTTTTACGGGGCAAGACTACGAAGAAAAATATCCAAGTGAATATACCGGCCCATTTGAAGCTTGATATGAAAGCTGTCTCGGACGCCGCTGGAGAAAAATTCGAATTCGAAGATCCGGATGTTATCATGAAGCGATTCGGAATTCCGGTAGGCGGAATTCCTCCTTGGGGCAACCTGCTAGGGATAGAGACGTTTCTTGATGAGCAGGTGACAACGCGAAAGTCGATCGCGTTTAATTGTGGGTTACAAACCGAGTCGATCGTAATGAACGCTTCGGATTTGGTTAAACTAAGCGAAGCTAAGTTGGGGAAGTTTGCGAAAAGCTAGTTAGCGAGATGTAACGTGGAAAAGCTCGAAAGTATAGGCGTTGTAGGACTTGGAAACTGGGGTACGGCGCTTGGGCACCATCTAGCTCGCAAGGGTCATACGGTACTTGGTTGGAGCACAACGCCTGAGATTGTTACGTCGATTAATGACGCGCATTATCACCCGCTGTTTTTCAAAGACGTGCTGATCTCGGAGCGCATGTCCGCCACAGACGATCTTGAAAAAACGTTGCAGCAAGAAGTTTTGGTCTTAGCTGTACCATCGAGTGCGCTTGATCAAATTACGGCTCTCGATCGGATTGCTAAAGGAAAGCTAGTAGTAAGTGCAATCAAAGGGCTTGAACATAACCGATTACAAACTCCGCTACAGTTCATTGAAGCGCTTGTCGGTGATCCCTCTAGGTTAGCTGTAATTTCTGGTCCAAGCTTCGCGATCGATGTCGTTAATAATCGACCCGTCGGACTCGTCGCAGCTTCAACCAGCGAGACAACGGCGCGCAGAGTAGCGGAATTATTCACTGCTGAGTGGTTGCGCGCCTATATTTCAACAGATCCGTTGGGCGTAGAGCTTGGAGGAGTTGTAAAGAACGTAGTCGCTGTAGCAGCCGGTGTCTGCGATGGACTTGATTTAGGAGAGAGCGCGCGCGCTGGGTTGATTACTCGCGGATTAGCGGAGATGACTAGGCTAGCTGTGGCTATGGGAGCTGATGCACGTACGCTATCGGGGCTATCGGGGCTTGGGGACCTAGCGATGACCGCGACTAGTAAAACTAGCCGCAACTACACAGTCGGATTTCGGCTTGGAAAAGGGGAGAAGCTTTCCGATATTATCGCAACCCTTGGATCTGTTGCTGAGGGTGTTACTACAACTCCGCTCGTTATCGAGCTTAGTAAGCGTCACAACGTAGAGCTTCCGATTAGCAGCGCTGTGGCTATGTTATTAGGCGGCTCAGTTACAGCAGTTGAAATGGCTAAGGCGTTAATTTCAAGACCAATAAAGGGTGAATTTTAACCGCGTAATCCTTGATTAGGATAATTTATTTCGAGAGACTGATCGACCGATGTTTGAAAGATCTAGATCCGACGTATTCGTTCAAATCGACCTTGATGGGGTAACCATCGATTCAGAGGCGCAGAAGCGACCCACCTATCAACGCGCAGTCAAAGAACTTTTCGGTGCTGATTGCACAGCCGCTGATTTCGCTGACGTTCTTGGTTTTCCTCTCGCTGAAACTATCGAGCGGCTTTCCTCAAAATTCGGATCGATGCCGTTTCTTGCAGAGGATCCGCGCGAGAAAGAACCCGAGCTATCGGTGGGGCGTATAATTCTTCGCCACCGCTTCGAGTTAGATAAAGCTGTGCCTCTACAGGCCCGTCCAGGATTTACTCGCGTATTAGATACCCTTGATCAATTCGATATTCCCCGTGGCGTGGTTACGTCCGGTGAAATTCTCAAAGCGGGACAAGCGCTTACAACCGTTGGTCTGTGGGATCGCTTCGACGATGTGGTAGGAATCGGGTCAACCTGTCCCGCTGGAACTACTGCAAATCGGGCCAAGCCGGATCGACAGCTATACGACATCAGCGCAGCGAGGGCTGGAGCACAAGAAGCACGCAGATTCGGTATCGAAGATTCGGTGCCTGGAGTCACAGCGGCGCATAATAGTAAAGCGGAAGTTATTTACCTTCACGATCCACGAGTCGCTCCGCACTCAGAAAGAGCGGCGCGTCTCGCCTGTTTGGTGACCGACTCGGTTGAAGAGGTGTGCGATTTTCTAGAAGATCAACTTAACTGCTAGCCTGGGACCGCGAACCGCCGCTTCGCAGTCTGTCATGGTACTTTGCAAAAAGTGTATTCAAACCATGCGCGCAGCGAAATAATGTTCGTGAATTCTTTTTGGATAAATCCGTGGCTGCAAAGGGGTTGATTAGACTGCGGAGCAACGCTCACTGCTGTCCGGTAGGAAATGAAAATTTCCTTGTAAGAGATCGAAAGTATTGAAGAAAACGAAGAAAAATCATTTTTCGATTTGAATTGAAAAGCCGAATTTAGGGGACTTGCAAGCCGACACGCATAGTGTCTGGT
>JBGSNS010000193.1:0-5080 GCA_041739515.1 Bdellovibrionota bacterium
TTTATCGCCCGCGATAAAACCGGTTCTATAACCGGTCATGCCGCTGCGTTTTGAGCACGATTGAAAAACAACGATCCCTTCTTTGCTAACCTGCAGGGCAGAAGGCGGAGGAGTGTTTCCTAGGTAAAGATCTATGTAACATTCATCGGAGCAAACCAAGATGTCGTGCTTTTCGGCGATCGCGATTTGGGTTTGTAAATACTCTAGTGAGCAGGTGGCTGCCGTAGGGTTGTTCGGATAGTTCAACCACACGATCGCTGTTTGTTCTAAAATACTTTCCGGAATCAAATTTAAGTCGATTAGAAAATTATTCTCCGGATTGAGTGCTACCGGGTATGGTGTGCCGCTAAAAATTGCGTTACTGCGTTCAACGACCGGATAGTTCGGATCCGCGCCGATCACTAACTTGCGTTTCGATTCTGGACCGATCACAACGGATGCGATGTTATAGATCGCCTCTTTAGTGCCGTTGCAATGCAGCACCTCAGTTTCCGGATCTAACGAAACGTCGAAGCGTCTTGCACAGTAATTGCTGACTGCCGCGCGCAGTTCAGGTAGCCCCTTAACCGCTGGATACTGAGAAATCTTCGGGATGCCGGATACAAGCGCTTGTTTGATAAACTCCGGCGTCGGCTCGACCGGATCACCTTTGCTGAAATCAAAAAAACGCTTGCCCGCTGCAGCTAATTCCCGTCGTCGCGCGGCTAGGATAGCAAAGGGATAAACTGGGAAGTTGGCTACACGGGGGTTAATCTGTACCATCAGGCGATGTTATACGGCGATAACGATAGTTCGTCCAAGAGTTCAAAGCTGGAACTTATTGCTAAGCCATTTTCTAAGCTTGAAGCCGTTCTTAGAGATACCGTTCTTGAAGCGGAGCTTAAATTAGAGCTAGTTGCTCCGACGCAGGCCCAGAGATTAGCGCTCGTTGCCCAGTTCGAGACTCTTATGAGCTTAGCGGGACTTTGCTGTCCTGAACTCGAATTTCCAACATCGGTGCTAGTTAACCCTTTGACCGCTACGCAGCGCGAGCGAATTGATCAAGTATTAGAACCTCGGTATGCGGCTGCGATCAGTAAGGATGAAACACCACGAGAGAATTTTGAGTATCGCGAGTGCGGAGAGCGGATGGTCGATTTACGCAAAGCGGCATCCGAGGTCGAAGTTCTGTGGAGCAGCACCCCGTTTAATCCCGCTTGTGGACCGGAGTTCGGGGGTAAGCCGCGAATATTTTGGGCGCGCGAGTCAGTCGCAGAGCGATTGGTTGCGGCAGCGCGAGCGTTCAATGCGATTGGGATCGTGATTCAAATAGAAGACGGTTTTCGCCCTGTAGCGGTGCAAGAAGGATTATTTAGGCGACGATACAAAATGATTCAGGAGAGCTATCCAGCACTGAGCGCTGAAGAGTTATTTGTAGCAACCAGCGGCAAGACCGCTGCTGCTCCGTACCGTGCAGCGCATATGGGGGGTGCTGCGATTGATTTTACTCTTTGGCGCGCTGATGGTCGCGGAGAGCATGTGGCACTAGAACTCGGAAATCAATATCCAACTGGCGGAGCTGCCACATACTTAGATTTTCCATACGTAACATGGGATCAATTCGTTACCCGCACGCTGTTTAGAGTAGTATCGGAAGCAGTAGGTTTGTCAGTGTATCGCGGCGAAGATTGGCATGTTTCGGCTGGTGATGCGCAGGCAGCGTTGCTAGACGGGGAGAGTACAGTCCGTTTTTGTGCGATTAAGCGCTTCGATGTCGCAACTGGTGAGATAGAGCCCTTTCCGGTAAGCGAGATGCGCAGATTTTTTTTACCGGAATAATGTGAGCATAAATCAACGATTTGAAATCGATTCAGTTGTGGTGCGTGGGTTGAGGCTCGAGCTTAAAAGCCCTTTTACTACAAGTGGCTGGACCACCACGCATAAGACTCCAATTGTCGTCGAGGTAAAGGGTGCAGGCATCTCCGGTTGGGGCGAGGGAGCAGTTGCAAACGCTCCGTTTTATAATCACGAAACTCCGCAGACGGCGCTTCATATTTTAAAAGAGTTTGCGATTCCGTTATTTCTTCGTGAAAAGCCCACAACCCCCCAAGACCTATCGAGATTGTTATCGCGAATACAACGCAACGGATTTGCAAGAGCGGCTTTGGAGATGGCTTATTGGGATTGGTGCGCTAAGGCGCAGGGTTTGCCGCTTTATAGAATGCTTGGCGGAACGCGGAACGTGATCCCGGTTGGTGTCAGTATCGGAATCCAGAAGTCCCCAACGGAGCTTTGCGAACAGGTCGGAAGATATATCGAGCAGGGCTATAAGCGAATTAAGATCAAAGTCGCACCGGGGAAAGACATCTCGTTTGTCGATGCGGTCTTTAAAGAGTTTCCAAATGTGCCATTAATGATCGATGCGAATTCAGCGTATTCGCTTGAAGCTGCCTCGGTGTTTGAAGAGATGAATAAATTCAAGTTGATGATGATCGAGCAGCCGTTACACGAAACGGATATCTATCAACATTCACTGCTCGCAAAACGACTGACTAATCCAATATGCTTGGATGAGAGTATAGAGTCGCTGCGCGACGCGGATGCAGCGATCGCGCTTGGGGCGTGCTCGATTATTAACATCAAGCCCGGCAGGGTCGGGGGATTAACTGAAGCCAAGGCGATTCATGATCTGTGCGCAGCGCAGAATGTTCCGGTTTGGTGTGGTGGAATGCTTGAAAGCGGAATTGGACGGGCGGCAAACATGGCGCTTGCGACACTGCCTAATTTTACACTTCCCGGAGATATCTCGGAGAGCAGTCGGTATTACACCTCCGATATCGTAGAGCCTGAAATTAAGTTCGAGGCTGGCGGAGAGCTGAAACTTTCTGAGCGATCAGGAATTGGATTCGACGTGAAAGTCGAGGCGTTGCGCAAAGTGACGGTGTTGGAAGAAGCAATTTTATAAGCCCTGGGACCGCGAAGGGCCCCTTCGCAGTCTTGCGCATACTTTGCAGTATCTGTTCTCAAAACAAGAACCCTGCCAAAAACAGGGTTTTGTGTTTGAAGAAACGGTGACCGTCCCTGACAAATCCCCACGAAAGTGTCGTCAATATTCGATAATACCAGGCATTTGGCGGAATAATCTCAATTTACTTCGTCGAGTTAATGGGTAGTTAAAAATTTTGCTCACTGCGAAGAACACAAAGTAGAACCAATTCCTTCGTGTTCGTGGTGGAATTTAGTCAGGATGTGGGGATCACGCAGGAATTGTCTCCCTATAAGTGCAAGCGAGGACTTTGTGCTCCGATTTTCTTAGCAGATTCCATTCCCGCAAATCTCAGTGAATTCAGCGATTGCAACATTCAAATTAGATTGAAGTTTGCGATATGGATCGACCGTCAACGCTTTCGCTGTTCTCCCTGGATAGGTCCGCTTTTCACACGGGAGCCCTGTCGTCCCCCAACCGCAACTCAGAGGGCCTGGGGCTGTTGTCCAGTACGGCCCCCACTGTGAATATGTGGGGGTATAATTGACAGGCGTTAAGTCCTGGTTCACGTTGTTGCTAGAGAGTGAATAGAGCTCACTATGTGCAAGGGAAAATGAGCAACCTGCTGGCAATCCAGCACCGCTGCACTGCATAGGTGACATGGCAAATGTAGCCGCTGGGAATGGTGGCGGGCTGAAGTACCCTGGTTGATCGGCGCGCGTGCGCACCAAACAAGGGTAGCCTGTTGCGGGAGCCCATCCATCTCCCACGAGGGAAAAGTAATAGCGGTGTCCACCCGTTAGACGGAGTACAGACGTCGTAGAGTTTCCGTTACTGTCTCTGTATTCGACATTTGAGGGATAGCGAAGATCTAATGTGGTGTAATAAAGCGGTACGTTGTTCACGCATGAGAAATTTCCACACGACACACCGACCAGTCCAGATGACTGAAACGTGACTGCCGTATGCGGGCGATTGAAAGAATATTTCGCGCGCCAATTTTCGTTCGGATTTTGGTTGTACCGATCAAAATCATCGTACACATACAATTTTAAATCCTGAGATGTGGCTGGATTACCGGAAACTTGATGGATCGCATCAGGCATGATGCCGCTTACCGCACGAAATTGAGTCATGGTGTATCGCGAGTACGTTGTGGGCGGAGTCCACATGGTAGTCAGGCGCTTATAGTGAGCAGTGTTGATTCCTAACATCGACTGTTTGCACTCGGCCCCAGACAACGCACCCGGATTGGATCCGATAGAATCAAAACCCCAAGTGCCTTCGGTGTATTGGGCATGTACGTCATTGGACGCCGCACCAATGAGGCAAAACACAGAGAAGACAATGGATGTGATTTTCTGCCTTGGAATCATACGAAAGTACCAATGAAAATAAGATTGACGGATTGATTATAATTACTAAATCCAAGGAGTCTAGGCAAACCAATCATGTTGAACGCCGTTTCGCTAGCGCAGATTCCGCTCTTATTGAGTAGCAAACCCTGATGCTCTACCCTTCCGGACGTGCAACCTGATTTCAGCAATCGCCGAACAAATAGCCAAGGACAACGCGGCTCGATACTTGCGGCTCATGCCATCGACGTTGTGTCTCTCGACCAAGCAACGGCGATATTAGATCCAGATATCAATTTCGTCCGGATTACACGTCCAAACTGGATTGGGACCATCGGACGCGATATCGCGCACCTGCTGGGCGGTGCGACACGTGTCGTTGGTTCCGAACCCCCGTGTCACAACGAAAGCTTCGACGGTTCTCAGGACGAAATTCGACTGCCGAGTTGGGCGCAAGACCTTTTTCCACGAGGCAAGGCTGTCAAGCAGGCATGGGCAGCGATTCTTGCAGATTTCATCGACATCCGGGCAAGGCTTACGAAGTTGACCGGCAGCAATTCCCCGTACTCATCGCTGCGCCTGGAGCTTAAAAACTGCGCGCCTGGAATGCATTTTGATGCGCAGGCGATCACCATCGGTGTCGCCTACCTCGGTGGAGGAACCATGGTGCAGTTAAGTGATGGGCGTTCACTTCAACTGAAAAATGGCGAGATCGGTATATGGAAAGGCCAGATCTGGGATGCTTCGGTCTACTCGGAGA
>JBGSNS010000212.1:0-2416 GCA_041739515.1 Bdellovibrionota bacterium
TGGCAAAACTCGGCCAGTCTGTCTGGTACGATAATCTCTCGAAGGATGTTCTTCGTTCCGGCGAACTAAAATCATTGCTAGATGCTGGCGTTCTTGGACTAACGAGTAACCCGTCGATTTTTAAGAAGGCGATCGCTGATTCTCATGATTACGATTCTGCGATGGCTCCACTGGCCAAAAAAGGACTTAACTCAGAGCAGATCACTGAGGAGTTGATGTGCGAAGACGTTGCTGCTGCGGCAGATTTGATGCGCTCCATTTACGACGCGAGTCACGGAGTTGACGGATGTGCAAGCATCGAGGTCTCCCCGAATTTGGCGGCTGATGCTGCTGGGACTATCGAAGCGGCCAAACGTATTTGGAAAAAACTAGCCCGCCCCAACATAATGGTTAAGATTCCGGGGACCAAGGAGTGCATTCCCGCTATTCGAGCATGTCTTGAAGAGGGGATTAACATAAATGTGACGCTTTTGTTTTCTGATACGGCGTACGTCACCGTTGCACAAACTTATATCGACGCGCTATCAGCGCGGGCTGCTAAGGGGCTGCCGATAGATCGGATCGCCTCCGTAGCAAGTTTCTTTGTTTCTCGGGTCGACGCGTTGGTTGAAAAACAGATTGGCGAGTTGCAGAAGGCGGGCAAGGTGACAGATGCTCAGGCGCAAGAGGTGTTCGCCAAAGTCGGCATCGCTAATTCAAAGCTCGCATATACGAGCTTTCAAAAGCTTTTTTCTGGATCGGCATGGCAGGCGTTGGTTGGCAAAGGTGCGAGAGTGCAGCGTCCGTTGTGGGCGAGCACCGGAACTAAGAATCCGACGCTAAGTCCGGTGTTGTATGTTGAGGAACTTGCTGGGCCTCACACCGTGAATACGATGCCTCCACAGACGTTAAAGGCTTTAATAGAGTCAGCTAAGATTTCGAATCATCTCACAGCCGCTCGTGCTGATTGCGAAGCAGTGATTCAGAAAGTCAAAGCGTTAGGGATTAATTGGGAAGAGCTTTTAGTGACCCTAGAGAAGGACGGAGTGCAGCTTTTTAAAGATGCATATCGCGATTTGGTCGCTGCGGTTGAAGAGAAAAAGGGGAAGGTTGCTTAATCATGAATAATCCGTTCGCTGAGGGTGAAAACAGAGTAATCCGCCCACCGGCTACCGCCTTGGTCATTTTTGGTGCCACCGGAGACTTAAGCCACAGAAAGCTTTTGCCGGCTCTTTATAATTTAGCCCACGATGATTATCTCCCGGCGAACTTTGCGGTCTTCGGCGCCGCTCGCTCACCGATGACCGACGAGCAGTTTAGGGCATCGATGAAGGCGTCAGTGGCGAAGCATTCGCGCCGCCCGCTTGATGAGGAGTTATGGGCTCGATTCGCTGATCGTTTATTCTATCAGCAGGTCGAAGGGGACAAGGATGTAGGAATGCGGGAGTTGAAGCGGCGTCTCGATGCGTTATCCGATGGTGGTAACGAGCGCCCCAATTACCTGTACTATCTAGCAGTTGCTCCTGGCGTATTCGGTCAGATTAGCGCTCAGTTAAAATCGGCCGGTTTAGTCGAAAACGTCAACGACGAACAAGCACGGGCAACTAGGCTGATCGTAGAAAAACCGTTCGGTAACAATCTTTCTAGCTCTAAGGAGTTAGATCGAGTGCTACGTACCGCTTTTGCTGAAGATCAGATTTATCGAATCGACCACTACTTAGGTAAAGAGACCGTTCAGAATATTTTGGTTTTTAGGTTCGCAAACGGGATCTTCGAAAACCTATGGAATCGCAATTATATCGATCATATCCAGTTATCTTGGGCAGAAGATATCGGGGTCGGCTCACGTGCCGGATACTTTGATAAATCCGGATTGATGCGAGATATCGTGCAGAATCATTTGCTGCAGGTGCTTTCGTTGTTGTGTATCGAGCCACCTACTTCGCTTAGTGATGCGAATAGTATTCGTAACGAGAAAGTTAAGGTGCTGTCGAGCTTTAAGCGGATGTCGATTGCTGAAGTCCCATCAAATGTCGTGCGCGCACAGTACGAGCGCGGCTATATCGGCGCCAACCAGGTACCGGGATATTTCGAGGAACCGGATATATTGCCTACCTCAAAGACTGAAACTTACGTTGCTATGAAATTTGAAATCGACAACTGGCGTTGGGCTGGGGTTCCGATTTACGTCCGTGCCGGGAAGCGCCTTCCGAAGCGAATCACTGAGATATCGATTCATTTTAAGAAGCCCCCGGGGTCGCTATTTAAGGGACGACAGATCGGTGAAATCGAGCCAAACGTGCTATCGATTCAGGTTCAGCCCAACGAGGGCATCTCCCTTAATATCAGTTCCAAGCCTCCAGGACCTAGAATGCGCGTACGTCCGGTCTTGATGGATTTCACCTACGGGCAATCGTTTGGTGTGGCATCTGCCGAC
>JBGSNS010000293.1:0-1978 GCA_041739515.1 Bdellovibrionota bacterium
CCGTTGATGATGTTGGCTAATTCTTCGCTCTATAATGTGGAAGATCTCAATTACGCTGCGAATCGCTTTATGGAGCGTGGCCATGAGTGGACCCTGCCGCTGTCCAAGCAGTTGCAGCGGCATCCGAATTCGCAACTGCTGCATCTTTTGCATGGACTAGTTGCCGAAGGACGTAGAGATAGCGCAGCGGCGATTCAGAATTATGCTGCGACTCTCGGCTTATCAGGCGCTGATCCAGTGACTCTATGGCGAATCGGGAATCTGCTCGCCACAGCCGGGCAGGATGCTGAAGCTTACGCGCTTCTGCATCAGGCGAGGATCGTACGACCGGATCTTCATGCTTTTGTTGGTGATACGCTTAGGGAACTAAGCTCAACTTTGAATGGAGACGCAAATACAAGTCACGTGCTTCCGAAGACTCGTTTACGACCTTAAATAAATTCGATCTTTAAAAACGTCGCACCGATTACCACCTCATCGCCTGATGAGAGGGAATGTTTGGTGTTAATAGCGAGCCTCGGAGCGCGATTGATAAAAGTCCCGTTGAGGCTTCCCATATCTTCAATCGTCACGCCGTTATTGGCGATGCGCAGCATTGCATGTTTGCGCGAGACCTTTGCTTCAGGATCGAAATTCTCGAGATCGATCTCAGGAAAAACGCCCAAGTCGACATCTCCGCGACCGATCATATACTCCCCGTTCTCAAACAGATGGGGTTCGGAGGTGCTCATAAGGATGGTAACTTTTACTTTCATACGCGGTTAATCTTGTCAGATACGTTTAAACTAGGTTTGGCGAATTCTTTAAATCTTTTAACTCCCTACAGGCTTCTATACTATCAGGGAAGGGGTGAAACGCCGCGAGAGGCTTTTTACTTCTTTTGGTCCTCGAACGCTTCTCTCAAAGATTATGAGGGCGCGAGGGACGAACTGGTTTGTTGATCTTTGGCGGGGCCAATTGCTCGCTCATCTAAGGATGACAACGGACAGTTTTAATCCAGATTTTATTTCGATCGAAACGCAAAGTTGCGAGCAGCGCTTTGCGATTCTCAATGAGGGCTGCTCAAAAACAGATTTAATGTGATTTTGGATTCCGTCCAGCCAACTTTGTTATCGGCCAATCGAATGCCAGGGGGAATTCTCCAGGTATCGTCGAGGCTGCTGCAACGAGTTGCTGCGTCGCCATTCAAACGTGAAGCGAGCTTAGTGATAAAGAGTTCACTCGCATCGCCTGTTTTTGGACACCCTCATTCACACAACGAGGGAGGCGCTCAAGTCCATGGAACAGAAAATGCTTATCAACACCGCTCATCCAGAAGAGTGGCGCATAGCAATAACGACTGACGATCAGCTCGTTGAACTAGAAATTGAATCTCAAGTTCAGCAAAAGCTGAAGGGTAATATCTATCGCGCAAAAATTGTGCGGGTAGAGCCGAGTTTGCAAGCGGCCTTCGTCGATATTGGGTCTCAACGAAATGGATTTCTTCAGATTAACGATATTCATCCGGCATATTACCGCAATCAGCGCGGCGATACCGGCGGCGGGCGACGCGAGCGCATTCAAGACTTGCTCGAAGCCGGGCAGGAAATCGTAGTTCAAGTGGTAAAAGAAGAGCGCGAAATGAAAGGCGCTACTCTGACCACGTACCTATCCCTACCCGGAAGGTATTTAGTGCTGATGCCAGGCAGCGATCGTGGTGGTGTCTCACGGAAAATCGTTGATTCTGATCAGCGACAACGATTAAAGACGTTGGCTCAAGATTTAGAGCTCCCCTCGGGGATCGGTTTGATTATCAGAACCGCTGGGCTTGATCGCTCCGAAGCTGACCTGAGTCGCGACTTAGCGCTTCAATTAAAACTCTGGGAGCGAATAATGGCTGATGCACAGGATGCCTCATGTCCAACGATTCTGTACAAAGAAAGTGATCTCGCCACTCGCGTGGTACGTGATTATTTTACTCCTGAGATTCGTGAAATTC
>JBGSNS010000001.1:0-23996 GCA_041739515.1 Bdellovibrionota bacterium
ACTGTCACGAATGGCGTTAAGTTAGCGAGCTAAGTGATCGAAATGATCCAACATTTTATTTAGGATTGCGCGGAATCGGCTCCTCTTCGAGTGTGAAGTTGCGAAACAAACACAAACGAAAAAGGAGCCATCCGCATGAAGCTAAGCCTTGCAGAGGTAGTCTCAGAGTTCAAGCACAATTGGACGCGAGTTATAGAAGAAAAGTGCATTGAGCAAATATGCCACGAGCTTGATTTGCAGTGGCGCAACCGAGTACTAAGCCCAGCTAGGACGGTGCATCTTCTGCTTTTACAGGTTCTGCACGGGAACACGGCGATTAATCACCTTCGGATGTTCACGGGGCGTGACTTTAGCGCCTCGGCGTACTGTCAAGCACGTACCCGACTACCACTTAAGGTAATGCAACAGCTGCTTGTAAAAATGAGTGCTGGTTTACGACGTAGCCAGCAGGCAGCACATCTCTGGTTTGGTCGTCGGGTGTATTTAGTAGACGGCTCGACATTCTCGATGCCGGATACCGATGGGCTGCGCAATCATTTTGGACAGCATAGCGGTCAAAGCATTGGGTGCGGCTTTCCGATGGCTCACTTTGTGGCGTTATTTCACGCCGGCACCGGTATGCTAATGGAAGTCTTAAGCGGTTCGCTATTCGCACACGATCTTTCTCAATTTATTAAGCTTCATCCAGCACTTAGAAGAAGCGATATAATCGTCGGCGACCGCAATTTTTGCTCCTATTCGCATATCGCACTTATGTGCCGACGCGGCGTCGATGCCGTGCTTCGGTTGCATTCAAAGCAAATCGTAAACTTTCGTCCAGGTCGTAAATATTCCGCTAAATTGAAAGGACTCCCAAGATCGCGCTGGGAAAAGAAGCTCGGCGTTCGAGATCAAATTGTAACTTGGTTCAAGCCTGAGAGCCAACCGCTCTGGATGAATGCTAATCAATACAGGCTCATCCCATCTACCCTGCGGTTGCGTGAAATCGCCTACGACATTCAAGCCAGAGGCTTTAGAACGCGTCGCGTATTCTTGGTAACGACATTACTCGATCACAAGCAGTTCTCAGCCGCCGCTATTGCCAACTTGTATGGACATCGTTGGACTATCGAAACCAACTTTCGGCATTTGAAAATCACTCTCGGCATGGACATCTTGCACTGCAAGACGGTACTCGGCGTGCTCAAAGAGTTCTACGCCTTCTGTCTCGTTTACAACTTAGTTCGTACCACCATGCTTCAGGCTGCGAAGGCGCAGAAATGCGATATCGACAGAATCAGTTTCATCGATGCCATACGCTGGATCATTCAGGCTTGCCACAAGCGCAACAACATTACTTTACGCCGCGTACCAAAACGCCCCGGTCGGGCTGAACCTCGTGCTCTAAAAAGGCGACCAAAACAGTTCGATCTGCTCAATAAACCTCGATATTCCTACAAATTACTGAGGAAATTTGCTTAACTTAACGCCATTCGTAACTGTCACGCTTTCAAAAGTCGTGACAGTCACGACTTTTCCAATTTCGCAACTTCTGGCGTGAATCTCCAATTCGCGTGTCCCTTACCAGGAAGTGCAGTTGGCGTTTCTGAGGAAATGGACTGGTCAGTAACCCCTTCGAAGGAATTTGTGGCACCACAGCGATCGTATCAATTTAGATCGCTGCTCCGGGTGCTCGGTACCGAGAGTTGTTGGAAGAGGAGGGAATTAATGCCAACTTTGTCCCTTCGGAAAGTAGAGTGGCTCCAGAGCTCCAACTTGGGCGTCCAAAATCGGAAAAGTCGTGACTGTCACGCTTTTTCGCGCGACATGTCCAAGATCGTATCGCGGATAACGCAACCTTGCTACACTCACCATCCGGGGGAAAAATGAAGTTATACACCATCTTGAACGCAGTTGGTTACGTAGTACTTGGTCTCTGGTGCGCCTTCGCCCCTTTCTTTACAGCCGATATCGTCGGTTTTACTTTGCTCGGAGGCAAAGGAATCGCTGAATACACCGCCGTGTACGGCGGGCTCCAGGTGGCCCTCGGAATCTTCTTCTACCTCTGCCACCGTACAGCTCGGCTTGACGCTGCACTTCTGTTTGGAACGACCCTGTATTCCTGTCTTGTTGTGTTTCGAATCGGTGGGATGATGCTGCACGGCACGACAACGAGCGATTGGGGTTGGGCTCTGTTTGGCTTAGAAGTAACCTTCGCTGCTTGGAGTTGGTCCTTGATTAGAAGTTTAAACCGAACTCTTTCGAATGATGCCCGGGCATCATAGGCGGCACCGCATAGACGGTACCGCGCGGAGGCAAAATCTTAACTATTAGCGCTATCAGATTCGCCGATGCCCCGTTTAGCGAATCGGAATCGGAGTCTTGAGCGCATCACCACCCTCTCTCCATCTTGCCCAGGCGCCGGAGCATCCTTAAACCGAGTATTCGAGATCGCCGGTGAAGGGATACCACAATACCGTAGGGTCGTGCGATCGACAACAAACGCTTTTGCTCCACTCCTGGCGATTCCGCGTATTTATGGACGGCACTGCGTTACGCGCTAAGAAATCCTGCCGCGGCCGGGATAGTAAAACATCCAGTGTACTATCAACGGTCTAGCGCCAAGGCGCATTTAGGGATCGTTCATGACCCGATGCTTAGTAAGCAATAGCACTCGATGGATTTACTCAGGAAACGGACCAACTGGTATAATTGGTTCGAAGAAGCGGTGGACGCTGATAAAATTGCCCTTTTACGCAAGCGGACCGCGCAAGATCTTCCGACAGGATCAGACGACTTTTTAGTTAACCTCGAGGCGCAGTATGGGATTCGTGCCCGTCCGCCAAAGCTGGGACGTCCGAAATCGGGAAAGTCGTAACTGTCACGCTTTTTCTACGGCACCACTGCGATCATTTCGATCTCGATCGCCGCACCTTTAGGTAACCCGGCAACCTGTATAGTGGCTCTTGCGGGTTTATTGTCCCCCAATGTTTGCTCGTAAATAGAATTGACCTTCGCAAAATCGTTCATGTCAGTCAGGAAAATATTCGTTTTAGCTACTGACTCAAATCCAATTCCTAGATGTTTAAGTACAGCTGCTAAATTACTAAGTACCTGTGTAGTTTGAGGTTCGATGCCTCCTGAGACTAACGCTCCGCTAGCTGGATCGAGCGGAACTTGACCGGAGAGGTAAGCTATCTTTGCGTGCGCAGGAATGATCGCAGCCTGCGAGTACGGTCCGATGGCTGCAGGTGCATTTGAAGCACCGGAAACCAGTTTTAGTCGCGAAAGTCCGCTTGAAAGCGTCTCAGAAATTGTAGTCATGAAAATCCTTATCAAAATCTAACGAACAATCGCCTTGCGGCGGTTTGCTATGCTACGTAACGAGGCTACAACTAGATATATATGGCAAACGAGCACATTCTGGTAGTCGATGACGAGCCAGATATCTTAGAATTGGTGCGGTATAACCTCGTCAAAGATGGTTTTAAGGTTTCTACGGCTGAGTCGGGCGAGCAGTGTCTTGAGCTTATCGCCAAATCACTGCCCGATCTCGTTTTGCTCGATTTAATGTTGCCTGGAATTGACGGCTTGGATGTTACGCGCGCTCTCCGCGCAGAAGCCCGCACCGCGAAGCTTCCTGTAGTGATGTTAACCGCAAAAGGGGAGGAAGAGGATGTCGTTATGGGGCTTGAGTTGGGGGCCGACGACTATGTTCCGAAACCGTTTAGCCCCAAAGTCTTGTCGGCGCGGGTTAAATCGGTGCTCCGAAGAAGGGCTCGGGGAGCGGTTCCGGAGGGAGAAACCCTTAAATTTGAAGGAATTAACCTCATTCCGACGCGTCGTGAAGTAACTGTGGATGGAACGGCTATCGACTTTACCAATAGTGAGTTTAAACTCCTTGCGATGTTTGTAGGACATCCCGGGTTGGTATTTACGCGTGAGCAAATCGTACAAAAAGTTCATGGAGACGACTATCCGGTTACGGACCGTTCAGTTGATGTCCTGATCGTAGGTGTAAGGCGAAAGCTCGGGGAGAACGGAAAACTTATAGAAACGGTGCGTGGTGTTGGGTATCGGCTCAAAGATTGAAGTTGTAGGTGTCGCGAGTGTCATCTGCGTTCTTGTCTCTGTTTTGTCTCTGGCGGTATTTTCTCCCTTCGGTTCATGGACCCTCGCTTTCACGGCGGTAGTTTTCGGGGTCATCGTCATTATTTTTTCCGTCCGCGAACAGCGCATTAGAGCAACCACTGAGAGAGTAATCGGACGACGACTGCTTACTAACGAACCGATCGCAACCGCGTGGATGCGATGGGCACGTCAGGTTCTGGATCAAGTACGAGCGGCCAATCGCGAACGCAAAGATATTGAGGTCGTTCTTGAGAATATGGGAGAGGGCATTCTAGTTCTCAGTGAACGTGAGAAGATTAAGCGTGTCAATGCTGCCGCCGAACGCTTGCTAAACGTCAGGCGAGAGGACGTGATAGGCAAACACTATCGAGAAGGTATCCAACAACAAGATCTAATTCGTTTTATAGGCACCATCCTGGCTGATGGAAATCGCTCAGAAGTCGATCTAACTCTTTCGGACACCGATGCTCGCTATCTTCAGGCTTCTGGGCAATTACTTCTGTCTGAGGGTAAGCATAAAGGTAAACATAAAGGTAAACAGAGTTCGGCTGGTATCGTCGTGGTTCTAAACGAGGTCACGAGGCTACGTCGCTTGGAACGAGCGCGTCGAGATTTTGTTGCAAATGTTAGCCACGAACTTAAAACTCCGATCACTTCTATTCAGGGGTTCGTCGAGACGTTAGTAGATGGTGCGATCGATAATCGCGAAGATGCGATGAAGTTTCTTGGTATCATTCAACGCCAATCGGAGCGACTCGGACAGATATTTAACGACATGCTGTCTTTGTCGAGAATAGAGGCGGAGCAGGATCTAGAGACAGCTCCGGTGGATCTGCATTCGCTCGCGCGCAGTGTGGTTGCTTCGCTCGACTGGCGAGCGAAGGAACGTAAGGTCGAAGTTTCACTCACTGGAGTGTCAGCTCCTGTGATGGCGAATGGACAGCTAATCGAACAAGCCCTAACAAACCTCGTTGATAACGCCATCAAGTACGGAGCAGGAGCGGTTGAGGGGCGCGTTAAGGTTTCTGTGGGGATGCGAGGTCGGGTTGCATTCGTCGCTGTAGAGGATAACGGCGCTGGCATTGAAGCTCGTCACCTGCCGCGCATATTTGAGAGATTTTATCGGATTGATAAGGGGCGTAGTCGCAGTGAGGGTGGAACTGGATTGGGCCTTTCAATTGTAAAGCATATTGCTCAGGCGCACGGGGGGCAGGCGACGGTGACTAGTGAGCCAAATCGCCGCACGGTGTTTGAGATTACACTGCCTCGGGAACCTTAGACACATTCCCGAGAGCAGAGGTGGTTGGCTAATCTGTCGTTAGTGTTGCGCCGTCGTCAGTCCTTTTCAAATCCTCCCGCTCCGCAACGCTAAGGTGAATTTGTTCCCACGCCTGCTGACCAGCTTTCAAAAATTCGCTTGAGAGCCCAGGATCTGACAGCCCAACCGCTTTAAGAAGCTTTTCAATACTAGGAAGCACCCGTGGGGAAACGGCATACGCTCTGGCCGCCACCATGCCGATATGATACGCAGCCAACGAAGGAATTGGTCCTCCTAAACATTTGGCCGATGGGAGCGCGTGGTATTTCGACCAACGCCAGAACAACAGGCTCGCTACGATACCACTGTCGTGACTTACCTCAAAATCTTGAATCGTTGTGCAGATCTCGTCGATCGCCGCGACAAAATTTTCCGGAGACTTTGCTAGTGCTGGGATTGCAAGTTGAAGAAGTTCATCTGCGGCTACGATGTCGGCCTCAGATCCTTCGCGACGCGTTAAGCCTATGGTAGTGGCGATGCGAGAGGCGATGCTCGACATTCGGTTGAAAGTTGAGGCGATCGATGATGATTGAGGCTTCGATACTGGCTCATTTCCGAACGGCAATAAACGCCCAGTTTGTGCCGCGGAAGCTAATACTAACGTGGCATCGTGAATAATGGAGAGGAGGCTTCTCCGAGCGTCGAGCCTCTGCTGCGGTGTAATCAAAACCTGCCCGTCGCTTGGTCGCAGCATAACTGACAAAGCTCTCGCTGCATCACGCCATTGAATCATGCAGCGACGCGGCGCTCGATCGCTGATAATGGTAAACCCCATCTGTTCGCGATACTCCAATGCAAGGAGGGAGAATCGACTCGGAGTTCTCGAGTTACTAGTCAATCTACCGTCTGTTCGGGCTCGACCACTCGGCAAAGATGCTTCGTGCAGAGCTGGGAGGGCGTCGGAAATACTCGATGGTTTGCTTTCGAGAGATGGCCTGCCATCGCTCTGTGATTCGGGCGATAAAGTGTTGTCGGGAAATCTACCGATATTCGGAAGGAAACTACTCGAATCATGAATTGAAGTCATACCAAATCTTATCCGCGATCCTCTGATCTCGCCCTCGAAAGATAGACAATAACTCTCTAGGATTTCTTAGAAAATACCAATCCCCAAATCGATCAAATTTTCTGCATGATGTTACGATCCATGCTCGCCGAATCGTGCAAAACCTCCGACTCGTAGATTTTCCCAGCCGCTTCAATCGACGAGCAAAGTCGATATCCTCGACAGAGACGAATCTCTCATCGAAGCCGCCGAGTTTTTCGAAATCTTTCCGTCTAAACCAGAATAATCCTCCGGATAGCCGCTCGAAGATAATGTAGGGGAGTAGAATGATACCGGTAAGAAGTATCCCCAAGGAGTACCTCTCCGGGAAAATCCAGATTCCGCCGCCGACAACTCCCGGGTCGCTTAGCTTTGCTGATACCTCTACGAAGGTTTTGGGTGACATCCGACTATCGGCATCGATCGTGATAATCCATTCACCAGTTGAGATTTGAACCCCGGAGTTACGGATGGCCGCGAGATTCTTCTCCTCAAGAGCGATGATCCTACAGCCATGGGCTCTAGCGATCGCTTCGGTGCGGTCTGTGCATCGATTTATAACGACGACCTTCTCGACTACGATATTAGCTGCCTTTTCCGCGTCAGATATAGCGGCCAGGCATCCTGGAAGGTGTTGCTCCTCGTTGCGGGCGGGGATGATCACTGAGATAGTCGGCTTGGAATCGGTCATACGGAATATTCAGTAGCCTAAAGTTAATCCATGCAGCAATCCACCAGCCCCCAGAAGGACGCTTTTCGTTTGGCCTTAGTCCTAGTTCTGATTTGGATTTGGATGAGTTTCATGTTTCTCGGAATGCGTCCTTGGTCCTCGCGAGGGGAGCCGCGAGAGGCCATTGTGGCGCAGTCGATGCTACGATCTGGTAATTACGTTCTAGGGGCGGGGTACGGCGGGATCGTACCATCTAAGCCTCCGGTGCTGCATTGGAGTGCGGTTGCAATCAGTGAAGTTGCGGGGGTTGGCTCTACACCGGAGATTTCTGAGTGGAGCATGCGAGCGCCGTCAGCGATCGCTGCTTTATTGGTTCTGCTGCTTGTCTTTCAACTCTCTCGCAGTTTATTCCCTCAAATCTCGCCACTTTTGGCCCCGATGCTATTGGCGAGTTCGTTTGAATTCTTTCGTTCTGGAATAGAGGCGCGGGTCGATATGATATTGTGCGCCGCGATGTTTGGAGCGGTATTTGCGCTGTGGCGATTTCTGGAGTCGCCAAGGGTGCTGAATACGATCGTTGCAGGATCCTTGCTCGCTGTCGCGATACTGGCGAAGGGGCCAGTCGGGGTGGTTCTACCGTGTGGTGCATTGGTGGTCTTCTATTGGTTCGAGCGAAGAAAATTCATCAGGCCGTTGCTACTTGTCATTCCAGCATTAGTTGGACTCGGGCTCGCAGGGACCTGGTATTGGCAAGCGTTTCAAGTTGGAGGGTTCGAGTTTTTCGAACGCGTGAAATTTGAAAACATTCTTCGTTTTTTAGGAACTGCGAAGAGTCAACCGCATAAACACTCAGCGCTTCATCTTTTTGGAATGTTACTTGTCGGTCTTCTTCCCTGGGTGGTCCTTCTGATTCCTCATTTGACGATTCATCCTAGAAATTGGCGAACGCGAATTACGTCTTGGTACGTCGCCTTGCCTGACGGCGCTAGGCTCATGGTATGGTGGATCGCGGTAGTATTTGTATTCTTCTGTATTCCAACTAGTAAACGAGCGGTTTATCTACTGCCTATGTATCCAGCGGTCGCAGTGTTGTTAGCGGCTTCGCTTTCGGGTTCTGCACCTGCTTGGATCTCTAAGCTCCTTGGAGCGATGTTCCTAATCATCGGCGGGGCAGGAGTCGCTCTTGAACTCGGATTCCTTAGGGGGATCGAATTATCTGCACAGGCTGGAGCCGCTCTCTCGGCGTTGTCACAGATCGCGAGTGTGATGCCATCCGTTTGGATCGCGCATTTCGTTCTCTTGGGGGTCGGTGTTGTCCTGTTACGGCAGGCCAATCGCCTCAAGCTGACATCGTTAGTGGTACTCTACTCGCTTGGATTGGGTGGAATTCACGGGGGTATTCTACCGCTTGGTGCTACGTGGTTATCCGCTAAACCATTTGCGGAACAACTTAATAGAGAGTTTATAACAGAGCCGGCAAACGAACTGTTTTCCTTTGATCATGAGTTTTACGGCTTGAGTTTTTATCTCAATCGTAAAATTACACGAATCGAAGTTGCTCAGGCGCCAGTTGGCGCTGTGATAGTTTTGCACGAGGGGACACGCAATAAACTAGATGCGCTTGGCGTATATGAGTATGAGTTTGTTGCTAGATCCGTAGATGGTGTCGATGAGCCATTCAATAGGGCGTTGGCGGTGCGAGTTAATGAAGTTAAGTCGACGCAGAAATAAGATCAAAAGGGATTTGAGATGGAGATTTGGAAAGCAGTAGTTCTTGGGATCGTTGAGGGTGCTACTGAGTTTCTTCCGGTTTCAAGCACCGGACATTTGATAATTGCGAACGCACTCTTGGGTTTATCCGGTGATGCTGCCGCTTCCTTTGATGTCTGTATTCAGGGTGGGGCAATCCTCGCGGTGATCTTACTTTTCAAAGAGCGTTTTATCGCTCTCGCCCACGTTCGCCCGCTCACTACGTATCACCGCGCAGTTGCAGCGGCGATTATTCCGTTTCTGATCGCGGGCGCCGCTTTCGGTAGCGCAGTGAAGCGCCACCTCTTTGGGATAGAGTCTGTGGCGTATGCGTTGGTTGTCGGAGGATTTTTGCTGATCGCAGCCGCCCGTCGGTATCGAGCGACTGATTCTATTCGCCCCCCTAACGACTCGGTCGCGACTCCAACCGTGCGGCAAGCAATCATAATCGGTCTGTGTCAGTTGGGTGCTTTGTGGCCCGGGATGTCGCGCTCGGCGTGCACGATCCTCGGAGGCTTAATCGCTGGAATGCCACTTAAGGCTTCCGCTGAGTTCTCGTTTATTATCGCGGTCCCAATTTTATTGGCCGCGTCCTCCGTGGACGGGTTGCACGCCATCTCGACGTTTTCAAGTGACGAAATTCTAGCTCTGGCGGTCGGATTTATCGTTAGTTTTATTTTCGCGGTATTTAGCCTGCGTCTTTTTATGCGTTTAATTAGCGCTGTAGGACTTGAACCATTTGGTTGGTACAGAATCGCTCTGGGGCTTGGTGTAATTTTCTTCTTGAATTGATAGTTTTCTAGTGTATTCTGCCAGACCCCCCAAATTCTATCGGGGCCAGGACTGATCTTTTAGTATCCAATCGGGTAGACGCCGTTAAATATCGATTGCAAAGGTAGCAATGCCGCTGTGGTGTTGCCGAAGGTTAATCGCGATCAAACCATATCGTGAGACAGGGTTCTTTAATTAGAGGGGTGTTAGATGGAGATACGACCATTAGATTTGCCAATGGATCAGCACGATCTCGAAGGTTTGGAAGAACGGCACCGTGCCAGAATAGAGCAGTTGGCGGTGGTCACCAATCCCGACAAAAATCTTGTGGGTTGGCTGACGCAGAGAATGAAGTCCAATCGGTTTATGGCCGGACCCGAGCGGGTTACCGAGATTGGCATGGAGGAGATGTTTCGAACCCGGTCCGATCTCTGTCTCTTGCTTATGACGGAGCCCGGAATTGAAGGATTCTCGGGATACGCGCTCGCGAGCACGTCTCCGAGGCTCCCGACGCTCCCTCATCCCGATCCCGACCTCGGAGAGGGACTCGCCAAGGCGAAGTTTAAGTTCATTCGCAGAAGTGGGCGCGAGGATACCAGTCAGTTCCTTTACCAAGCTGTTGTGGGTAAAGGAGATGGGATCCTGATCGGCTACGGAGTTGAAAAGCAGTTTCGTGGTTCCGGTCGTTCTCGGACGTTGATTGCCGGTGTCCGAGCATGTGCGCGGTTTGCCGGATGTGACAGGTTGGTAGCTTTTGTTTCCGGTTCCGCGGGGCGCCGTGGTAACTGGGACAGAGAAGCTAGCGAAAGGCTGCGAGAGCAAGGATTCGGAGAATTCGCAACGGTCGAGGTCGGTGGCCTGCAGCATTGTATGCAGGTTGCGTTGCCGCCTTATCCGGGGCGTTGGAGCAGGGAAAAATGCGAAGCTGTTCGGTACAGTTCGGAAGGTTGAAAGCCAAGACTCGCCCATCGAGTCCGAGGCTGAGAGGTTAAAATTCCAATTCGTGAGGGTTTGCAACCGCCCAAAAAGCAATGCTACCCTTTGGAATCGATAAGAGTGGGATAATTTTTGAGCCGCTAAAAACACGAACGGGGAATGATCGCTTCGTGTTCTCGGAAGTAGAATTTTTGTCTTTATCTGATCAGCGCGGCACGCATCCTAACCCACCCGGTAATCGCATATCTTTGCACCCATTTTTCCGTTCTTTCGAAGAGCACTTGCGCTCGCTTGGAGAGAATCCAGAGGGGCAACGTTCCTTGGGTGATGGGGTGGAGATCGGTTTTCCGTACTCTTGTCGCTCGCGTTCGAGTTTTTTGCGTTCTCGTTCTAGTCGTTCGCGCTCTTCTTTGATGTCCTGTTTGCGCTCATAATCTCGCTTTCGGTAATACTCATCGCGCTCATAATCATAACCTCGATCGTATCCGTACGGCGACGGTGTGTACGGATCGTCCTTCGGACACCCCGAGAGGCAGATCCCGACCACGGCCAAAAGGAGAATGTGAAATCGTTTCATTAGACGATTATACCGAGAGCCGTTGAAGGGCGAAATGGTGGTTTCTGATCAGATTTTATTGGCCCAAAAGGCGATCAAGCATAATCGCACAGGCCGATCTAACGGAGAGGTGATTGTAGTCAGTTGGGCCGTTAATCGGCTCAAGAAAATACTGAGCGCGTTTAAGCAGCGGGTCGGTCATTCCCCAACCCGTTCCAAGCATGAGTAAATACCTGCCCGACTTGTCGGGGGACTTAGTAACTGAAAGCATCTCTTTAAAAGTTTTAAATGTGATTCGATCTTTGCCCGGCTTCGCTGATGTCGCAACGAGTTGAGGTTCGCATCCATCCATTAATGCGATGTCGTGTATCACAGCATCTAGATCGGAGACGATTCGAACATGGTCTAGCGCTTCTTTGCGATTTGGATTGTACACTGCGCCATAACCTTCTGACCAAAAGCTGTGCATCGTTTCAGCCAGTCTTCGTGTAACGACACTTGGATGGGCTATATATACCGGGGAAACACCAAAAGTCGCAGATGTGCGCGAGATATCGTGCACATCGATCGCCGTAAGAGAGGTCGCAACAATCTTGCCTTCCTTATCGTGCATCGGGTGATGCAACAGGACGATACTAAGTTTTGCCATTGGTCTGGTTCTCCTTTTTCTCGATCAGGTCGGCCCGATTACGTTTCGTTATTTCACAACGTTGCTCCAGCTTCCATTCGGCAATCAGTTTATGGTTGCCAGATTGGAGCACGGCTGGAACATCGCCCTCAGGCAGCGAAATCGGTCGACTGTAACACGGAGCTTCTAGCAGACCGGTTTCATCGAAAGACTCCTCGGCTATTGACTGTGAGTTTCCAAGCACGCCGGGCAGTAATCTGACTGTTGCTTCAACGACGCAGAACGCGGCAGCTTCACCGCCCATGAGGACGAAATCCCCAATCGAGCATTGGTCGTCTATGGCGGTTTCGATGACCCGCTGGTCGATTCCTTCGTATCGACCACAGACGAAGATAAGATCGTTGGCAGAGAATTTCCGCGCTATATTTTGCGAAAAAACAGAACCACTAGGCGTCATCAGAATCACTTTAGCACCAGGGCTGTGCGACCTTGCGTGTCGAATCGACGCTAAAAGTGGCTCGGCCAACATAACCATCCCGGCGCCACCGCCGTAGGGGGTGTCATCTACTTTGAAATGGGGAGGGGATGCGAAATCGCGAGGGTTTACAACGGAGATATTAATCGCGCCGCTGGATTGGGCTTTCCCGAGCAGGCTCTCAGCGCAGAAGCTCCTAACCATTTCGGGAAAAATTGTAATAAAGGTAATTTTCATCGCGCGAACACTCCTCGCACCTCACTCGACGAACGGCGAAATTCGATGAACGGTACTAGCAAATGACGCAGAGGAGCAACGAATTACTTCTTCTTCGCTTTGGCGGCCGGTTTTCCACCAGCTTTAGCCAATCGAGCTTTGCGCGCTTTACGAGCTGCTTGAATCTTCGTTCGCTGATGCGTTTGGCGCTCTTCGAGGAAATTCGGTAGCTGTTTACGGATGATATCACGTACAGTCTGTGAGGGTGTCGCGCCATGAGCGAGCCAATGCTTAACGCGTTCCGCTTTAAGGGTTACGATGGCCGGCTTGGTCATCGGGTTTAGCGTACCTACAATTTCGATAAATTTTGAATCGCGCTTGGTGCCCTTTTCAGATGCGATAATGCGATAAAACGGCTTCTTTGGCGCGCCGTAACGGGCAAGACGAATAACTACAGCCACTTGGGTGTTCTCCTAAAAACGTGAAGTGGTTTAATACCAGAAATTGAGGGCTTGGCAAACTTGTTCTCCCCTTTTGGGACCCATTTCACCCTTACTGTTATCGGCACAGGTGCTGGGGGTCCCAAAAGGGGAGAATGAAGGCCCAAAAAGGGGAGAGCAAGACTAAAGTAACCCTTTAACCAGCTCCCGCCCGATCACCCAGCGCTGGATTTGGTTAGTTCCTTCAACGATTTGCAGCATTTTTGCGTCTCGCATCAACCGCTCCACACCGTAATCTTTAATGTATCCAGCCCCGCCTAATAGTTGAACTGCATCCGTTGTAATGCGCATCGCTGAGTCGGTCGCGAAGCATTTAGCCATCGATGCCCGAACGGACACGGTTCGTATTGGAGAGTCCCGATCCATCTCAAGCGCTGCCTGATAAGTAAGGAGTTGGGCTGCCTCAAGCGCCATCGCGAGATCCGCTATCATGAATTGGATTCCCTGAAAGCTTCCGATAGTCGCACCAAATTGCGAACGCTCAGTTACTGAGGTCATTGCGATCTCGAGCGCGCGTCGAGCGATACCGTTGGCGCACGCAGCGATGCTCACTCGCCCGCCAGAAAGTCCGGAGAGTGCCACCGCATATCCGCCGTTCAGCTCACCGAGCAAGAACGATTCAGAAACCCTGACATCTCTTAGGGTCACTGATGCGATCGGTGAGAGTTCGCATCCCATTTTGTGCTCCGCACTCGAGACTGATATCCCGGACGCAGTGCTCGGAACGATAAAGCACGAAATGCCTTTGCCGCCCGACTCTCCGGTACGAGCAAAAACTAAATAGAGATCCGCCGATCCAGCGCTGGTAATATAGCATTTCTCACCATTGATTATGTATGAATCTCCATCCCGCTTTGCTGACGTTGTTAAGCTTGCTGCATCAGATCCCGCGTTTGGCTCAGTCAGTGCAAATG
The DNA here is from genome assembly GCA_041739515.1 of Bdellovibrionota bacterium. Lineage (GTDB taxonomy): Bacteria > Bdellovibrionota_C > UBA2361 > UBA2361 > UBA2361 > JBGSNS01. Next base: position 13,889 of record JBGSNS010000001.1, read on the forward strand.
CGCCGAGCAATTCACCAGATGCCATCTTCGGCAAAAAATCTCTGTGCTGTTTATCATCGCCGTGTTTTGCGATCAGGCCAGCGACCATGTTGTGAACACACGTAAAGATCGCCGGCCCGAGATTCGCGTACGCGAGTTCGTCGACGACCAGCATATTTGTCACGGTATCGGAGTGAGTTCCGCCATGTTCTTCAGGAATTGCGAGTCCGGTTAGGCCAAGTTCGGCGAGTAAGGAAAATAACTCACGTGGAACGGTGCCCCAAACTTCGGGGTGATCAAATCGAGCTAAATTACGCGACATCATTCCGCGAATTGAACTGCGCAGTTGAAGATGGGTCTCGGTCTCAAAAGCAAACATATCAACGACTCCTGGCCTACGCGCCTAACCCATTGAAAAATAAAATACAATTCGGCGGCGGCAAGCAGGACGAGCGGGGCTTATAATGTCGTTATGAATTCGCAAGCGATATACGAGAGATAGTTTGTTTTGAGCTTGACGGAATAGCCCCAGGGTGTGAGTTAACCACAGGACGTTCGCGAGGATCAGCCACTTAGTGGCTAGTCTTTGGTGAAAGGACGATTGAGCGCATCGAATATTCATGGGCTTGATATTTCTTTCCCGGCCTCAGACTCTTAGGTCTGGTTTTAAATGGGGCGGATCGCGATCGTGGTTGTACTGAGTGGTTGATTCGGAGATCGAAAAGTGGCGGTTGTGCAGTAGAGCTCGATGCCGTCACTTTCGGGGTTCCCCAATGCTCAGGTGGTTGATCGTTAATAACTTTAGGAGGCAGCGTAATAACATGCGTAAAGCGTTAACTCTTACCGCGTTGATGCTCATCTCTGCGTCGTTTGCTCAGGCTAAGACCCTCGAGGAACTACTAGTAGAGAAGGGAGTTATCACCAAGGGTGAGGCAAAGATGGCCGCAAGTGCTCCGGGCACTGTGGTATACAACAAGGGTGTTCGTTGGGATTTTTCTGACAAGAAGTTCTCTGGTCAGATCAACACAATGATCCACACTCGTTATACGTACACCGATGCGGACGAAGATTTTGGTGCTAAGAGCACTTCAAGCTTCGACGTGACGAAGGCTCGAATCATCGCTTCAGGAACTGTTCTCGACAAAGAGTTCAGCTATAAACTTGAAGGAGACTTTGGGAATTCAGCTAGTGGAAGCGGTGCGTCCTACAAAGACGCCTACCTTGCGTGGAATGCTTGTGACTGGTTAGAGCTGAAAATGGGACAGTTTAAGTCCATGGTCAGCCGCCAAGCACTTAACAGCGACAGTTCGTTACAGTTCGCTGATCGTTCGACTGCTTCGGATTACTTCGACGACGGCCGTCAACAAGGGTTGGCTGCTAAGTTGAAGGCTCCGGACATGCCGGTCTGGGTCACAGCTGCTATGTTCAACGGTCAAAGCACCGGTGAAGGAAGCAATACCAGCGGTCTCGACACGCAGCACAATGCATACCTAGCTGTTGGCTGGGATGTGATGGGTTCGATGAACAACATGGAAGAAGGCGACATCGACGGTACCGAAGATGCAGCTTTGGCCCTTGGAGCGTCGTACTCATTCGCGAAAAACGATGTTGTGACTGACTTGGTTACGGATGAGGTTGATACGAACACGGTTGGCGTGAACGCAAGCTTCAAGTACCAAGGTTGGGGTGCTAACGCGGAGTACTATGTCCGTGACGATGAACCAGACTCTGGTAACGATTCAACTTCGCAGGGCTACTATGTCCAAGCGGGTTACTTCGTAATGCCAGGAGAGTTGGAACTTGCTGCTCGCTACTCGTCGATTGATTGCGACGAAGGTGCTGCATCGGGTATTTGCTCGGGCTGGGACAATGTCAACACTGTAGATGTTTCTGCAAACTACTACTTTTGGCGTCACCAGTTGAAGGCACAGTTGGGCTACCGTTTCGAAGAGCTTGCAGCTCTTGGAGACGGAGATGATCAGAATACTAATTTGATCATTTTCAACGTTGTTGGATACTTCTAATAAATACGTAAGTATTTAGTTAGTGAAGGAGGGGGCGTCGAAAGACGCTCCCTTTTTTTTGGCTTTTTTTGTTTAAAAGGGGGCAATTCCTTCAGTCCCTTTAAGTCAGACCAATTTCGTTGAAATTTCTCATGATCGTTAATAATTTCTCAGTCTTTGAGCCTCCGTTTTCCATGAGTGTTGCGCTACGACTGGCAATCGGGGCGGTGATATTCGTTCAGTTTTTTCGATAAACCGATCAGTCTAGATTACGGCTTTGCGTATTCCGATGCAGGTTACTGGGTGTGGGAGTACCTCTTAAGTGTCGCCGTCCGGCTGTAGTTGAACCGGGCCCTCGCCGAGGGTGCCAATTTTTCTAAAACCTATTCCTCAGACCGGCCAGTCTGGAATTTATATTCCTAACCGATTAGATAGACCAGAAAATCGAAGAAAGCGTCCTTTAGGTAAATTGAAATTTAGAGTTGAGGCGCACCAAATCTCGTCATTTGGTGAGTTGCCCGGCACTTATTTTCTCAAGCCATCATTTGACCCAAATGATCTATATTTGCTTTGAAATTTTGACGGACCTAAAGTATCACGGCGTTTGATGTTGTTAAGGATGTCCATGCATATTTCTCCCGATTCAGACCGTTCGTTGGCTAATACCGTTGCTCCCAATTTATTGGAGCTATTTGGTAAATTAGCCACCCTAAATACTGCCAACATTTTCGCACTCGACCGGAATAGATTTGGAGATGCTGTAAAGCTGCACGACAAAGGCGTCTACGTGGATGTGCGGGTTTGGTTTAGCGTTCATCCGGAATCCAATTCGTCAGTGGGATGTGAAATCTCCGGGCTACAGATTTTTGGCGGTAGCGATCTATGCCAAGACGGATCGTTTTGCTCCAATGGTCAAATATTGCTTAGCGATCTCCCCAGAATAAGTCGCATTCAAAATCTACTCGCTATCGATACTAAAGCTGTGCGTGAAAACGATTCGGTGAATCTTTACGCCATGACTCTTGTATTAAGTGACATGCTTTGGCCTTTGGGCTCAAAAGATAGTGGAGGCGATCGCTCATCGATCGAACGAGCCGTATTAGCTAAAGGCTTCAACCGTAATCATGGTGACATATCTGCTGAAAAAAGAGTTGAATATAAGAAAATTATCGATCAGGGCCCAGATGGACAAATTGCGATTAAATTAATTTGGGCCGTTGAACACGGCGCATTCATCGCCGATAAAGCAAACCCAGGTCACGCCGTTCCGGCCCGATGGTTTGTCAAAGTATACAATCCTTTTGCTAGAGAGCTTTCCACTGACCGCGCCAATCTAGATCGGATAGCGCACGCTGAACTAGAAGATCTCTTTGATATGAAATCAGACTTCCACAATGAAGATCATCGATTTTGCTATCAAGCACCGAAAATTGACGAGTTACTAGAACAGGGGACAGTTCCTGAGTGAGCTCCACGAATCCTGATTAAATTCCACCACTAAGAACACAAAGGAATTGGCTCTCCTTCGTGTTCTTGTTGGTGAAGAAAATTTTCAACTGCCCAATAAAACGACGAAGTAAATCGAGATTATTCCGCGAAGTGCCTGTTATTGCCGAATTTTTGTCGCACTTTCGTGGGGATTCGTCAGGGAAAGTTTCTTTCGTCATCTCTTTGAAAGAATGAAAAAAGGCAGAGCAAGAGTTAGTTAGATCCATATCTAAAAACCTCTTGCTCTGCCGTAGAGTCACAATTTGATTATCGATACTCGCCTGCTTGTGACTCAAACAGCTTGCGATATCGAGGGCACTGCATCATCAGCTCGTCGTGATGACCGCTCGCGATGAGCTTGCCATCATCAACGAACAGAATCAGATCGGCGCGTCGCACAGCTCCGAGATGGTGAGTTGAGAAGAGTACCGTTTTGTGTGGCATCTCCTTAAATACCGTGTCCCAGAACTGCTTGGCGGCCTCCGGATCAACCATCGATACTGGCTCATCCAGGATAATCAGTCTCGACTTAGCCAACAGAACCGCGGTCAACAACAGGCGCTGCAATTGTCCTCCCGAGGGTTCGACGCCGTTAAGACGATCGTTCCCAAGCAAGGTGTCCAACCCAGCAGACCATTTTGCGATGAAGCGATCGCCTCCTGTCCTTTTTAAGGCAGTGAGCAGCTCACCTTCCGACGCCGGATGCCCCGGACGTCCCAGATTCAGCAACTCACGCACCGTAAGATTGTAATGCCTGAGTGCCTGAGGCATCAGAATTACAAGTTTGCGAAGCGTCGCCGCATCCAGCGTCTTTACTTCGATGCCAGCGATACATACGTGTCCGTCACTCGGGTCGACCTGACGCGTCATCAATGACATCGCCGTACTCTTGCCTGCTCCGTTTGGACCGACCAGCGCAACTTTCTGACCCGCGGCGATGATCAGACTCATCGCATCGAGCGCCAATTTGCTCTGACCTTCGCCCTGATATCTAAAGCTCACCCGCTCGAAGGATATCGAAACACCCTCTGAGTCGGATTCCGTCACCGATGCTCCCGTGTCCGGAAACTGCAACGCTGAAGTGGTCTCAAGCAGTCCATCCAAGGCATTCACATAGTACGCCTGGCTAAACTGTTGTCCGATCAGAGAGGCTGTTTCCGCGAGGCTCAATCCCAAGGTTGAGACTGCTCCAAACAGAAACACGAACTGGCTCAAGGCAAGCTCGCCCGCACTCACTCGATTCATTAGTATCAAAGATACAAAGACGAGTGCTGCACCGCCAAGAATCGCTGCCCCAAGACGTGGTGCGATTGCTCCACGTTCTAGAGTATTCTCACGCGCAGCCGCACGTTCGATGCCGTCGCGGTATCGAACAGCAAACCAGCGATTCGCACCGAATACTTGCAGCATAGCAATCGGAATCGATGCGGTGAGATTCGTAAGATCTCCCCACAACGAGCCCCACAGTGGCGCTAGTTCCTCGTCAACCTTTGATTGACGCTGAGCATGGGATACTTCGATGCACACACATGGAACGAAAGCCGCAACGACAATAATCGCTAAAAGCTGATCGTACCAAGTGAGCAGGATCAAAGTGATCATCACCATTCCAAACGAGCGAATGATCATCGGATGAGACCTCATCATCGACATCATTCTCCAAACGGCTCGATCCTTTACCTGCTTCAGTCGTGCTGTGAATCTCGGATCGGTAAGTGTTTGCTGATCGAGCGACGATGCCTTAGCAGCGATCTCGCTTTGGACATGCCGAAACACCCAGTTCTCTCCGATCTTATCCAGACCGCTTAGCAGGGTAGGGAAGATGCCACTGAGCACCAAGCAGAGGAGCATCGCGCACAAACCAGTAACCAAGTTGGCTACCGGCTCGCCGTTGGCAAGTCCCTCAAACACCACTCCAGAGCCCCACCAACTTGCAAAGGTGCACAGAATCATCACGATACCCACCACCAATCGCACAGTGGTCACTAGAGGCATCGCTTCCCAAAGCTGCTTTACGAGACTGACGTTGGCTCCCAAAATCGCTTTGATCTGAGTCCTACCGCTTACTGCGACCCGTCTACATGCGCCGCGAACCCTCGTGAGCGCTCCCGGTGCTTGCACCGCGGAGGTACTCTGACTTACTAAACTAGACATACATTTCTCCTTTTGATTAAAAAACCTTTAATGCGAAGTGGCACACACCACCTCGCTCTCTTGCTCCGCCATCGGTGAACGCTACAAAGTTTGAAGCGCTCGAGTGATGGCGAAAAAATCACCGAATACCCACACAAAGAATTTTAAAGACCGATTTTCGAACAAGACTTTCCTTTCCCCGCTTTGTGGGTGTTCGCTTGGTCGATCGATCGATACACGTCTCCCGTCGGGGCGATGTGCCTCGTTCGAATCATTAAGTTTGATTTAGTTTGTGAAGTTTCCTCGCGTTAGCGGAGGAGCGCTTTTTCTTGAATTGCCATACTTTGTCCTTAAAAAATTAATAAATCGTTCCGTTATCCAAATCTCGATCGATGAAGCCTCTTCACGTCAATGACGCGAAAAGTATCCTCAACAATCCATCTCCGGATAAGCTGAAAACTGGTGATTTCTTTGGGAAATTTCAATTTTTACAGTTTGCTCCGGTCTCCTTCACCGGCGCTTCCTGTATGAGGGAGGCTAGTGAGGGATACGCATATAACCCACAAATTTTCCGAGAGCGGAAAACTCAGAATTACCGAGTTTTCCGGACGCGGAAAACTCAGAATTACACTGATAAATACCAATTTGCATAAACATTAGCCTCGTCGAATCAATGTACAGAAGAATTCTTTGTAAGCAACAATTATTTTCAATTTGAACTAAAAAACCTAAACTAGCGCTGCTGCAACAACTTCCGCGATGTCTTTTACTTCAAATGTAGCATCGCGATCGGTAAGCTTTACTCCGTCCTCCATCATCTGCATGCAGAACGGGCACCCTGTTGCGATCTTTTCTGCGCCTGTTTCGGCGGCTTGATTTACCCGCTGCACATTTACACGATCGCCTACTTTCATATCGTACCAAAAATGACCGCCGCCGGCCCCACAGCACATTCCCTTGTTTTTGGAGCGCTCCATCTCAGTGATTGATACTCCAATTTTGACGAGTGCCTCGCGCGGAGCCTCGTACTCGTTGTTATACCGACCTAAGTAACATGGGTCGTGAAATGTGAAAGTGTCTTTGCTTTGGGCGAGCGTACCCAATTTATTACCGCTTAGTAATTCCTGTATCAATTGGGTGTGGTGCACCACTTTATATTTAGGATTCTCTCCGTTCTGTAGTTGGGGATACTCATTGCGAATCGTATTAAAACAATGCGGGCAATTGGCGACGATCGTTTTGCATTTGATGTTTTTAAACGTAGCGATGTTTTCCTTTGCTAGCGTCTGATACAGATTCTCATCTCCGATTCTGCGTGCCGGATCCCCGGAGCATTTCTCGAATTTTCCAAGCACACCAAAATTGAGACCAGCCCTCTGCATAATCTTCACAAGCGCTTGAGCGATTTTTTGCTTGCGCGGATCGAACGCAGAGACGCAGCCTACCCAGTACAAATAATCAACCTCATCGCCGGGTTGAAGCTCTTTAACTCCCAATCCCTGATACCAAGCTGTCCGCCCACTCGGATCTCCGAAAGGATTCCCTTGGTTCTCAAGTTTGCGCAATGTGGCTTGAGCTTCGGAAGGGATCTCCCCGTGCATTAGAACCATATTCCGACGATTCTCAACGATCTGATCAACGTGATTGATTCCAACCGGGCACGCCTCAACGCAAGCCATGCAGGTATTACACGCCCAAAAAACGGATTGATCCATTACGTCGCCGGCAATTCGAGCGTCAATACTCAGGGGAAGCGGCCGAACTGACTCTTGTACAAGCGGGTTGTCCGCTCGAAATCCCCCGGATTTTCCGGCTTCAGAGGCATTCAGAAACCCGCGCAGCAATCGCTGGTCTAGCTCTACAAGTTTCTGTGGTACACGATGCGTGTCAATGAATTCTCCTCGCGCCTGTAGATCAAGCATATGGTTTCTGGAGTCGAGGATCATCCATTTGGGAGAAAGCGATTTGCCGGACCCATACGCCGGGCAAACCTCCTGACATCGGCCGCAGCTAGTGCATGCATCGAGATCGAGGAGTTCCTTCCAGCTATAGTCCTTAATTGTGCTTAGTCCGAACGAGACCTCATCGCCGCGTTCCATTACTTCCGCGATATCTCCTTCGAACTTTAACGCTCCAGCGTGGCGCCGATTGGGCTTGAAGTACAAGTTTACGGAGCTAGCAATAATATGAAAAAACTTAGTGTACGGAGCAAGCGCTATAACAGCCATGACCGTTATGGTATGAAACCACCACGTGAAAAAGTGTAGACCGCGCAGTACGCTATCGGATGTCGACCAAAATACCTGGGCGACAAGCCATCCTACCGGAGAATAAGCGGCCCATGGATCGTCGGTTACTTGGATTCTTAACCCTTCAAGAAGATATCCCTGCACAACCAATAGTCCGAGAACCACAAGCGGCAAAAACTCGGTGGGAGCTTCGTGTAGACGGTCGACTGTAAGGAATTTTCTTCGCCGAGCCGCGAGCAGGACCCCCGCAAGCAATGCGACTCCGAATACATCACTAATGACAGTGACAAATAGATAGAACTTTCCGTGATAGATCTTAATTCCTAGATCGTGGTCGATGAACACCATCGTCGTAGTGAACAAAAGCACGAGAAATCCGAGATAGATTAATAAGTGGATTACGCCGGCGCTCGCATCCCGCGCGACGCCCTTTTGTAATGCAGCGTGAGTGAATAGGCTCATCAAACGAGTCAGTAGCGGCATCTCCGAATCAGGCGCCGGCTTGCCAGAACCCCAGAGAAGCGCGCGGCGAATAACTCCATTGCCGCCGATCACTAAAGCTATTGCAAATAGCAGATACATCCCGACGGAGTTTGCGGGATGGCTAACGTTCCACATCACTTCGCGACTAGCTTGATCAATCATGTGCGTTCTCTTAAATCTCTAACCGCCAAAAACGTTGTTAATTCGACCTGTTAACAGCGGTAGTTTAGGTGATAATAGTGTTTATAGCAGCAAAAATATGACGTTTCCTTTCTTGTCGATTGACAAAGATGGTCGGTAGGCCGCAACCTATGGAATCAACATGCCTGAACCCGAACACCCCACAGTCGAATCTATCAGCAACTCATCGGCCCCATTTTCCGTGATGAGCCGCGTTTTCCTCGGCTGTCTCGCGCTGTATTTTTCTTTAAGCGGCCTTTCAACTTGCCGGGCTTTTATTTAACGAGATGATGCGGTGATTTACACTTGGGCTCTCGTCTCGGTATTGGGCGTTGCGTGGTGCGCAATTGGACGCATGGTGCAACTAGCGTTGGCTAGGGCGCGCACTAAAAGGCTTCGAGCTCTGCGGGAGAGATATCCGATCGGAGTTCGACGCGCTAGAGTCGTGCGACTTTACGCGGATCATTACCTATTTGCAGCTCAGATTTCAGCGTTTGGCGGGGCTGCGATGTTCGGCACCGGATTTGCGTTGGTGATGTTGGATTTGCTGGATGCTGAGCGCCTAGCTCTACTGAATGGTTCCGGAGCGGGATTTTTGGCGCGCATAACCAGCTCTCCGCCATTGGCGATCGCGGTGGAATTTGTTTTGTTAGGAGTGCTACCGATCTTCGCGTTGCAGGGGCTGCGGATCTTGGCGTTTAACAAACCAGAAGCGTGCCTTGTTAGAATATCCGGCACATTTCTGCTGCTCTCATCAATTATCTCCCCGGCACTTTACGTGCTTGAGCGTTTTACCGCTGCGATCGCAAGCCTCACCGGTGCGTTGATTCCTAGTGAGCGCCAGATCGTGGTTCCGGAGAATAATCTAAGTGAAATCGTGGAAGGAACACACACTCAAATTGAAGAACATGATCGCGAACTTATCCGCAGCGTAGTAGAGATGTCTCATACTTTGGTTCAAGAGGTGATGACACCACGCTCCGACATGGTGACGGTGAATCGTGATGATTCGGTTGGCGACGCAATCCGATGTTTCATTAAGGAAAAAGTTTCGCGGGTTCTCGTAACAGCGGAGCATCTAGATGATGTTAGGGGTGTCATCCACGCGAAGGACTTACTGGGACTTACTCCTGAGTCGTCGAGAGCTTTGCGGGAATTTTTGCGGCCGGTGGCAAGAATTAAAGGGGACGTAAAAGTAGACGACGCGTTGCGACAACTCTTAACCTCGGCCAACCACATGGCCGTAGTGGTTGATGAACACGGAGGAGTTGATGGATTGGTGACGATCGAAGATCTTCTGGAAGAGCTCGTTGGTGAAATCTTCGACGAATTTGATTCTCCCACCGAGGAAGCACCAGTCCGTCAAACGGCCGCGGGCGATCTGATTATCAGTGGAAGCTTGTCAGTCGATGAATTCAATTCTCGTTCCGGCGCCGCGGTGCCAGAAGGGACCTACGACACTATAGCGGGCTATATCCTTGAGCTTTTAGGTCGCATACCGACAGTAGGCGAGGTCGTGGACTGTGGCGGAGCGATCGTAAAGATAGAACTTGTTGAGCAGAATCGCTTGGTTAACCTACGGGTTATTCGTTC
>JBGSNS010000011.1:0-13341 GCA_041739515.1 Bdellovibrionota bacterium
TCGCGGCAGTCAAACTCGATTTCAGGTGTTCGGATGGCCGTGGTAGCGATTCGTGATCGCGATTTCGCCCCACCGCTAGCGCTATCCGTTAAGTACCCACTACCCGAGGAAACACTTCGAAAGGTGATAGCTCGGATAGCAAAAGCAGGTGCTCATTCGATACTTGTCGACAACTCGTTAGCGAATTCCGATCAGTTCTCTGATGAATGGACCGCGCTGTTTTCCGATATCCCAGGCCGAAGCGGTTTCTATCGAGAGGAGGTCCGAGATGAAGACGTTGATCCCGCGCGAGAACGAACACAATCTAACGGTTTGCGTTTTGGCTTGCCGCTGTACATCGCTCCAGTGATCATCGGCACGCACGGCTTAGTCGAGCAGTTTCCTGCTAACGACGAGGGTTCTCTGTTGAACATGATCTCTGCGGAACACGAGCTTTCGCCACCTTCAATCAACACTCTGATCGATTTTCGCTCTGCCTATGCCTCTGCCAAAGACTCAATACCGCGCTACTCATTCTCAGATATCTTGTTTGATGAATCTCTTGATCTCTCAGCAGAACTTGGCGAGAGGACCGTCTTTGTCGGACGTGCGACTTCTATTTTCATGAAGGGTCAAGCGCCATCGAATCTTTACTCGATTCCGGCTCCGCCATGGCGCCTGTATGGACCAGAGCTTCAGGCTCAAATGGTTGCCGCGTTAGCAAGCGATCTAAAGCTGAGACGGCTTGATGACACGCTTGGGATCCTTTTGGTAGCAGGTTGGATCATAACCTGCGGCCTGATAATGACGGTTAGCTCAGCTTGGAGCAGAATTAAAGCCTTTGTAATTATCTTGATCGCAGGTTCTGTAGCGCTTTTTGTCGCCGTAGCGGTCTTCGGGGTCGTTCCGATGAATCTCTCGATGCTGCTAATTACATCTTGCGTCACAGCGTTGTTGATTTCTGTCGGTATTCTCCATCGTACGCTAGCGAATGACCAACGCGTGCGACAAGATCTTTTTATGGATTGAACTCAAGACCATAGAGTTAGGCGTTGGACCGCAGACCGCTGGTCCAAGGGGGAAAGGTCATCTGTGGGGGGAGAAAAATCCTGAACTTAATGGCCATAGGCACTGGCTATCAACCAGCATTCGCCGGAGAATAGCTAGGCTACATGCGAGCATACGAAAAAACAGAGAGACGCTACGAGCGCCGACAATTAAAGCGGCGCTTGATTGGCTATGGAGTTATCGTTATCTCTGCGGTCTTTGCCATCCTCGGGCTCACCATATGGGCGAGCCCCGTGGGACGCGGCGTCGAGCTCCATCTGTTACGGACCTTTTTTCAACTTCGAGGCCCAGTCTCGCCACCCGACAACATAGTCGTGGTGGCGATCGACGATCAGTTTTTAGATCGGTTCGGGCGACCGTTGCCTCGTTCCGTGTTCGCTGAGCTATTCGAAAAGCTCGCTGCCGCCGAGCCTCGCGGGCTAGTAGTAGATTTTTCCTTTCCTCCGGACGCGGTCGATCCGGTAGCAAACGAAAGAATGGCGGCTGCACTTAGTCGAATACCGAGTGTGATTGGGGGCGGGCTGATGCGTTCCCCCGATTCGTCTGGGGATCAGATCTCCATCGGTACGGAGCCAGTGCTAAAGACCGCGGTGAAGTGGCAACTCCCGATGCGCTTGCGTGATTCTGGCGGTGTTATCAAATTGATTACTCTCGATCCATCTCCGCAAGTTTTCGGCGTGGTGAACTCTATTCCACTTTCACGCTCACTGATCGAATTTATGGGAATCACTCCCGCAAAACCATCGATATTCGACCTGGTGAACTACTACGGTCCCTCTGGAACCTTAACTCGAATCACCGCGCAGGAGGTTCTGGACTCGTCGCAAGTGAGCCTCAGTGAGAAATTAAAAAACAAACTGCTTATCTTTGGTAGACAGTCCGTTCCTCAGCCATCCGCAGCAGAGGGTGATGGAGAGCTATTCCAGACTCCATACTCTGAACAGCCACTCTACGGCGCGGAGATTCATGCTACCATTCTAGCCAATTTGATGGAGAGCCGGTGGCTCAATGGGATGAGTCCGGCTGTACAGGCAGCTCTTTTCTATCTCGGGGGGCTATTAGGTGGGGCGGTTCTTCTGGGAAGTCGTCGTTGGCAAAATTCCGTGTGGTTGTTTAGCGGGTTGATGTTGATGGTAATCGGATCGTATGCCGTATTTACGGTAAAAAACGTGTGGGCTCCGGTTTTTCCTTTCCTGCTACTCTACGCCACCTGTGTAATGATCGGTGCCTCCCTCTTTCGACTGGTGCTTAGCGCGCGCTTTAATCGTCTTGTAGATCAACGACTCGGAATCACTCCACGGTAGTATGATTGAGCATCAACTCATAGAGAATCGATACGAAGTAGTTCGCGTTCTTGGGATCGGCGGATTATCAGAAGTGCTTGAAGTAATCGATCGTAACGACGGTCAAAGCTACGCTATTAAGCGGCTTCTAAAAACTAAGCGACGCTCACCATACGCCAGCAGATTACTGCTACGCGAAAGCTCCATTCTTATGGCGGTTCGCCACCCAAATTTGATTCGAGCGTATCGCCAAGGAGAAAATGACGGCCGTAACGCGGATTTATCCAGATCTGCGGAGGCAGAAGGCTTGGATCAACCGCACGCTCCGTATCTCGTTTTAGAATTGCTTCGTGGAATCCGACTAGATCAATGGATTGCGGAACACTATGCGAGCAAAAGTAAACTACCCTCTACTCAATTCCTCCTCCGCATCCTTCAACAATTGTCTCAGGCGCTCGGTGCTATTCACTCCTCCGGATACCTACACCACGACGTGACACCACAGAACGTCATGCTGATAAATGGAGAAGCTGAGATTAGTCGTGCTGTTTTGTTCGATCTCGGAATCGCACTCCCTCTAGGCGAGCAAGACCCGCAAGAACGAGATCTCGGAACACTGCATTATCGATCACCCGAGCACGCTCTGGCCCGTCAGCTTGATGTAAGGAGCGACATCTATGCGTTTGGAGTGCTGGCATTTGAGCTTCTTACAGGGAAAAAACCATTCGAACTTTCAACGACTGCTGAGCAGATCGGGGGGCTTGGTTATGCGCAAGCGATCACATCGATGCACGCTCTACGTGAACCACCTCGTGTCCGTATCGCGGATAGAAAGTACCAACCGATCGTGGAACGGATGATCCATATTTGCATGCAGAAAGATCCGGTGGATCGCTATCAGTCAATGCAAGAGATTGAGGAGCGCATTTCGGATCTACTCTAAAAAAGGAGAGGGTCACCTTTTTGAAGATACGTGGACATCCAAACTTCGGTTAAACGTAATTCGTTCTCAAGTCACCAGAATCAAAAGAGTTCTTGTGCCCGCCAATGTACCGTGTGAGCGAAAGGACTTGAAACCCTATCTTGACTATTGCAACTAGGTTGCGTTATCAATCTTATCGAAAACGCTAAGGGTACTCTATGCGATTGGTGAAGAAATATAGGCCGATAAAGAAGGGAGCCAATTGGCGTCGAGTGGCGCGTACCCAAGCCGCATTTATTCTAGCTGGGGCGGTGTTGTTCTGCGTAGGTATCGAACAAGGAAACGCAGACTCATCCCATGAACTGCCAAAAGATTTAGCTGAAGTTCAAGGGAAATTTACTGAGATCAACATCACCGGTGCACTTAGTCCGATTGGGCTTGATCGATTGGGAAAGCCGGTAAGCATCATGACTCACAAAGAATTACAGGAGCGACCGGAGCCAACAGTAGGAGAGCTTCTATCGAGCGAGCCAGGAGTAAGCAGTACGTATTTCGGACCAGGGGCAAGCCGACCGGTTATTAGAGGGCAATCAAAGCAACGGGTGCGTGTATTGGAGAATGGCCTAGATAGCGGCGACGTGTCCGATGTAAGTGATGATCACGCAGTCTCAGTCGATCCTGTTTCGGTGCAGCGTATCGATGTCTTACGGGGACCGAGCACGCTTCTCTATGGGAGCAGCGCTATCGGCGGCGTAGTTAACATGATCGATCAAAGTATTGCGGAAGAACCTCTTGGCCGCCCACTCACGGGTGAAATAGATTTGCGTAAAGGCGATTCCGCCGACGAAGAAAGCACTGGTGGGATTGCACTGAATGGAGAGGCGGGCCAGTTCAATTGGCATGCATCCGGATTCTACCGAGAGACGGATGACATCGAAATCCCGGGCTTCGCCGAATCAAGCGAATTGCGTGAGACAGAATCAGTTGAAAGCGGGGAGAATGGAGAAGAGGAGGCGCGTGGAAAACTCGATAATAGCGATACGCTCTCTAAAGGCATCAAGATAGGTGGCTCCTATGTGTGGAACGAGGGTTTTTACGGAATAGCGTTTCGAATGCTGGATTCGAAATACGGCATTCCGGGCGAGCATCATCACGATGAAGATAGCAACCTTGCAAATGACCTTAGCGAAGACGATCACGTCAACGATGCTCTTCCAAGAATCGATCTCGACCAATTTCGATTGGAGAGTCGCGGCGAAGTAAGAATGAATGATGACTTCTTTAGAACCGTAAGATTTGGAGCGGCATACTCGCACTATCAACATAAAGAGCTAGAAGGAGATGAGATCGCTACCAAGTTCGATAAGGATTCATTTGAAGGTCGGGTTGAGCTGACACATGGTCATGGCGATGAATTTCAGGGTGGATGGGGTACGCAGGTTCGTTACGAGGATTTCAAAGCCACAGGCGAAGAAGCGTTTGTTCCCGGGAGCAAAACGTTTACTCCTGCTCTTTTCGCAGTCGAGGATTACAAGATAACCGATAATTTAGTGTGGCAAATCGGAGGACGGTATGAATACAGCGAGATTGATGCAGAGGAGTTCTCCACAGAGAATTTTCACATGGTGAGCGCTTCGACGGGCCCGGTGATGAACCTCGATAGCGATGGAATATATACGTCAGGATTAACGTTCTCTTATAGTGAGCGAGCACCTTCTGCCACGGAGCTCTTCGCAGATGGGGCGCATTTGGCAACTCAGTCTTTTGAGATCGGCGATCCTGATCTCAACAGAGAGCGATCGATAGGCGCTGAAATTGTCGTCAAAAAGAATAGCGGAAGACTTAGCGGGGGGATCAGCGCATTTTGGCAACAGTATTTTGATTACATTAATTTGGCGCCCTCGGGGGAAGAAAGGGAGGGGCTGCCAGTGTACCTCTATCAAATGGATAGAGCCCAATTTTGGGGATTTGAATCAGAGGCTGAGTACCAGCTTTTCAGTTACTCCCCCCACGGATTTAGCATTTACGGTCAAATCGATTATGTGCGCGGCGATAACTTATCCGACGATGATCCGCTTCCGCGGATCACACCGTTGAGGGGAAAAGCTGGTGTAAAGTACACCCACAGCCGCGCATCGGCATACGTTGAAGGTATCTTTGTTGGGGCACAAGATCACACTGCGGATTTCGAGCTTCCGACAGACGGATATTCACTCTTGAATGTCGGATCAGCCTATCGATTGTCGAATAATGACAAAAACACATACGAAATATATTTGCGCGCGACGAACCTTACCGACCAAGAAGCTAGAGTGCATACATCTTTTCTAAAGGACGTGGCCCCATTACGGGGTCGGGCATTCTTTGCCGGGGTTCGATACAGCTTTTAAGTGAAGCAGTCGCACAAGAGGATCCGTGGACACCCAAACTTTGAATGCGCCTAACTAGTTGAATTGATTTCGATGCAGGCGGTCAAGAATGTTGGGTGTCCAACTTTGACCTCCCGTTGTGACCCTTCCAGTGGTCACAGCCGTTCTGTCACAGTCATCCCGATCGTCAGGAATCGTCCCGACTATTTCTTAAAAGATTCTCTCCGTCGTTCAATGGCTGAACACGTCGGGCCTGCTCTTCAATGACGAGCGACTCGCTGTATAACCCGGCTTCCGCGTTTGTGGATGCCGAATCAAGCTCGTCCTCCGGCGATTGAACCGGCGATCGCTTTGTTGGTCCCTCGTCAGGCCTCTTATGCTGCGTCTCATCGGTAATGGTAACTGGAACGCCATCCGGAAATACAATTTCGCGCGCCTCATCGGGCATAGAAATACCATGCTTCTGAAATGCACGCTTCACCAACCGAATTACGGACGATCGCACTTTCAACCAACTGTGCTCGCGACCGTTAATCCAAAAATAAACACGCAAGTTGATCGTCGCCTTTCCCAAACTATCCGCCAACACTGACGGTTCCGGATCGTTTAAAATGGCGGGATGGTCGGCCAAAACTTTCCGAGCGATTTCTTGAGCCTCGGCGATGGCATCGTCGTAGCCGATACCCACGATGAAATCCTCGCGACGGTTTGCGTTAGTCGTAAAGTTTCGGATGTTGCTTTTATAAACGCCGGCATTCGGGATTTGTACAAGGTTACCGTCCAACGTCATCAAAACGGTCGTGCGCATGTTCAATTGTTGCACATACCCGGTGACACCCGAAATCTCCACCAAATCTCCCATTTCGAAAGGTTTCTGCATGCTAAGAAATATACTGGCCAGGAAATTCTCCGTGATATCTCGAAAGGCGATACCAACGGCCAGCCCTACAAGCCCCGTTCCCCCGACTACGGTCAACGCAAGCTGCGTCAAACCCGAAACTCTTAAGACGATATAGGTTCCAATAAGAACAAAGATCACACTTACGCCCCGTGCGAAAACGTTTCGCAGCAGTCTCGCCCTAATCCGCGACTCTAGAAACCTGAGCGTGGCGCGCCTGGCCAAAGCCCCAACTCCAATCGACAACAACAAGACAAAGAGCCCAAACACCAAGAGCGGCAGCGAGCGCACGAGATCTCTCCACAGTCCCGACAGACCGCTCCATGTCGAACTAAAATCCCATGCTGATGGTTCGGAAACTTTTATTCCGTTGGCAACGGCAACCACGTCCTGAGTGTTACGTGCCAGATCACCTGCCCATCTCTTTAATTTCTCTGATTCGACGCTACCACCAAGAAATACGACTCCTTTCTCAACTCGAACTTCCGGGTCTGTAAACCACGCCGTGGCATTCAAGACGCTTTGCAGGCGTTTGCTAATTTCTTCATCACGCGCAACTGGATTGACATCCACCTTTGCGGGTACGGTCGAAAGCTCCTCCACGCTAGGATCGAATGCTCTTTGCAGCTGCCCGGAGTCGCTGCCTGTCTCCTGCGTCAGAGCCGTTAAAGGTAACATGCCGAGACAGAAGCCTAGCGATATCACCAAAAAATTCAGTTTACCGCGAGAAACTAAGACTTGAGGTTGAAAACTTAAAGTTCTCACGAAATTTCGCTCCAATTCATTGATCATATTTTTCGCCCCGCGAAGAAGGTTCGCATGAATTGGAATCCACACTCTAGTTTTCTTAAAACTCGCGTAGACGACTAAGTCAATAAAAATCCGTGCCTGCTTGAGACTGCGACCGTAGAGAGAGGCAAATCCATTATCGATGGCAAATTCCTGAACACCCAAACTTTGAGCCGACCTAACTCATTGAATTGATTTAGATCCCGACCGTCAAGTTTGATTAGTATCTCCCCGGATATATTATCAACGGATGTTAGAACAAAATCATGGATCTCCTGATCCTGAGAAAACCAATCCAGGGGAGATCAATTCTCACGGCACTCCTCTTCCCCGTCTCACCATTCCTACTACCCGCTTCGGAGATTTACTCGTCGAACGGAGCAGGATTATCTCAGTTCGCGGCGGCCTCCGCGGCTTTCCAGATTCCTCCGAGTATACACTGCTCGGTTCTCCCGAAGATCCGAACTTTTTCTGGCTGCAGTCCTTGCAGAATCCCGGCCTTGCATTTGTTGTTACCGACCCTGCGTACTTTTTCGAAGACTACGGAGTTTATGGGTTTCAAAAGGCATTGCAGGAAATTGGTCTGAAGCGAGTTGAAGATGCACAGGTTCTTGTGGTGCTTAATAAAATCGATGGCTCGCTTACTGCTAATCTCGAAGAACCAATCCTGGTCAATCCGGACAACATGAAAGCAGTTCAAGTAGCTCCCTCAGAAAGCAAGTGCGGACCTCAAGAACCGCTTTGGGCCTGACGGTCAAGGATTTTGGGTGTCCTAATTTGACAGCTAAGTTTTACGCCCGAGAAGATTGGAACAGCCAGTGCTGATTTAAGTTGAGCTTTACCTGTCTTCAAGCGGCCTTGCGATCAGTATCGAAAGTAATTTTAAGTCCGGCACTTTTCAATATTTGATTGAGCGTGGAAAGTCGTGGGTTACCGCGCTTGGATAATGCGTGGTAGACGGCCTGACGTGATACACCAGTTTTCCTCGCAAATTTACTTATATTAGCCTTTCTAGCATCAAGTACGTTTTTTACTGCAATCAGGAATGCTTCCTGTGACTCGGTCTCCAGGACATCCGCAAGATAGCCTGCTGCGTACTCTGGATCCTTGAGGCGCTTTAATAGACCAACTTTATAATCTTTACCCTTCATTTACCGATTTCCTCCAAAGTTCTTTTGCTCTATCGATATCGCGCACTTGCGAACCTTTATCCCCACCACCAATCAATACTACGAGCTCGTTATTCTTCAGAGCGTAGTACACTCGCAACCCAGGCCCCTTGGGAATGCGAAGTTCAAAGACACCTGCGCCCACCGATTTATGGTCGCCAAAGTTGCCTACCGCCAACCTCGTAAGGCGTGCGTCGACCGCTCGTTGTAGGGTTCGATCCAATCTATCATACCAGATTTCGAAAGGGACTTTCCCGTTCGAAATCTGCAGCATAATAATTTTTCGTTCCCTTACCTGCACCTTATAAGTGTAATATATATCTTACACGGGGGCGAGGAGAAGTTGTGACCCTAGACAGCGAAACCTGGAAACTATGGCTGATGAAGGGAAGGGCCCTGGACACCTATATATCAATCGACCTAACTAATTGAATTGATTTAGATACGTACGGTCAAGAATCTTGGATGTCCCGGTCTGACCCCAAGTTTGCCCTCGGAAAACTACCCCGCCTCACCTAACGTCACGACCGTATCGTGGCGCTCAGTTTCACTTAGTTCCGGATAGTTGAGGGTAAAATGTAGTCCCCTGCTCTCTTGTCGCTTTAGTGCAGAGGCTACTACTAACTTGGCACATACGATCAGATTTCTAAGCTCAAGAAGATCAGAGGTCACTTTGAAGTTCCAATAATACTCTTGGACCTCACGATCGATTAATTTCAAACGCTGCTTAGCACGTTCAAGCCGCTTGTTGGTACGCACAATTCCTACGTAGTTCCACATCAGTCGGCGAATCTCATCCCAGTTCTGATGGATAATTACCTCTTCGTCACTATCTCGTGCCGAACCTTCATCCCAGACAGGGACTTTGAGTTCATCGATATTGGCAGGTTCCAAGGTGCCAAATTCTCGGATCGATTGCATCGCGGCGCGATATCCGAAAACTATTCCCTCGAGCAACGAATTCGACGCAAGTCTATTAGCGCCGTGCAGGCCGGTGCACGAGGCTTCTCCAGCTACATAAAGCCCCTCTATGCCTGCGCGACTGTGTTCGTCAACAGCCACACCGCCGCACAGATAGTGCGCGGCTGGAACAACCGGAACCATCTGAGTCGTAAAATCGATTCCGTAACGCAAACACGTTTCGTAGATCATCGGAAAGTGTTCTTTAAGAAACGACGCGTCGCGATGAGTAATATCTAACCAAACGTGATCCCAGCCGTTTTTCTTCATAGTAGCGTCAATCGCCCGCGCTACTATGTCGCGCGGTGCAAGTTCCGCTAATTCATGAACCTGGGGCATAAATCGCTCGCCATCTAGCCCTTTAAGAAACGCTCCCTCGCCGCGGAGAGCCTCTGTGATCAGAAAAGACTTTGCCTGTGGGTGAAACAAACAAGTGGGATGAAATTGAAAGAATTCCATGTTTGCAACCGGCACTCCTGCGCGAGCGCACATCGCAATTCCGTCTCCGGTCGCAACGTCTGGATTCGAGGTATACAGATACACCTTCCCAGCCCCTCCGGTTGCAACCAAAACGGAGCGAGCCATAAAAATTTCTACGTTACCTGTGTCGGCACGTAATACGTATGCGCCGACAACTCGGTTTGGTTCGGACTCTTTAATTCCTAACTTATGAGTCGTGATAAGATCGATCGCGTTGGCAGGAGAGAAGAAGGTAATCTTCGGATTTGATCTGGTAGCAGCGAGTAACGTGCGCTGAATTTCGTGTCCGGTTGAATCTGCGTGATGAAAAATTCTGCGCTTTGAGTGTCCGCCTTCTTGATGCAGGTGAAACTCCCCTTTCGGACCAGCGTCGAATTGCGCTCCTAGCTCAATTAGCTCTCGTAACCGATCAGGACCTTCCGTAACGACGATCTCGACGATGTTAGAATTACACAGCCCCACACCTGCGATCTCGGTATCTCGCTTATGAAGCGCCGGGGAATCGTCTTCAGTATGCACCGCTGCGATTCCGCCCTGTGCCCAGTTGGTAGAGCTCTGTTCAAGATCCTTCTTAAATAGCACTGCGACTGTGCCGTGCTTAGAAACATGATTGGCGTACGAAAGCCCCGCGACACCACCGCCTATTACGAGGAAATCAAACTTTTGCATGGGTCCGGAGCTTATCCTTAAACGTCCTAGTCAGGGAACTGGTCACCCTACGTTACGCCATAAAGTGAAGTAATAGCAGTCAAAACCATTCACGAGTAAAGCAACGTATGAAGTTCCGGCCATAATCGAAAACATAGAGAGCACGAAACTCGCAATAACACGGCGAAACGAGTAGTGTATTTGATTCTATCGCGCCTGTCGTTCGAATTCTCGTTGATTGTCATCTACCCAAGGATAGCCTTCAAACCCTCCCGCCAATGCAAACACTCGACGGAGTTAAGGCTTTTAGCTCGTGGATCATTCGAGATACAGTATGCATTCGCCTTAGGGAAAACCGGTAAAAAATTGGCTAATCCCGTGACATCCTGGGACACAACACGAGTCGTCGATTTAATTTCCACCAAAGCTGTCGGCATTCCAGATCGCTCGACTATTAAATCAATCTCGGCGTCATCCTTGGTTCTCAAGTAAGAGAAGGAGAAATCATTACGTGCATAACTTGCGAGTCGATGCAGTTCCAGAATTACAAAGTGTTCAAAGGCACGGCCATATTCATAGGTGCCAGCCTGTAACGGAACATTTAACGATCTAGCCAATGCGCGTTGTACGCCCCTATCAAACAAGTAAAATTTGGGAGCTTGTCTTTGCTGTTTACGAAGTGAGGTATGATATGGCTCCAAGAAGAACCCAATTAGAGTGTCCGCCAGAATTTGAAAATAATTTTGTACTGTTCGATCTGATGTGCCTGTGTCTCTGGCAAATTTAGAATAATTTAATATTTGACCATTCGATCCCCCAACGATCTCTAAAAGTCGCCGAAATGGGTCTATGTTTCGAACTAGTTGTTCGATCTGAATCTCTTCTCGAAGATAAGTCCGGGCATAAGTTTGCAGCGCTAATTTACGAGCTTCAAGTTCCTGATCGAGAATTACTGCTGGCAATGTTCCCCAAGTTAAGGCCTGCTCTAAATCAAATGCCTCGCCCAACTCGATGCTGGTCAGTGGAAATAAATCGTACGAATAAGCACGCCCGCCTAGCAGGTTGGCCTTCCCCTGTTTTAATTTCCTAGCACTCGATCCTGTCAGTCCAAACTTAATACCTCGTGCCTCAATCTGTTGGTGCGCTATATCAAGCAACTTAGGAAGCTTCTGAACTTCATCCAATATTACCCACTCCAGATCAGAACGAGACTCGATCTCAGCGACCAGCTCGTTGGGATTAGAATTGAAACGGTCAAAAAGGTCGGGATTAAGAAGATCGATAAATAGGGTCTTGGCGCCACTAAACTCACGTTGAATTAGATTAGTTTTCCCAGTCCCACGAGCCCCGAACAGAAAAAAACTATGAGATTTCAATAGATTAAGACTACGCTGTATCATACTTCGAATTTATACGCTAAATCCGAAACATATACAATCGTTTGAATAGAATTCAGCGGATTGCCATGACGACACTCGAAATCACATCGACGAGGCCCTATAACTGAGAATCATGCTGAAAAAGAAATGGGAAATCATCGAAGATCACTACTATGAGAAGTTTCGAATCTTTTCCGCCAAACGGTCGCGCCGCGAGAACCCAAGGACCGGCAAACCGTTCGATTTTTTCCTAATGGAGGGCCTCGATTGGACCAACATCATCGTGCTTACAAGAGACAATCAGATCGTGCTCGTCGAGCAGTACCGTCACGGCGCAGATAAATTAACACTCGAGCTTCCGGGCGGTGCAGTAGAGAAAGATGAGTCGCCGATCGATGCAGCGTCCCGAGAGGTAAAGGAGGAAACAGGTTTTAGCCTTTCTAAGATCATCCCATTAGGAGCCATATATCCAAATCCAGCGATGCAATCGATGAAACTACATGTATTCGTTGGTCACACTGATGATTCACCACAAGCGCTACAGCAACTCGACTCCGGTGAGGATATTCAGATAGTTGTAAAGCCTTTGGATCAATTTCTAACGGATATCAAAGAGTGTCGCGCCGACCATGCCCTCACTACCGCAGCGATCGGCTTGTATCTGATAGGGGTACGCTGACTCTGACACCGAAATCGTTTGGCTAATGTTGAAACAGCATAGTTGCGTTGACAAGTCTTTGCACTTTGTTAGGCTCAACGATTCAACGGCTTTTGCGAGACGGTGAAATGTTTAGATATCTAGAAAGTTTTACTGTTTGGATATCGTCGGTTTTTGAGACGCCCCGAGCAATGCGACGGCTCGGGGAGGTTACCTAAGAGCACGTCCGTTCTGCCCAGCGAAAGTGGGGCTCCGGCCTGGGCAGGTCGGCGTGCTTGGTTGGGATGCAAGCTCAACTGGTAACCGGTGAGGTGCTGACCACGCCTCCGTCTCCACTCTATGCAGAGGGCGAACCCCCTCCGCTGTATGGTCCTGCATCGTACCGCGCCCTGTGCTTAAGCAGCACGCGTGATGAGATGTGGCCTAGGTACAAATAGAGTGCTGCGAAAGAGCTTCCTTTGTTTGCCCGGGGATGAGAGCGCGCAAGCGCCCCGAGGATCCAAAGCTCTTTTGCCGGATCAAAGGGAGGTGTTGTACCAGTACGGTTATAATTATGGTTATAATCCGTCTCGCAATGCCTTTCTTGTTTGTATCTACTACGAACACGCTCACATTCCCCAGGGAATGCACTGGCTCCAGGGAATGCACTGGAATGCTACTTTCCTTGGGATTCTTCGTCCTGCTCTATCTTCCAGTCACCACCAAGCGCACGATAAAGCCTTACTAAGCCAGCTAGATG
>JBGSNS010000323.1:0-2982 GCA_041739515.1 Bdellovibrionota bacterium
TTCGGATGCACAGCCTCCATGCCCATGTTCGAAAGCTGATCCGCCACATCGTAATTGGTCGAGCCGATCTTCCGGACCTTCTCTCGCCCGACCAGCTTCGGATCCGCGCTCGACAGGTGGAATTCCTTGTGGATGATCGCCTCGTCAGCGCCGAGCAGCGCCGCAAGGCGGGCGAAGGTGACTTCCGTATACCCCCTGCCATACTGGCGCACGAGACCTTCAGGGCAACTGGCATAGCCCGTGACGATCGGAAGCTCCTGCGAGATATCGATCCCGTCGAAGGCTTCGCTCATACGCTCTTCCAACCTCAACGCTCGCCCATCTCTCCAGCCGGTGAGGTCGACGCAGGTCGCCTCAACGCCTTTCTGGCGGAGTAGGAGCGCCGTATTGAAGGCGGAATGCGCTTCGCCGATCGATGAAAGGACTTCCTTCACGGTCGCAAGGTTCTCATCCAGACGGAATTGGCCGTAGGCGCACAGCCGGTGGAGGTCGATCAGGCAGTTCCGGCTTTCTTCGATCCGCTCCAGGATGAAATTGTCGGCTGTTTCCCGACCGGCCTGCGTATCAAAGATCTCGGCATTGCGCGCCTGCATCGCGACCGCCACGGACGACAGCGCTTCTGTCCAGGCCCATTTGTTGCCCGCGCCAGCAAACAGGCTGAACACGCCGGGTCGTCCGGATTTCTTGTGCTCAAGCAGCAGGTCGGTCATTCCGGAATAGGCCGAAACGACAAACACACGGTTGTAAAGTTCCCGGCCCTGACGGTTTCCGATCAGCACATTGGCGACAATGGCATCGGTGTCGGCAATCGATGTTCCGCCAATTTTCTCGACTGTACGTTTCATTTCAACGCCCCCCGAGCGGAAAGGGCGGCAAGGCTTTGGCTGGCTTGATCGGAGATTTCACCTGGCGGTGCGCCACGAATTCAGGTCGCGGGCGCGTTCTGCCGAATGGCTCGACTAGCCGGTTGCTCCAGGCGTTGAATACGAAAAACGCATTGATGCGCTCGAACGGCGTAATGTTGCTGTTGGATCCGTGCATCGTATTGCAGTCGAAGATCACCACCGATCCGGCCTTGGGCGCAGGCGCAACCACGCCCCCTTTCGCCGCCAGCCGGGAGAGGCTGTCCGTATCCGGAATACCGTAGTCCTGTTTCTTGAGGGATTGCCGGTAATGGTCTTCCGGTGTCTCACCCACGCAGGTCACGAAGGCCTTGTGGCTGCCAGGCATGAACATCGTCGGCCCGGATTGGGGATGGTTGTCCGTCAGCATGACCGACATGGACAGGGCGCGCATGCGCGGCATCCCGTCTTCCGTGTGCCAGGTCTCGAAGTCCGAATGCCAGTAGAAGTCCTTGCCGCGAAAGGCGGGTTTGTAGTTGATGCGCGACTGGTGAATGTACACCTCATCATCGAGAATGAACCGCGCGACCCCGGCCAGCCGGGAGTCTGCTGCCAGCCGCGAAAACAAGTTCGACTGCTGATGCGGCGCAAAGACAGACCGGACAGCTTCGGCGCCTGTTTCGCCACGCTCGGAAATGATCGTCTCGGGGATCAGTCCATCGCTCCCCCGGAGCGACCTGGCTTCCTCGACAAGGCCTTTGATTTCAGCCTCGGAGAACACGTCCTCGAGCACGAAAAAGCCATCGCGCACAAACTGGTCAACGCAGGCCTGATCGATCGGCGGCGCTTTACCGCCCGAACCGTGAAGCACAGGGTCTCGCCGCTCCAGCCAGTCCGGCTTGGGGTGGCGGCGCGACGGGTAAACATCCTGAATGAGTTCGCTTTTCATCTCAGCGCTCCTCATGTCGATTCCGGAACGGCCGCCTCGGCCGGATACGCACCGTCCGGCCCGTGCACTTCCTTGCCGGTGACCGGTGGGTTGAACACGCAGGCCATTACCATCGGGCCGGCCGCATCGGCGCGCAGCACATGCCGGTCGTTCGCATTGAGCGCATACATCACGCCCGGGCGGATGGTATGGCGCTCGCCCGTCGCAAGGTCTTCGATCGACCCGGTGCCTTCCATGCAGAAGACGCTCTCCAGATGATTCTTGTAGTGCATGCGCAGTTCTGCGCCCGCGTGAATCGTCGTGATGTGAAACGAAAAGCCCATTCCATCGTCCTTCAGCAGCAGGCGGACAGACGTCCACCCGTCGCTGTCGACGCGGCGTGGCGTCAGGCTTTCCTTGGCGAGGTCGCGTACAATCATTTTCAGGTCTCCTTCAGGCTGCGGACGTCTTGCGGCGCGCCGTCACCGCGCCAACAGCGTCCGCCAGTATGGCAAGGCCGGCATCAAGCTCGGCGTCCGGAATGTTCAACGGCGCAAGCACCTTGACGACTTCATCATGGCTGCCGCTGGTTTCGATGATCAGGCCGTTGCTGAAACACTCGCCGCAGACATCCGCGGCGATGACACCGCTTTGCATCTCGATGCCGGACATCATGCCCCGGCCTTTGACCTGCAATGCCAGCGGGCTGGACTGTGCAATCCGGTCCAGCGTTCTGCGCAAGCGTGCCGCCTTGTGCGCCGTCTCGCGTTCGAACCGGTCGTCGGACCAGAACAGCTCAAGCGCCCGCGCTGCGGTGACGAAGGCGTGGTTGTTGCCGCGGAAGGTGCCGTTATGTTCCCCGGGCTTCCATTGGTCGAACGCCGGACGGATCAGGGTCAGCGCCAGCGGCAGCCCGAAGCCGGACAGCGACTTCGCGAGCGTCACGATATCCGGGCGGATACCAGCGCGCTCGAAGCTGAAGAAGCCGCCGGTTCGGCCGATGCCGGCCTGAATGTCGTCGATGATCAGGAGCGCGCCGTGCTTGCGCGCAATGCGTTCGATCTGCCGGAGCCAGGCGTCAGAGGCGACGTTCAATCCGCCCTCGCCCTGCACGGTCTCGGCAATGATCGCGGCCGGCTTGTCGATGCCCGAAGACGGGTCCGACAGGCGCTGGTCGAGTTGATCTGCCGTATCCGCGTTGTCGCCGAAGTA
>JBGSNS010000046.1:0-5577 GCA_041739515.1 Bdellovibrionota bacterium
CTATCAATCCACCGGAATTAAAAAAGAGCTGAAACCACAATTTTCAGCTGAAATCCCTGATCATAATGCAGTTATGGGCACATGCTGATTTTACGTGTACCAGCTCTTTTAGACCGTGAACGGAAGTCCGACGGTCTTTAAAGCATTTAAAATCTCTTCTGAATGTTTGTGTTCCCGCACTTCCAAAAGAAACTCGATCTTTACGTTGCCGGGAGTCTGCGCAAAAGCCCTATTATGCAATACTTCCAATACGTTAGCATTTTTCTCGGCGAGCAGTTTCGTAATCGCAGCAAGCGATCCGGGTCGATCCGGGACCGAAATGGCGACCCGCAGTAGCCGTTGGTGCAGCCCCATATCCCTATCAATCAATCGGGAAAGCACGTTCATATCGATGTTACTTCCACATGCAAGCACCACTACTTTCTTTCCTGTTTTCGGAATGCATCCGCCGATAACCGCGGCTAGAGCCGCTGCCCCAGCGCCCTCAATAACGGTTCGTTCATGGTCAAGAAAGCTCGTAATCGATCCTGCTACTTGTTCCTCCGTTACGGTGACGAGTTCGTCAGCAAGCGCTGCAACCAACGGGCCCGTCACGCGACCAATTCGCTTAACCGCAATTCCGTCAGCGATCGTTACCGGAGCGATCAACGCTGTCGCGTGCCCTCCGGCGCGACCGTGTAGCACCCACTCAGATTGTACGCCGATGATCTTCGCCGCGATTCCTCTATGTTTAAACGCGAGTCCGATGCCTGAAATTAAACCGCCGCCACCGACCGGCACTACGACGTAATCAGCATCCGGAAGCTGATCCGCTATTTCCTGCCCGCAGGTTGATTGCCCTGCGATAATTCTTTCGTCATCGAATGGTGAAACGAATTGAAATCCTTCGTCACGGCAGAGCTGCTCAGCGTGTTCGTAAGCCTCGTCGAAATTGCGTCCGTGAAGAATTACACGTGCTCCGGTGTTCCGAGTCGACGCAACTTTTACAAGCGGAGCTGATACCGGCATTACGATTGTGCACGGAATGCCAAGCCGTTGAGCATGGTAGCTAAGTGCTAAGGCATGGTTGCCAGCACTCGCGGCGCACACTCCGGTTTTACGTTCTGCAGCGGATAGGTTCTCGAGCACATTGACGGCGCCGCGCTCTTTAAACGACCCGGTACGAAAACTGTTGTCCCATTTAATCCAAATTTCATGCTTACAAAGCTCGCTCAGACCGTGGCTATGGGTGAGCGGAGTGATCGTGAGCGCCGAACGCACCCGAGTGAGAGCCTCTGAAAGTTGCATAGCGGTGGGAGAAGAAGGAATCTGAGCGGTCGTCATACTAGAGCTGATGGTAGCGCTGGGGATGGCGTCGGGCTAGCCGGAAGAAATCGTTCAAGTTTTCCCCAGTACTTCTCTGTTTCTTTTGAATATAAAGCTGTCATAATGATTGAGGACGGTAACGGCCTATGTTCGTCGGTCCTGAGGCTTTTGGGACCATACGTTTGAGGCGTCTATTTAGAGTTTGCTTGTGACGTCAATTACGCGCACTACGCACCCTGAAGTTCGGCTTTCGCCGAAGGAGCGCCCTGTTAGCCAAACCGCCACTGATGTTACGGAGCCTGCCGATAATGCACAGCATAATTCGAGAGGGCGCACTTGGCCGTGGATCACCGCGGGATTGGTTGGCTTGGCTGCTGCAACCGGGATCGGCGGAAAAGCCACCGTTGATTCCGCAAGAGAGAGTAATTCCGATGTTTGGGGGTCATTATCAGATCCGCTGTTCGTTCCTTCAGGCAAAGCGTCCTCGGCGGATGTAGCCACTAGATCCTTCACCGCTCAACTTATCGAAGTGCGAGCGAGATTAGCGCGGTTGCAGAGCGTAGCGCTTCCGTTGTTGTCTGAAGGCGAGGATCTATCTCATTTGCTGAAATCTGATGGCGCTGATCCAGAGCTATTAACCAGACTTAATGCATTTCTGTCGTCATCATCCAAGTTTAGTGGAGCATCAACTGCGAATTCAGGTCCATACACCGATGATTTTTTCGAGGAGCGCCTTGGTAATGTTGAAACTTATGCCCGCAAGCTGTTCGAACTTACGACAGGCAAGGCTCTTCCTGACTCAGTGATGATCAAGCTCGATCCGACTTTGCCCACCACGATTGGTGGTCGGGCAGATGAGCTGAGAGGTGTCGTTCATTACTCCGGACCGAATTACCCATCCCGGCTATCTTCTATCCTTCACGAGTTTGGACACCTTTCCGCACCGATTGGAGAGCAGAGCAGTTCGCTAGGTATTTTAGGCACCCAGTTTCGTACAGACTCCGTAAACATGCGGGAAGAGGCGTGTGCGGAGGTATTTCGCCTAGCTGCTTCGCAGCACATTGAATTGCCAGAGTTGCGCGCATCGGTAGCTGGTATCGATGACGGAGCGATCATCGATTATCTTTCAGGGATTGACACCCCAGTTCGATATAATCACGCATGTCTCGTGGCGGACGTAGCGATCAACCACTACGCTAGTGCTGGAATGGCGTTTCGAGTTCTTTGTTCAAATCCGGATGTTCCATTTGAGGTGCAGCTTCAGGTAGAACAAGTGAGAGAACTTTGGTCGCAAGGTCTCTCAAACGAGCAAGCGCAGATGGAGATTAGCTCTTTAGTCAGGCGTGTACGCGCGTTCAGAGGGGAATTTTTGGAGGCTTTGAATCGACTCGAATCCGCATCATCCACTCCGGGCAGATAACGATTCGCCCTCTCGCATTGCATTCGTTCCTGCACGGTATGGCGCAACGCTTCTTGCTGTATTCTTCTCGCTCGCCTGGGGCTTTGCATTCTTAAATCTCGATACCCCCGTCGGTGCGTTGCTTGGTTGGATCGGAGCAATCGGATTTGTTCTCGCTATCCGGACATCGAGTTTTTCCTATTGGCGATTCGGGCTAGGAGCATCCGCAGGTTTTTTCGTCGGATTTGCCTGGTTTTACGAAGCGATTCTCAGGTTTACCGGTTGGGGTCCGTCATATTGCCTCGCCGCGTTTGTACTGTTTTCCGGATACGGAAGTTTACAGATGGTATTGGCGGCGTATTTGTCTCGCTCGCTAGACAGCTTACGGTTATTCGTTCGAGTGATTGGTCCGGCCCTAGCCTGGAGCCTGTCTGAATGTCTATTCATCCGTCCGATCGATTGGATGCTTGGATATACCCAGTCTAGTTGGCTGACATTCATTCAGATCGCTGATGTTGGCGGACCGATCCTCGTCAGTTTCTTAATGATGTTAGTCGCAGCCCTCATCCTCGAACTCTTTAATAGAGAACGATCCATCTCGCGCAAGATTTTAGTCGCTGCGATTAGTGTTGTACTGGTCTTGGGGAATCTTCAATACGGGGAATTTCGTTTAGCCAGCATCGATCAACTTGTATCTTCCGGGGAATCGATACGAATCGGAATAGTTGCGGGCGATACTCCACCCTCACGAACGTTTGACCCTCAGTTGATGAAGAGCTACTCGCAGCGTTACGGTGCGCTGGCACGGATGATTGGTGACCGAGAAATCGATTTACTATTCATGCCTGAGAGCACTATCTGGGAGAGCTTTCTTGATTTGCCGCACTCGGAACGTGATGCATTCTTATTGGATAGAAATTTGCGGCGCACGGTTCCAATAATGACCGGCGCTGTGGCGATTCAGCAGCTGGAAAAGTCTCCGGATGCTTCCGGCTCGAACGCAGTGGTGTTAATTCTTCCTGAAGCCGCAGATATTGCCGTTTATGAGAAACAGCTTCCGTTTCCCATAGCCGAGGGAGATCTATTCCCGTCGCTGTCCTGGTTCTGGGGACTACAAACTAAACGAGAACGCTCCAACGAAACGTTCGAAGTTTCGATTAAAGATAGGATACGAAATCTTAAGGTACTGCCGCTAATATGTTTTGAAAGCATATCTTCTCTATTTGTAGGACAGCGAGTCGCTCGTAGCGAACCGGATGTGCTGGTTGAGTTTAGTAACCACAGCTGGTTTCCAGGCGTGATTACCAGTATGCAACACCGCGTGTTTGCACGCTGGCGAGCGATTGAAAATCGAAGACCGCTTGTACGTGTTGTGAATTCGGGAATCAGTGAAGTCGTTGGCCCGGGTGGGCGGGTGTTTGCAGAAACCAATTACAGGGAATCGGTAGTTCTTCCGGTAACGCTCAAAATAATCTCGCAGAATCCGACATTTTACAGTCAATACGGGTTTTTGCTTGCGTTGCTAGTTCCGACATCGATTGGTGTCTTCTTTATTCGCCACACCACAGGGCATCCGGCCGAATTTTCCAGATTTGTGATTAACCGCGGTCGGACCGCTTTACTTTGTGGATGGGGAGCGATCGCATTATCGTACTCGGTTGGGTACGTGGTAAAAAGTGACACCCTTCAGGCGTTAGGCATCGCCTCCGGGTCTTCACCCAATCCGTTTGTGTTCAATAGCTTTAAAGGCATCGACTACTGGGCCAATATCCCCTCACTGGAGTTACTTACCACTAAAGCGAGAAGGATTGCGGTGCCTGTAAATGCAGAGCTTTTTTCTAAGCTTGAAG
This sequence comes from Bdellovibrionota bacterium, assembly GCA_041739515.1. Lineage (GTDB taxonomy): Bacteria > Bdellovibrionota_C > UBA2361 > UBA2361 > UBA2361 > JBGSNS01. The sequence goes on from JBGSNS010000046.1 coordinate 4,555, forward strand.
GCCAGCATCACTATCACGTTGCAGCTATAATTCCGTTTGCCTTCGCCCCGGTTTCCCCCCGTGAACTGTGGGAGCCGTTAGCGAGAGCTTTCTTCTGCGATGGTAATCAACAAACTATTGGTTTCATCGCGGAGGCGTTGGAGTCCGATGAACGAGTGGCGTCGATGAGGTTAGATATCTCGTCCAATCCACGGTCGAGCTCTTCTCGGAAATGGAATTTCAGAATTCTATGTTCCCCGGGAGATTCCACTCGATGAGGCTTAGTGAACGGAGTTGGTTTGTCGCGTTTCGAGTCGCCCTCGGCTTGTTGGTGGTTTGGCATGCTGTGGGACTCGCCTGGTCTTTGCCGCGATTGTTCACTGGAGAAGACGGTGTTGTGCGCCTCTCCATAGGATTGTTTCCGAATTTTTTGGAGCAGGCGGTAACCGCAAAGCAACTGTCGGTAGTAGCATGGTCTCTTGGAGTCGCAGGGACGATGATGACCATCGGATTGGCGCGCAGAGTTGCCGCGCTTTGGGCTTGGTATGTTGTGACTTGCGTGACCAATCTAGCGGTCTACCTATCTCCACCAAGCGATGGTTACCTAGGGTTAATGTGCCTTGCGCTGGTATTTGTCCCATCAGGTGAGGGGTGTGGAATCCATCGAAAGAGTTCTAACTGGTGTTTTCCCGCCGGTGTTCTAGCCATAGGTTGGCTTGTAGCGTCGGTCACTTACAGTCTTAGCGGTATCGACAAACTGAGTAGTCTGCTTTGGCGTGATGGAATCGCGCTATCAATCATTTTAGAGTCACCGCTGATCCGTCCAACTGGGCTCGCTCTTATCTTGATAAGGTTACCTGAGTTTGCGTTGAGGCTTCTTTCTTGGGGTGCGGTTGCTACGGAAGCTCTTTTCTTTTTGTCTCTGGCGGGGAGGCATTGCCGATACTGGCTGTGGTGGGCGATGACGACTTTTCATGCCTTTATCCTTTTAACCCTCGATATTTCGGAAGTCTCCCTAGCCATGCTCGTGTTTCAACTCTTCCT
>JBGSNS010000056.1:0-6514 GCA_041739515.1 Bdellovibrionota bacterium
GCTACTGCCGATGTTGCAGAGGTCACTGGATCGCCTCAGTTAAACTTAGCTGGACAAACCTTTCTCTTAGCATCGCGGGACACGGACCAGATGAATATCCTTTCCAGGGCGTTGGGGGCATTGAATGCCTCGGTTGATCAGGTAACCTCGGAGCAGTGGAAAAATCTCGAAAAATCATGCGCCGCTGACGGCAATGGAATCACGGCGGTAATTATAGATTCAACGGTCGTTTCCGAGAGCGGGTCTTCCCACAGCGATATAGCCTCGTGGGTAGCGTTTGCGAATAAGCGAAAAATTCCGTTGGTTATGCTAACCCCCAGAGCCTTCGAATTTGATACCGCTGAGTATATTAAGTCCGGCGTTGATGTGTGCGTGGCCAAACCGTTTCAGACCGTGGAGCTGGCCCAGGCGCTGCATCGGCTACGTGGACTGTCCACCATAATAGGCACTTGAAAGACGGGGACAGGCCCAGCACCCTCTAAATCCCCTCTTGCCAGCACCTCGGTTGATTTCTACCCTGCGGACATGAAGATGAACGAGCCGATCGGCAATGGAATGTACGGCCCCCTATTTATTAGAGTCACCCTGGGATCGTATTTCGTGATCGCTGGGATGCTAAAACTTGAACAGCTTCCAGGAGCCTTCATCGAAGAGGTTCGTCAGTTCGGAATTCTAAAAGAACCGTTGCTAACCCTGTATGGAACGCTGCTTCCTTATCTCGAAGTTCTTGCCGGAGGTTTGATAATCCTGGGCTTTTTTACAACACTGGCAGGGATATTGGGTTCGCTCTTGTTAATTTCATACATCATCGCTTTTAAATTTTTCCCTCTGCATCCCCATCTTTTCAACAAAGATGTCATTCTTTTAGGTGCTTCGATTTCGCTGCTCTTTAGCGGTGGTGGATACTATTCGGTCGATAACTTTAGAAAGACCGGTTGAGTCAGCTATGAACCATTTTGCTAGGAACCGATTTGCAATAAATCGGCTGCAAGCGCTGGTCAACGAGGTTCGACTTTCGTACCTACTCACCGATCTGAGGAATCGAGATGTTAGCGCCTACAGCGTCCTAGGGATTGATCCGCTAAATCCGTCGCGACGGTGGTATTATCTAATTGCACCTAATCGACCTCCGCTAAAAATCGTTCATAGAGTTGAACCCGATGTGCTCGCCATGCTCCCCGGTGAGAGTATATACTATTCGTCCAAAGCGGAGCTGCAGACCCGACTCAAGACTGCTCTGCAACGGTTCGGGCGCGTAATGATGAACTACTCAAGCGATATTCCGGTGCTCTCGATAGTAGATGCTGGGACGGTAGATCTGGTTCGCCATAACACAACGGTTGTGCCTTCGGCGCCGATATTGAATCAACTTCTCGGCACGTATCCCACGCGTTCATTCACCTTACAGGCCAAAGCGTCTAAGGTTGTAGATCGTGCCCGAGCCGATGCATTTGCTATCCTTGAGAGCGGGGGTACGAACCAGCGAGCCTTTAACTCGATCATTGCGACGTTTAACCGTCACGGATTGGTAACGGAAGGGGCACCAGTAGTGGCGTTTGATACTGATGCGGCTAATCCACACTTCGATACAGTAGGGGCTAGAGAGCGCAAGCTCACGAAAAATTGTACGGTGTTAATCGATCTGTGGGCGAAGCTCGACCATCCGGACGGTATTTTTTTTGACTCAACGTGGTGTGGATATCGAGGTAAACCGCCGCGGGAGTATCTCTCAGTGTTTAACGCTGTAATGGCCGCGAGGGACTCCGCAATTGAATTGGTAATGAATCATTCCCTTAGGGAGAGACCAATTAGGGGAAGGGATGTCGATGCGCGCGCTCGATCTATCCTTGAAAAAGCCGGATACGGTAAATTCATCGTTCATCGTACAGGACATTCGATCGGTCGAAATATTCACGGGCAAGGTGCAAATCTTGACTCATTTGAGACCAACGATACCCGGGAATTATTGCCGCTCTCTTCATTTTCAATCGAACCAGGGCTTTATATCCCTACGCGATTTGGCGTGCGACTTGAAACCACCATGGCGATCGACTCCCGTGGTAGGGCAGCAGTGATAGGGGAGTTGCAGCGAGAGCCGGTGATTCTTGAGTAAGGGCATTCCCCTGGGACCGCGAAGGGCCCCTTCGCAGTCTGACGTGGTACCTTGTGTTACCTTTCTGCAACGCCAGATCGCTCAGAACAATTATTGCATCTCGAATTCTTGCCCGTTATGGCGCGCTCTCAGCAAAGCTCTAAGCGCTCGAATCGTCTTCATCCGTGAAGCGATATGCCCAACGGCGCGCTCAACGATTGCGAGCGCCGCATACGCATCTTCGGGGGCGCTAAAATCAAACCGTTTTTTTCGGGGAAACTGGGAGCAGCTGTTGATTAGCTCTTGAATGTAGCCGCCAACATCAGCGTCTTGCACGTCAAATAGCTCGGTTATCTCAATCGACTGAGACAAGGTTGGTGGATTTGCATCCCGTGAGCTCATTGCTAAACGCTCTCCTTCTATCTATTTCGATGCGTCGAATCGCTGAATCGACCTAATATTTTAATAAGGAATTCACGGAATATGGGTATTCCCAGCTTTCCTGAAGTATGCCTTCTCAGCGAAAATCCCCGTGTTTTCCCCCTGTTGGGCATACCGGCCGACGTCGTAGTATCCGCGCATGTCAAGCACGCTCGCTATTGCTCGTAGGGATTTTACCTCTTTTTTCGTCACCAAACGCGGGTATGTGTTGCTCGGCTTAGTGGTTGCCCTGTGGGGATTTTATTTTTTTAACGCGCTTGGGCGATTTAATTTTATCGCCTCACGCGCCTCGGGCATGCAGCTAAATGTTGATATCAATGCGCCTACTCTGCAGCAATTCGTTATCGAACCGTACTTTCAGTTAGTGCTATTTAGCTTCGTGGTATTGATGCCGCTGCTGGCGATGCGCAGCTTGGCTGAGGAGCGCCAACAAGGAACTTTTGAACTACTCAGCACATCGCCTGGTTCGGTGTGGGGACTCGTTTTTGGGAAATTCTTTGCTCTAGCAGCGTTGTCGATCTGCTTTTCAGCGATCGCTTCCGTTTTTCCTCTATCGCTCGTTTTTTTCGGTACTCCGGATGTAGGGCTCATCACATCCGGTTGTCTCGCTGTATCATTCGCCGGCATTGCTTTCTCCGCGATAGCGCTTGCATGCGGAGCGCGAACCGAACGCCAACTCAGTGCAGGAATAACAGGGTTGTTCGTATTGGGGCTTTTGCTGATGCTTCATATCCCGGCTGCGGTACTCGGCGCTGATGCTCGGGTTATTCTTGAGCTTTTGTCGTCGTATAGCGAAGCTGCGGCATTTTTCGACGGATATTTCTCGCTTCAGGGCGTTGTTTACTTCTTCGGATTGGCAGCGATAGGAATATTTATAACTCACTTCTCGCTTCAACTGTCGCGCAACACAAACGTCGTTGATAGTGGGCGTCGCTGGCTCACCCCAGTTTCAGCCGCAGGAGTTGGGGCTCTACTTTTTGTGATTGGCCAGCTTGTTGGGTTCGCGCTTTCAGACCCAGCGCATCCACTCGCTCTTGGCCATTCTATATTGGGCGGAGTCGCCATTGCGATCGCTCTAATTCGATTGGGATCTACCTCTTTTAGAGTCCTGGCCCCGTTTTTGTTTCGTCTATCAGCGGTGGTGATACTATTCTGCATCGCCGAGCGAAGTGCTTTGTTCATAGATCTTAGCGATGTGCGTCGATATACGGTGAGTGAGCACACTAGGGCGGTAGTAAAAAACTCAAAGGCACCCGTTGAGATTCGTTACGTCCTTCGCGGCAACGATCGAATAGACGCGCGCGCGATGCGATATCTACGTGATATCGTTTCGATCGCACCCGAGGTTTATACTCTTAAAATTATCGATCCCGCAGATTATCCGAGTATATCTTCATCCTTTGGGATTGAGGCTGGAGACGTAGTTCAATTCTTAACCACTCTTCCCAGTGAGACTCAGACTTCAGAGCCACAAGCACGCAGGCTAAACCTTAAGGAGTTTCATGAAGCAGCTATAAGTTCAGCGCTTCAGACGCTCACAAGTACCACGAAGCAGCGAGTATACGTTCTTGAAGCTGGAGGTGGCGCGCGCTTGTTCGACACAGGGCCTACCGGATTAAGCAAATTTGGATACGCAATGGAGTTTGAGGGGCTTTCACCAGCAGTGATTCCGTACGACGCAAACGATATTCCACAGGATGCTAATCTGGTAGCGCTGATCGGGCCGCGAGAGCCGTTGTCTTTGGAGCTTTCTTCCAATCTCGCATCGTACGTCGAGCGCGGTGGTAAGCTGTTAATCGCGATAGACCCGCTATTTGCCGCTCCGTATCAAGAGTTTCTCGCTCGTTTCGATGTTCAAGTTAAAGACGCAGTCGTTATAGATTCTGAGCAAGTCCGTTTCTCGCAAGGACGCGCCGGATTGCAGCCACTCATTCGTGACTTAGCCGAGCACCCGATCACGAATCGATTGGGCTCTGCTCAAGCGGTCGTGATGAACATCGTGGCCCCACTGTTGGCAGCAGACTCGGGCGCGCCGGGAGGAGCATCCGTTCACGAAGTTGAAGGATTACTTTTCGCGAGCGCCGGCTCAGTTGCAGACGATGACGTTTTGGGGATCTTAAACGGCAGAAAGACTTATTCGGAGGCGCTGCAGTCAGCATCGTCGAGTGACCCCGAGCCGGTGGCCGTAGCAGCAGCGATTACTAATCGGCAGGGGGCTCCCCAAGTCGTTGTGTTCGGTGATAGTGATTGGATCTTAAACGCGGGGTTTGACTATTATTCGAATCGCGATTTAGCGTTGAACGCTGGTCAGTGGTTAATCGGTAATACCTGGGCCTTGGTGCAACGAATACGAACAGCTTATTCAGCCACCGTGGCGCTTTCCCCGCAGATGTATGCGTGGTTGATGGTATCTACGATTTTATGCGCTGAATTTTTAATCTTATTCGGACTAATCGGTGTTCGAATTCGAGAAACTAAAGCCGCAGGACGATAGATGGTACGCGACGCAAGATTTCTAAAACTATTACGTACCTTCGGTGTGGTTGAAGGAATATCCACGCTCGTTCTTTTCTTTGTAGCGATGCCACTTAAGTATCTGGCTAATCTACCGCTCGCAGTTACTATCTGTGGCTCAGTGCATGGCCTACTCTTTATTGGACTAGTGATCCTTTTTATTGTCGGACGCGATCGAATCCCAATCCCGTTCACGCTTATGATCGCTGGAATTCTCGGAGCGATCATTCCGTTTGGCCCATTTGTGGTGGATTTAAAGCTCAAAAAGCTAGTTTACTGATCGTTCCTTGCTCGCCCGGCCCAAAGTCGGTTCTGGAAACCGAGCGCTGATTGTGCTCTTGCGCTGTGAATAGTACTCGTGTGCCACGCCTCATTTTTCGGATTTAATTATGAATCATTTTTCAGCCATAGTTTTAGCACTCGGCATCGGTACAGCTGGACATTTCGTCTCAGATGCGATCATCGAATTCAAACGCGATCGAACCGTCGATATGCGCGGGCTCGCTGAACGGTCTGTTAAAGCAAATGAAGGGTATTGGGATATTCGATTTAGAGTGACTGCTCCAGATCTAGAGAAGCTCCATGTCCTGGCTTCGAAATCTCAAGACGACATCGAGACGTTTCTAGTTAGTAAAGGTTTTGGCCGTGATAAAATTCGCCGACAAACCGTGATAACATCCGATAATGTATCAAATTATTCACGCGATAATAGTCAACCACGTTACTCGGCGTCTGGTGCGCTAACGGTCAATTCTACCGAAGTCGATCGAATTGATTCAGCCTCCACCAGTACGAGCGAATTGCTATCGAAGGGAGTAATCGTCGAATCCAGCACAGTTCGTTTTATGTACACCAACCTTAATTCAGTAAAGCCTGAGATGCTGCGCGAAGCTACTTCTAACGCTCGCGAAGCCGCAGAAGGTTTTGCTCGTGATTCGCAAACCGAACTCGGGAAATTACGCTCAGCGTCTCAAGGATTATTCACCATCACAGCTCCGGGGCAGGAATACGACGACCAGTCTGCTATCGAGAAGCGGGTGCGAGTAGTTACGCGCGTTACGTTTGACTTGAGATAAAGCAGTTATTCTGTGTTCCACGGTTATATTGCGTGATCTTGAGATTCCTGGCACCGTTATGAGCAAGTATTTGAGGCGCTAAAATGTTGAGACCGAGAAAGAAATCGAAGATCAAGAAACCGGCTAAATCAGCAAAGAAGGGCGGCTTCGTGGCTAAACGCTCGAAATCTATTTTCTGGGCCGTTGACCCGTTTCATGACGATATAAAATTTCACACACATGGGCTGTCGATTCTAAAGCCGTTCGCTGAAGCGCTTGGAGCCCCGATAGTACCAGTTGCGTACATCGATGCCTACCGCGCAGTCGAGGAGTCTGGGCACGTCTTTCCGATACTGCCCCTTTATCGGGAGCCGATCGATGCGTTAAAGGCGGTAGCGGAGAAGCGATTACT
>JBGSNS010000099.1:0-16142 GCA_041739515.1 Bdellovibrionota bacterium
CTAACGAAGTCCATCATGGCAGGCGAGAAACGCTACAACGCGCAACTCCGTCCTGAAACCGGATATACGTCTGTGCACTTTCCTTCTTTTTAGAGTCGAACAACTAAATCCCTTGCTTTCTCAGGGCGAGTCCATATACGAGGCGCTGCCTCGCCGCCTAAACAACCCCTTTGCAGCAGCCGATTTATCCTAAGAACCTATTGCCAGAGTGCAGAGCGATAAAATGCAGAGCGATAATGACTAGAAACAAGTACCGCAAAGTTAACGCTAGACTGCGAGGCCCCTGGGAGCGCGGAGCGTTGCTCCGCAGTCTAAACAACCCCTTTGCAGCAGCGAATTTATCCTAAGAACGTATTGTCACAGTGCAGAGCGATAAAATGCAGAGCGATAAAGTGCATAGCGATAATGGCTGGAAACAAGTACCGCAAAGTTAACGCTAGACTGCGAGGCCCCTGGGAGCGCGGAGCGTTGCTCCGCAGTCTAAACAACTCCTTTGCAGCAGCGAATTTATCCTAAGAACGTATTGCCACAGTGCAGAGCGATAAAGTGCAGAGCGATAAAGTGCAGAGCGATAATGGCTGGAAACAGGTACCGCAAAGTTAACGCTAGACTGCGAGGCCTCTGGGAGCGCGGAGCGTTGCTCCGCAGTCTAAACAATCCCTTTGCAGCAGCGAATTTATCCTAAGAACGTATTGTCACAGTGCAGAGCGATAATGGCTGGACACAGGTACCGCAAAGTTAACGCTAGACTGCGAGGCAGCGCCTCGCGGTCCCAGGAGAATGAAAAAATATGAGCCGAGACGGATTTGAACCGTCGACCCACTGGTTAAAAGCCAGTTGCTCTACCGACTGAGCTATCGGCCCACATAGATGAACTATTGGGTATTCGGATAAACAAAACCAACAAAAAAACTTAACCATCTCAAGGTAGAGCAACCAGTTTTGGGGGCAACGGCACCCAAAACAATTAATACTGCTCTACCGACTGAGCTATCGGCCCACATAGATAAACTATTGGGTTCGGTTATATGCGCGCAGGGACTGTATATTAATAATTGAAGTCAGCCAAGCAGCGGGGGCTGAAAAATGCGGTTAAAATAGTGATGCTAATTTGACCCCGGTTTTTAGAAGCTTATCAGGATTGCGGGCTTTACCGTCCACCAACACTTCGTAGTGTAAATGTGGTCCGGTTGCTCGTCCTGTTGAACCGGATAATGCGATCGTTTCACCGCGACACACTCGTTCTCCCTCAGTCACAAACGCCTTAGCGAGATGCGCGTATCGGGTTGTGATTCGTGGGCTGTGTTCGATATCTACCATCAAGCCGTAGGTTGAATTCCAGCGAACTTCCCGGACTATTCCCTCACCGGTGGCGAAGACGTGACTGCCTTTCGGCAACGAAAAATCGATCCCTTCGTGAGCTGAAATTCCACCGGAAAACGGTGAACGCCTAAACCCAAACCCGGAACTTACTCTGCCAAATGCAGGTGCGCTCACCGGCAACCTCTTGAGCAACTCAATATAATGATCGAGCGCTTCAGCCATTTCCGGACCCATCTCAGATCGCTCGATGTCATCAAAAGATGGAAGCAATCCATCCAAGCTGCCGTAGCTGCTCGGCTCTAACTTTAACTCTGAATCCCCGAGCCCAAGACTTACACACCCGTCCGGATTTCCTTCGCACTCGATTTCAGCACCACCGATTCCGTCGTGTGAAAACCGAGCCTTCCCTCCTGGTACAGACAACGGCTCCGATAATGTTGGAATTTCAATCGTTGAATCGATTGACTTCAGCGCGCCGACCACAGCCGCAAGTTCATTTAGTCTAGCCTTAAGACCCTGCTCCATCGTTTCTTTACGTCCGGTACTATTCGCTATCGCTTCGAGTTTCTTTTGAAGCTCTGTATTAGCCTTAAGTAAATTCGCCCGATCCCTGGTAAGGCTCATTACATGAAGGTAATTACGCGCCTTATTAACCTGAATCTTTGTGTAATCACCGAGCGCAAATCCCACTAACGCTACGATAACGGCGGATACCAATACCCCGCACACAAGTGCTGAAGCGGAGCAAGAAACCCGCTTTGCCTTAGCCGACCCGGGCGTCAAAAACCAGAAACACAGGTGTTTCTTAGCCGTCGCTGGCTGCGCGTCCGACGATTCATCCGAACTGGAATTTTCTACTGATTTACTCATGCACGTCTTAGACCTTTAATTCCCCACTCTTGAGAGCCTAGAGTTCGCTTCTAGCGAACCGTCAGCCGAGCACTTTGCAGTAGAACGAACACCCGCTCTACGACAATTCCTTTTGAGAATAGTCACTTAGCGGGGGTGCCTACTTAAGGCCGGGCCCTTAAACGTATGCAAAACAACCTAGTGCGGCAACCTGGGGAGCTCTAAACTAAAACACAGGTACAAATTCGAGACAACCTACTGATTTTTAAGCCCTCTTACTTAGATGAGATAAGCTCGTCCGCGGACTTCCTTGCTTGGTCAGTAACTACGTAACCCGCTAACATCCTTGCGATTTCTTCCACTTTTTCTTTTCGATTTAAGCGCTCTACGCTCGATCCTGGGGGTATTCCCGGGGTCTTAGTGACCCGTAAATTAGAGGTCGCTAGCGACGCGACTTGTGGCAAATGGGTTACGCACAAAACCTGATGCTTAGTCCCTAACTCCCGAAGTTTATCCCCCACTACCCTGGCTGCCTGACCGGAAACACCGCTGTCGATCTCGTCAAAAACCAATGTGTCGGAGCTAGCGCCTCCACCGGATGCAACCATTAGAGCTAGAAATATTCGCGAGAGCTCACCTCCGGAGGCGGCTGCGCCCAACGCAACGCCGGCCCCCTCAGCTTGCCCCTTCAAACTCATCAGAAACTCTACTTTCTCAAGCCCGAACGCGTGCAGCTCCGACACCGGAGTCAAAAGCACGTTCAGGGCGAGCGAATCGAGTCCCAATTCCTTGAACTGCGTCTGCAAAGCGGCACTCAGTTTTTTAGCAGCGCTCTTTCGCTTCGCTGACAATTTCTCAGCCATGGTGATAAGCCGTGATCGCATAGCAGCGATCTCTGCTTCCATCGCTGATAGCGGAGCCACAGCCTCTATTCCCACAAGCTCCGCGCGCGCTTTCTCGAGCATCGACACTAGTCCGGCGTCGTTGGTGCGGTACTTGCGCTCCAATCTCGCTATCTCAGCAAGCTGTTCACTTATTTGCTCTTGGGCGCTGGAATCAGATTTAAGCCCTCGAACTGCTCGCATCAAATCGTCAACTAGCCCTTCCCATTCAGCTCGCAACGATTCTGCCCTCGAAGAAAGCTCCGGGCTAAGTTCCCGAGCGGTTGCAACAGCTTTTGATAGAGCTGATTCGATTCCGAGTTGAGAGATGCTCGCAACTTGCTCCTGTAACTTCGAGAATTGTCCCAACTGTTTGCTCTGAAGTTCTAATGTGGAGCGAATCCCATCGGTGATATTTGCGTCACCAAGCTCCGTGACGATAAACTCGAGGCTCGCCTTTCGCATCGCGGATGCTTCAGCCTCTGATTTAAGCTTAGCAAGACGTGTCTCCGCTGCGGACAACACAGCAAAACTAGTTTGAACCTCTTCCGCTAAGTCACGCGCTCCGGCGAATCCATCGAAAAACGAACGCTGCACAGCGGGATGGCGTAGCTTAACGGATTGAGATTGAGAGGTGATCGAAATTAGCTCCTCGGCTAGTTCCTGCATCTGAGCTTGGGTTACCAATCGTCCGTTTACCCAGCCACGCGTTCTTCCAGAGGCGCTATAAGTGCGTCGCAAAACGTATTCCGTAGCGGGCTCGCTTTCTAGCTCCGACAACCATGATAGCCCCAGCGATGGAACGTCCGTAAACTGAGCCTCTACCTCAGCATCGCCTAGCTTGTCGCTTCGAATCGGTGAGAGCGAAAGCTTTCCGCCACAAACGAAATCAAGCGCCCGCACCAGCACCGATTTACCGGAACCGGATTCACCACTTAATGCCGTGAACCCGGAATCAAACTGGACGGTTTGCTCCTCGATAACGATAAAATTGTGAAGCCTAAGAGTTGAGAGCATTTTTTGTCCTACCGTTCCACGGCGCCATCGTTTGGCGCATTCCAATGTAGTTTTCTGCGCAAACCTTCAAAGTAACTCGATTCCAATACCCGTAAAAATCGCGCTCTGTCAGGAGCTTCAGAAACAAAGATGGTATCCCCAGTCTCAAGTTCTACCGTTTCCACGCCGTCGATAATCGCAAAAACCTGCCCCGATGTGCTTGGCAAAGTGATACTTAGCTCAGAATCCGTCCCGAGTACGAGCGGTCTACTGGTTAGTGAATGCGGACAAATCGGCGTCAAAGTCATCGCCGCCAATGACGGTTCTACGATCGGGCCTCCGGCTGCCATTGAATACGCAGTTGATCCTGTCGGGGTCGAGACGATTAGCCCATCAGATCTAAGCCGCATCACCGGCTGCTCTCCGGCGTGAACATCTATGTCGATTAGCCGGGCGTTAGCTGCACGCTGAATCACAACGTCATTTAAAGATTGCGTTTGTAAAATAGGTTTTCCGCCGCGGACGATAGCGACGGCAAATATCGATCTAGTGGAAAGCGGAACCGCTCTTTCGGTGTTTGCTGACACTACTGTCTCGAGCGCTGCAAAAATTTGTTTCGGAGTAATCTCTGTCAAAAATCCTAAGGTTCCAAAATGTACGCCGATAAAAATCGGAGCGGACTTACCACTGAACCGAGCGGCTGAGATCAACGTCCCGTCACCACCGAGAGAGCAAATAACGCTGCAGCGCTGGCATAGATCAGAAAGCGAGACCGACTGCAGCCCCTCAATTGGAACAGAGCGAGTCTCTTCAACACCAACAAACAGCTCTAAACTTCGCGCGGAACACCACCGCACGATTTCGTGCGCGAGCGCGAGCGCCTCAGCGCTATCTTTTCGAACGACGATTCCGACTGTATGAGCGTTGCTGCTTTTCTGAGTTGACGTACTATCTAACGATGACTTCTTCATTCGGAGTTAGCATAGCAGATTTGATAGCACTTTTGGCCATACTCTGCGTGCGAAACTCTTCTCCTGCCATAGCCGCGACGGCCTGCCCGGGTGCTCCAGTAATCGCATCCCGACCGGTAACATACGGCTCACGTACTTTCTCCGGCATCACTTGAGAAATCGACAAAGGTTCATATCCAGCGATGGATAACGCCCCGTTGCCCACCAGAGCTATAATGTAGGGCGGAAAGAGGATTGCGGCACCGACATTAATTGCGGCGTTACCGAGACCATCGCCGTAGACAAAATTACGACCCATTTCGTCGAGCACGGCGTTTCGTTGCTCCTCAGAGAGAGGCTTAGTAATTGGCGGCAGATCTGGCTCCTCGCTTTTCGTCAATATCGAAGAACAGCCGAGCAGACTCGCCCCAAAAGAGAGCACAAAACAGAACCGAGCGCGCGAAAGCAGCGCTTTAGAACCTAAATCAACCGACATCGCTGTAAGCATGTGGTAAGACGACTGATAGCGAAAGGGGGAATAACACGCCGGAATAGAGAAAGAAGGGGAAAGTTTCCACGAGTGAAACATAGTGGGAGGGGAGCATCGGTCACATTGAAGTAACTCGATGCTCCCTCTCCCTTTAAACCTCCCCTCTCCGTTAAATACAAAATATTAAACAAAGAGACCGCGAATGCCGTTAGGCTCTCGCGGCTCGATTGAGAACGACGACTTCGTTTTACGGAAGGAGCGTCGTTGGTCTTACTTGGCGGCGACGCCGAGTGAGGCCGTCTGCTGCTGGGGCTGAAGTTGCGAACACGTGATCCAGACGTTGTTGGGGTCACCAGCACCGGTCACGCTGTTGTACACTTCGCCACCAGCGGTCGAAGCGGTCACGGCGCCGGTTGCAGCACCGATACCACCACCACCGATCGCCTTGCCAGCCACAGCACCGCCGTAGCCGGAAGCGCCGGAGATGACCGTGCGACCAAGACCGTTACCGATCCGGTCCCAGGTGCTCTGCTTCTTCGCGAAGCTCAACGCCACCTCGCCGTTCGGCATGGTCATCTGACCGCCGAGCGGTTCGAGGTCGCTTGCCCGATACTGCTGACCGTTGGTGGCGGTCAACATTCGCGAGCTCTCGACACCGATCGAAGTCATGGCATTGCTGCCACCCCAGCTCCCACCGCCGCTTGCGCAACCTCCGAGGAGGCAAACGAAACCGACGACAGCGAGCATACCAACACGATTGCAAGGATTCGACATGAGAAACTCCTTGGCCAGTTTGGCCAGATTACTGTCCAAATGTCTGTGACCCACACGGTCGGCAAACACTTAGGGACTACTTTTGCGCCGAACGGCTCGCGCTCTCAGCGTAAACTCGCCGCTCGACGCAAAAGTAATCCTTCTCACATCCCACTCTCATAAGACTCTTAATTCATATTTAACGAGGAGGTAGACCGTAACGATCACCATTTCTCGTGGAAACTATTTCCCTACACAACGCCCGCTGGATCGGTTCCGATTTCAGACGCTCTGCTAGAGAAGTTGCACCCTCTCATCTACCCAATACGGTTATGCTGGAGGCGGCACTAAACGTAGCCAAACTAGTGATCCGAAAAAGCTAGTTAACCACCCGATATACTGATAGAATCCAATGCCTCAGGCGAATATCGGGATGAATAAATGCACGTAATCTTAGCGTTAAACGGAACTTTTCCGACGAGTTTGGCGGTGCCAAGTGGCAATCCCCGTCGTTCGATAATCGTATGCGCAGATGGCGCTGCTGGGCAGTTGCTGGCTCTGGGAATTAGCCCGTCACAGATAGTTGGAGATTTCGATTCGATAAGTGAGGAAGATCTTCAAACGCTAACTGCTAAGGGCTGCACGATTACCAAAGTTCCATCCGCGAAGGATGCCACCGATGGCGAATTGGCGCTTGAAGCAGCGCTTACCCATTCGCCTACCCATCTAGATATTATCGGTCTCGACGGCGGGCGTTTCGACATGGTGTTTTTCAATTTAAGCCTTTTGATGCATCCCGCCTTGGAGGATATCAGAACGAGTTGCCGACTTTCTGACGGAAGCGTCGGAGTACTTGTCACTCCTGGCTCAGCCAGCTCTATTGAATGCAGGAAAAACGCATTAGTTTCCCTTCTTCCGCTTACGGACGAAGTTCACGTTTCGAAATTTCGAGGGGTTGATTGGGAGCTTACGGAAGATAAGATATATAGATCAAAAGCCCGCACCGTAAGCAATTCGGCAAGCGGACTGGAGCCAGTAAGTTGCAGCATCACGTCGGGACGAGCGCTACTGATTTGGAATCCGTAGCTGGGGCCAAGAAATTAAAGCTGCCCCCCTAGTGGGACCGCGGACCGCTGGTCCGCACGATTGGTCCGCACGATCGTTTGATTGAGTTCGATCAAGCGGACCAGCGGTCCGCGGTCCTATGCTTGATATGGTGCTTGCTATGGGTTTCTTGTTCCCAGTGAACATGTCCCATTACTTCTTACTTCTTCGCCGCTCGAATTAACGCCTGCGCTTCTGGTGTGACAACCAACTCGCTCACAGCTCGCACACGCTTAGCTAGTAATGTTTCTAAGCTTTCGCTAAACCCATCCCCCACCATCCGCTTGACTTGCTGAGTCGCCCGCTGCGGATACGTTGAAAACTTAACGCTAAGATCGTGCAATCTTCCCCCAAGCGATGCCACGTCGGGGAATATTTCGGTAAATAAGCCATGGCGGTGACACCATGCAGAGTCGCGCCACTCAGAGCTTAACGCCAATTCAGAGAAAGCAGCTGGGCCAATTCTGCGTTTCACTATCGGACCGATGGTGAATGGGCCAATTCCGATCGCCAATTCAGAGAGTCTAACCGCTGCGGAATCAACAGCGAGGGTATAGTCAGTAGCACACGCTAATCCTACCCCTCCGCCAGCGCACTTTCCTTGGACCCTCGCAATGGTTACCTGCGGCGCATCGTTAAGCGCAAGAATCACATCAGCAAAGCCTGAGAAAAATTTCTCCCCGTCTGCCACATTCTCGATCGAAAGCAACTCATCAAACGAGGCCCCCGCACAAAAAGCGCCGGTTCCGGCGCTCTCTAGCACTATCACCCTGCATTGAGGTTGATTCGATGCGCTAGCGATCGACTTTGCAAGCTCTCCTAAGAGTGCTCGAGGAAGGGAGTTACTACTTGGATGTCCAAATGTTATCCGAACTATCTCAGGGGTAACAAAAGATGTCTCGACTGATCCGTTATTCACCGCTCCGTTCATAGTTCACCCTTCAAGCACCAATCTTTATGTACAGACGATTAAGGTCAAAAGTTAAGCCCAAAAATTAAGCCCTAAAATTAAGCCCTAAAATCAAGCAGAGTATTTCACAGAACACCCGTAACTATCAGTGTTAGCGACCGAAACGGGTTTATCGTTCATTAATTCATTCAATGCTGCGCGTACAAAGTTTTTCGCACCAGCTATGGTAGCAGATCTAGCTGAATCGTTATCATCAATAGCGCCCCGGTAAACGAGTTTGCCGCTCTTATCGATAATGAACATGTGCGGTGTCGTCTTGGCGCCAAGCGCCTTTCCGAAAGCTCCGCTATGATCCAACACTACCGAAGTCGGAGCGCCGTTTGCTGTGGTCATCAACTCCTTAGCCTGTTCAGCGTTTAATGAGCCCTGCTTGCCAGGGGCAGAGGAATTAACGGTAAGCCAAACGACTCCTTGAGCTGTAAATTCCTTCTGAAGCGATTGCATATTTCCAACGCTGTAATGCTTCTTAACGAACGGACACTCAGGATTATACCATTCAAGGACTACGAATTTGCCCTTATAGGCATCGAGATTGGTTGTCGTACCGTCCCAAGTGGTTAACGCAATCGTGCCTGGTACTTGATCGCCTAGGTGAACCTCGGCCATGATCGGTGAAACCATAGAGACCACCGAAGCAAATGCTAGCGCTATAATATTTTTCATAAATTATCCCCTTACGTTCAAGACTTACCTCGCCAATGCCTCGAGCACCATGCCACTCGTTAAAATCGGCGGGAAGACGATCGGTTCCTTTTGCGGGGGAAAGTATACATTAAGTGGTACTCCGGCGCGACCAAATTCATTTAGTAGGTTCGTTATATCCTCATTGGGCTCGGTCCAGTCCGCCTCCATCCACACAATCTTCTTTTCGAAGAATGCGCTCATAACTGCATCGGTATGCAGCACGAGCTTCTTGTTACTCTGGCAGGTAATACACCAGGTGGCGGTGGCATCTAAAAATACCGGAACACCTGCTGCTCTAAGCTTTGTAAGCTCAGTCTTATCATAGGAAACATGAGCAACAGCTATCGCACTCAGCGCGGGTTTCGGCGCTGGATAGAAACAATAAACCAGAACTATCCCAGCTAATATGAATGCCCATTTGCGAAAACCGGTGGGCCTGACTGCAGTAAATAGCCACACCAAGAACCCTAAGACGACAATTCCAAACAGCGGACCATTTGCACGTTCGAGTCCAACTTGCGCGATAAGCACACTCATTAACCAGACGGCAGACGCGAATAACGGCCAAGCTAAAAATTGCTTAAACAGATCCATCCACTCCCCTGGGCGCGGTAAGATTTTTGCAAACGCTGGAACTACCCCAACCATCAACACTGGAGTCGCGACACCGAGACCGAGAAACAAAAATATTAGTAACTGACTTGCGAGCGGCAAAGTAAATGCCACAGCGACTGCTCCAGCCATAAATGGAGCCGTGCATGGTGTAGCCACCAGAACAGTCAGCAGCCCATCCATTAACGGACCCGACGCTCTAACTTTTCCCGCAGCTGACTGCAACGCGCTGCCAAGCTCGAACATTCCCAAAAGGTTACACCCCAGTAGTACGAACAGCAGCGCCAACGAATAAACTATCGCCGGATTCTGAAGTTGAGTCCCCCATCCGACTCCGACTCCCGCTGAGCGCAGCAATCCGATTCCACCACCGAGCGCTAACATGCTTAAACAGACTCCGAGCGCGTACAAAATACTATTCGTGTGACGCTCGGCCGGGGTGGCGGAAACGAGTTGATAAATCTTAAGCCCCAGCACCGGAAACACACACGGCATCGCGTTAAGAATTACTCCGCCGATAAACGCCCAAAGTAGAACCGTGGCGAAGTTCGGACTACCGTTGCTTGCGGCTGACGATGGGGCCGCCGGAATTGTGACCGATACCGGATGCGCTTCGGCGGCTGAAAATCTTATCAACCCTGACAGCCTGTCAACGGAGTCTGAAGTCAGCGTCACGGAAATTTCATTGCCGTTTACTTTCTGCAAAGCCGCGTTAACTATCTGATCGCTTGAGCTCGGAATAAACCGTGCAGATCCTACTGCTCCGGAGTGAGACGGCGGCAACGCAAACGAAGCCACGTTTCCGGTCCGGCTTCCTACCAAACTTAATACCGATCCGCTCGGAAAAATCATTGATAACGGCGAAGCTGATGAATCCTCTTTATTCCAGGGCGGAAGTAATTCCAGAGTAGCAAACTGCGGGATACATTCTTCCTTGCAGACCAACCATTCAGCATCCACGGTCAGTCTCTTGGTAAGCGCTGCGTTACACGGGATCATAAACGGAAGTGTGACTGCGTGAGCATAGCCGTAGTTAACCAACGGACCTACGGGTAGGACGTCCGGAATCGGCCATGCCGTCGGCTCTAGCTTCATGCCTGTGTCAGCCGGAGGCAGCCCGTCACAGCCCCAATTCGTTTTTAGTGTCGCCCCTGAATCACCCGGATACCTCCAATAGAGATGCCAGCCCTTCTCAGGAGTTATAGTTAAACCGACTCCAATACCTTCCTGGGAAATAGAGCGGTGCTGTAACGCTGCATGACTTGGAGGAAAAGGGCTCTGTGAATGAGAATTTGCGGGTATACCTATGCCAACTACCGCTAAAATAACCCCTATCCAGCCCACCAATCTCATCCGGACATTATACGCTTTAAGGACTGTTTCCCGCCAGATAAGGAACCCTCTTGGTTAGCAAAATGAACAGGAGTACGTTTCGGAGATGGAAGGACCTGCTCATCAGACACCAAGCCCCCAACCTCCATTATTAAGAACCAGTCCCCTAGAGACACTGTGCGGGGTCAGTCTTGAGAGTATTAGCACAACCGAAGCGTGGACTTTTCCGGATCGCAACCAGCAGCCTGAGATTTTCCTCGAACGACTCACGATCGACACCCTCTGGTCTACCTTGTGCCAGGACTACGCATCCGGATTGAATAGACTTGGAATATCCGATGCCACGATGCGAACAACGACTAACGCCTTGCGCGAAGCGTTAATCAATTCCCTCATTCACGGCGTGCTCGGAATAGCTAAGTCAGAAACCTTTGGAGAAATAAAAACGCTTCCACGTGAACAGCTTCATG
This sequence comes from Bdellovibrionota bacterium, assembly GCA_041739515.1. Lineage (GTDB taxonomy): Bacteria > Bdellovibrionota_C > UBA2361 > UBA2361 > UBA2361 > JBGSNS01. Next base: position 11,415 of record JBGSNS010000099.1, read on the forward strand.
CCCGGCTTTCCGAACTAAATCCAACAACACAAGAGCCTAAGATCTCCGTAAAAATGGAACTGAATACACAACAGGTCACATTTACGATCATCGACGGCGGGAACATGACTGAAGGAATGTTCGCTGAAAAATGGAAGGAAGCAGTTGATCGTTCGAAGGCCGGAGACGACGATACAGATATATCTGCTGAACAATTAGCGGAGATATTAACCCGAACAAGTGGAATGGGATTTTCGTATTTATTAGCTGGGTTCACGTCAGGAAGAGGAATTCCAGGTGGGGTGGTTCTCACTAAGCGACTCGAGTAGATAACGACGGACGAAACTGTCCCTATTCGATTGCAACCAAAGCAATCTGCGCCGGCGGACTATTAAGCCCCAAATTGTAGACGCTCGATGGAAACGTTCCTAAGAGAACGATCGCGATCGCACAGAATGCCAACACTGCGCCGCGGCTTATGCCGATGGAGAGCGGACGTGAATCAACGGCCTTATCCGCTGGCTTAAAATACATCGCTACGATGATGTTAAGGTAGTAATAGCAGCCGATAACTGAGGCTAGAATTCCAACGATCGCTAGTCCCCAGAAGTCAGCTCGCACAGCGCTCGAGAATAGATAGATCTTTCCAATTAGCCCGACCATGCCTGGTGGTAATCCAGCAAGCGCCAACATAAACAACGCCATCATCGCTGCGAGTATAGGATTAGACTGCGACAGGCCGTTAAAGAATCGCACATCATCGCTCTGTTCCTTATTTCCCTCTGCGATAATCATCACCACGCCCATCGAACCGAGCGTCATCACTGTATATCCAACTAGATAATACAGGATCGCTGATTCGCCACCGGCGAGCTCCCCATGCCCAAGAGCACCAAGCAATAAGTAGCCGGCATTTGCAACGCTTGAGTAAGCGAGCATGCGCTTAACTGAGCGTTGACGCAGAGCAAGAAAATTCCCTACAACCATACTAAGCAACGACGCGTACCAGATGATCGGGGTCCAGGCCTGAGCGCGTTCGTCGAATACGAGCGTTAAAATTCTAAGCAACGCACCGATCGATGCGGCTTTAATTACCGTGGCCATAAAAACAGTTACGGTAGTCGGAGCGCCTTGATAAACATCCGGTGCCCAAAAATGAAACGGGACGCTGCCGATTTTAAATATCAATCCAACTAGGGTGAGACCGATCGCTACAGCGATTAAAAACCACGAATCTGAGTGCGCTAATCCAGCAGCGATCCCAGCGTACGAGAGTGAACCTGTGATTCCATACAGCAACGCGATCCCGTAGAGCATAATGGCTGAGCTAAAAGATCCGAGCAAAAAGTACTTTAACGCGGATTCGGTTGACTCACGACGCGAAAGAGCGCTGCCGCACATACAATATAACGCCATCGACATCGTCTCTAACGCAAGAAATAGCGTGACCATTTCGCTTGCACAGCAAAACAGGATAGCTCCGGCGACGGCTATCAAGAATAGTACGTAAAATTCAGGGAGCGACTCGACACCTTGTTTCGCAAGTGATCGCCCACCGAGACATACTGCCAATAACGAGCCGCAAAGTATCAATGCGGTCATGTACCCGGATAATAAATCGAGCGTGACCATCCCGCCAAAAACCGACTCCGGTAACTGATTACCCGCCCCGATAACTCGCGACAAGGCGAACAGTGCTCCAAGAAGCACAACCGTGGCGAATGCTGATGGAGAGAGCTTTCCCTTAAAGAAGGTAGACAACACCATCAGAAGCACCGCCCCTACCGAAAGGACTACGAAAGGACTAGTCGCAGCTATTCCCTCGAGCAGCCCACCAGTAGAAGAAGATATCGGAACGGACATAATAAACTCCGGAAATTTACTCATTAACGACTAGCGTTACTCACCTGCATCACATGAAATTCAGCGTCAACAATACCGCCTAAACTCAAAACATCCGGAGAACTAGCGCTATCATCATCTGTGTCGCCGCTTTCCTCCTCGCTCCCTGCCTCTTCGCTACTAGGGTCTTGCGCTGCGGTCAGCGCAGCGAGCCGCTCGCTGCGCGCGGTTACCATCGAAAAATAGTTCGTTAATGTTGGCTCCATTCGATCTAAAAACGGCTGTGGATAAATGCCCATTACGAAGACCAAAATCACTAGCGGAATAAACGTTACCAACTCCCGGAGAGAAACATCCGTTAAGTCTCCGTTTTTCTTCTCGTCAAACTCCCCAAAACTCGTCTTTAGGTACAGCGTCAACATGTAGACAGCACCGAGCACAACTCCTATCCCGGCAGTAGCGGTAAGGATTGGGAACACCTTAAAGGACCCGACTAAGATCAGAAACTCTCCAACGAATCCGTTCGTAAGTGGAAGTGCGATTGAACTGAACGTAAATACTAAAAACAGCGCAGCAAAAACCGGAACTTTCGAGGCTAACCCACCGTAGTCAGCGATTAAACGGGTATGCTTACGGTCGTAGAGCACTCCAACTAGCAAGAATAACGCTCCAGTGGTGATACCGTGATTAAGCATCTGATAGATACTTCCCGCAGTCGCGATTGAATTAAATGCAGCTACTCCGAGCACGCAGTACCCCAAGTGAGAGACTGAAGAATATGCCACTAACTTCTTCATATCGGTCTGGGCCCAGGCGACCAGCGCTCCATATATGATTCCTATTACTCCGAGAATCGCTAGTAGCGGTCCAAAGTACTCCGCAGCCCGCGGAGCGAGCGGGTAAGCAAAGCGAATAAATCCGTACAACCCCATTTTCAAAAGAACACCGGCAAGAATAACGGACCCACCCGTAGGAGCCTCTACGTGGGCATCCGGCAACCAGGTGTGAAAAGGAAAGATCGGAACTTTGATTCCAAACGCGAGCGCGAACGCTAGGAAAATCCAAAACTCTTCAGCGAAAGTTAAGTTAAGACTCTGATTTAGGAGAGTGATATCAAACGGTAGCAAGATGTGCTGCTCAGAAGCGCGCCATGCAACATACAGAACCGCGATTAGCATCAATACAGAACCGACAACTGTATACAGCACGAATTTTAACGTAGCATAAATGCGATTCTTCCCGCCCCAAATACCGATAATAAAGTACATCGGTGCGAGCATCAGTTCCCAAAACACGTAGAAGAGGAACATATCGAGCGCTACCAAGGTTCCGATCATCGCACTTTGCAGCACGAGCATACTCGCAAGGTAGCCGCGAGGGTTTGAATGAACCGACGTAGACGCTATGTAGACGATCGGCATAAGAAAGGTGGTGAGTAAGACCAACCACAAGCTGACTCCGTCAATCCCAAGCCGATACCGCACACCGATGGCGTCTATCCACGGCAGAACTTCTTCGAACTGGATTCCTCCGTCTTGAACCTCAAACCGTTTAAGCAGAGTAAGTGAAAGGTAAAATACACCAAGCCCAAAAATTGTAGCGAACGCTCTACTCCGGGACCCTTGCGGATCCTGCTGTTTATTAAAGGAGGGCACGAGAAATAGGAACGCCGCGGCAGCCAGCGGCAGCCATGTCAATAACGACAGGATATTGGAGTTTATAAAAGCACTCTCAAGAAACATAATAAAAACTCCGCTCCACGCGCTTACTCAGCAAAACTATACGAACAACATCCAAATCATTATCGAGGCACCGCTAAGCATCAGAACTCCGTAATATCTAGTTTGACCGGACTGCACAGCGCGTCCGATCTCTCCGGTCACATCTACGAGACTCCCTGTAACGTTGACTAATCCATCAACGATCCAAGTATCGAAAATCTTCCAAAGTAACCGCGATATAATCGTAAGCGGTGCTACGATAAAGAAATTATAAATTTCATCGACGTAGAATTTATTCTGGGATGCGCGCGAAAACGCACCGAGTCCTTTAAAGATGGCAGGCGGAACAGCAGGAGCTCCTAGATATAGCGCACACGCAGCGACGATTCCCAATACTCCAACCCAGCTAGCCTTTAATCCCTCAAGCACGCTTGGCAGAGCGTGATGATGGGCCTCGCCGGAATGTGAAACACCCGCTAGCACAGGAGCGAGCCAAGCATTTAAATCAAAATGTGCGCCAAACGCTCCGCTCAGCCACAGACCTCCGCCGGTAGACAACAAAGCGAGTAACATTAGCGGGACAGTCATCGTCAGTGGCGACTCGTGCGGATGCGCATGTCCGCGATACTCACCTAAAAACGTCAAACAAAACGAGCGAGTCATGTAAAACGCGGTTAGCAATGCGGCAAACGACGCAAGCATCGGTATGTAATGAGCTAACGCCCCTAGTGCTGGGTTGTGAACAGCAGCCAAAGATTCGAGGATCGCGTGTTTCGAGAAGTACCCAGCAAACGGGAATATTCCGGCGATCGCCAAAGTTGAAAGCAGATACGTCATCGTGGTGATAGGCATCTTCTTCCACAGCCCACCCATGTGGCGCATATCCTGTTCGTGATGACAGCCGTGAATCACTGAGCCTGCGGTTAAGAACAGACACGCTTTAAAAAACGCGTGGGTTACTAAATGAAACACCGCGACCCAGTACGCACCGACACCAGCGGCTAGAAACATAAACCCTAATTGACTCACAGTTGAGTACGCGAGCACTTTCTTAATGTCGTTCTGGGTAAACGCTATCAATGCAGCCAGTAGCGCTGTCAGGATCGCGATCACCACTACGATCGCAAGTGCAATCGGTGCCAACGAGAACAACGGATTAAGACGCGCCATTAAATAGATACCAGCG
>JBGSNS010000116.1:0-12318 GCA_041739515.1 Bdellovibrionota bacterium
ACTTCTTTCACCATTTGAGCGCCCATATTCTCATGCTTATCTTCTAATTCTATCTCTTTTGCTACGGTGACACCGTCTTTCGTTGCAACCGGTGAGCCGAAGCTCTTTTCGAATACAACGATACGACCGCGTGGTCCCATCGTTACGCGAACAGCATCAGCCAATGTTTTGATTCCATCGGCGATACGGCGACGGGCTTCTAGCCCAAATTTTACGTCTTTTGCCATTTGTATTTCTCCTTAAATTAGATTGAATCTTAAGCTTCTAGAACGCCCAAGATGTCGTCTTCACGTAGAATTAAGAAATCATTGTTCTCGATCTTGATCTCAGTACCAGCGTACTTGCCGAACAAAACGCGATCGCCGGACTTCAAATCCAACGGGTGAAGGGTGCCGTCTTCACGGACTTTACCTTTACCGACAGCGATGACTTTACCTTGCTGTGGCTTCTCTTTAGCTGCATCTGGAATGTACAATCCTGACGCAGTTTTATCTTCACTCTCGACACGCTGAACGATCACACGATCTTGTAGCGGACGAATCTTTTTGAAGTTGTTATTGGACATCTTCGATACTCTCCCTATTTTATTGTTGTTTCTCAAACTATCTACCGGAAGCTAAATCGCTAACCGGTCGCTTTGTTCATTCTGCCCTTAGGAGATTTTTGGTCTCATATACGCTCACGAACTCAAATTTGTTTGCACTTGCGAGCTGGGCAGAGTCGTAACAAAGCGATAGCGTTATGCGCATTCAAGTAGCAGAATTCAAGGCTACGAGAGGTTAAATTTGCGTATGGTGGTTAAACCCTTAAAAAGCGGTGATTTACTGGGAGTTATCGCGACTTCGAGCCCGGCTAAGCAGGAACGATTTGACGCCGGATTACGGGCGCTTGAAGCGCTGGGCTTTCAGTCGATGGTCGTGGGTGACCCGTGTGGAGAGTACGGTACTGATAAATTTCTTTTCGCAAGTGCCCCAGCCGCTGAGCGAGCAGCTAACTTAATGAAACTCTTCAGAGATCCGGCCGTCAAAGCGATAATCGGAGCCCGCGGAGCCGCCGGAGTGATAGAGATCCTACCACTCTTGGACACCCAAGTTTTTATCGACAATCCCAAACCGTTTATAGGTTTCTCAGACTCAACCGGATTGCTGATAGCCCTCCAAAACCTTGGGTGTCCAGTAATTCATGGCCCACATGTTGAGTCGTTTACCCATGCCGGTACTGAGCCGGAGGTTCAACAGAGCGCTAATGCATTGGGGAGGCTTTTGACGAAAAGGGAGACGATACAAGGACTCGCTCTTGAGCCTCTTCTCGCTCCTGGGAATTTTGAGGGAACGTTTACTGGGGGGAATTTGTCGGTGCTGGCTGCGCTTTGTGGAACTCCTTGGCAGCTTAACGCCGCCAAAAAGATAGTTTTAATCGAGGACATCCAAGAAAAGCCCCATCGGGTACACAGAATGCTAACCCAGCTAAAGCTCAGCGGAGCGCTGTCCGGGGTCGCTGGAATATGTCTAGGAGCGTTTACGAAATGTGACGCCGATGCAGGTCCTGGTTTAGATGCGGTCCTTAAGGACGTCCTTGCGCCGCTCAATGTGCCGGTTTATCGCGGCGTCCCGAGCGGCCACATCAAGGGGAATATAGCGATCCCGTTCTTCGGCAACGCCGTCGTCTCAGGGGATCAACTGACGGTTTATCTTAACTGGTCACAGTAAGTTTTAGATAATGAGAAAGTTTACGGGGTTAAGGCCTAGAACGAGTAAAGTTTCTGGGTAATTGACGGCCCTCATCGGGCCGCCGTTTTTTGTGACCAGTTAGCGTTGTCACCCCCAATTTACTCCGTAAATTGGCCCCTTAGGGGCATTTTCGGAGCAGCAATGTTTGCCATGATTGATGGAGAAGTTGATCAACTGACGGTTTATCTTAATTGAGTTTGAGACTACACTAGGACTCCGGTCAGAGTAGGATTCTTAATTTTCCCCGGTTTGGTTTGAGATTAAATTCATGAGTGCGGTAGCCCCTGACAAAAAAGTCACAGATCAGAGCAAAGCTCAAAACCCCGAGCGGATAGTGGTGAAGACTTTCTCGCGCAGCGCGGAAGTGGAAGGTTCAACTAACCAGCTCTACATAATTGATCGCGGTCAACGAGATCGGTTCGCTCCGGCGATAGCAGCTCTTGAAGAGGCAGTTCGCGCCGGCGTGCTGCCTGGAGGAGTTCTAGGTGTTGTACAGTCCGGAAGCGTTTCGCTCCTTGTTGGGAGAGGAGTGCGTTGGAACAACGGTTTGTTAAGTAGTGGACTGTTAGGCTCCGTAATGCCGACATCGGATTCGTCCCACGGTGCGCATGACGATCCGAACAGAGTAGATTTCAATACGATTTACGACCTAGGAACCCTAACTAGCGCGATGGTGACTGTCCCGCTTATCATGCAGGCGGCAGGTGCTGGTAAAATTAAACTCGAAGATCGCGTCTCACGTTATCTTCAAGGTTTCGGCGTCCACGGTAAATCTACGGTGACAATAGAGCAGCTTCTCTGTCATGCGGCAGGGTTTCCTATGACCGCACCGTTTTACCAAGAACTCTCCCTTGCAAGTGGTGGCGAGAGAATCGGAATCCTTACAACTCGCGGAGCCAAACAGTTTATCTATACAGCGCTTCACCGTTTTGAACCGAAATACGTTCCTGGTTCAAAGCGGGTATGGAGCGAGCTTAGTGCGATAGTGTTAGGTGAGTTGTTGGAAACGTTAAGCGGCACAACGCTTGAACGTCTTGCTCAGCAAGAACTCTTCATCCCGCTTGCTATGCGTAGTACAAGCTATGTGGATCTTGGAATGATCAAACGCCGTGGAATTCATCCTGTGCGCGACATGATCGCACCTACTGATCATTGCGAATGGCGCAAGCGTGCAATGTGCGGCGAGGTCTTTAACGAGAATGCGTGGGCTATGGGTGGTATTTCCGGGCATGCTGGATTATTTGCATCAGCGCGCGACGTATGTGGAATAGCACTCGAATATATTAGAGCGCTTAATGGCCGCGGAACGGTGCTTGATGCTCAGACGATGCATCGGTTTGTTGCCCCAACTCCAGAGCAGGACCACGGTGTAAGACTCGGATTTGAAAGTCCGACAAAAGAAAATGGACTAGCTGATAGTGGATTATCAACTGACTCCTTCGGCGTGACGAGCGACACGGGGTGTAGCATGTGGATTGATCGATCTAAGGAGATAGGCGTCGTTCTTTTAAGCAATCGCGTTGATCCAACGCGTATTAACAAGCAGCTTAAAGCGGCGCGCGCAGCGATTACTCGCGAAGTACTAAATTCCGTAAAATAGCTGCGGGACTATTTATTTGTATGTGGGACAAGTTAGCCGCCATTGAGATTCGTTTTGAAGAGATTTCGCATCAACTCTCCTCGCCTGAGGTAATCTCAGACAGAAATCTATTTCAAAAACTATCGCGTGAACATAGCGATATGTCCGAGTTGGTCGCTACGATCCAAGCGCATCGCAAAGCGAAGGAAGAACTGCGCGGAGCGGAAGATCTTGCGAATAATTCGAATGATCCCGACATGGCAACCATCGCTGACGAAGAGGCGAAGCTTTTGCGTGGAGAGCTTGAAGGTCTTGAGACGCGACTTAAGATGTTGCTATTGCCGAAAGATCCAAACGACGAGAAAAATGTAATCTTTGAAATTCGCGCCGGGACCGGTGGCGATGAAGCATCGATTTTCTGCGGCGAATTATTCCGCATGTACACACGTTACGCCGAGACCAAACGCTGGAAGGTCGATGTAATGTCGGTCAGTGAAGGAGAGAAGGGTGGTTACAAAGAAGTCATTTTCGAAGTAATCGGCAAAGGTGTTTACAGCCGCATGAAATACGAAGGTGGTGTACATCGTGTTCAGCGTGTTCCAGCCACCGAAAATCAAGGCAGAGTTCACACTTCGACTGTTACGGTGGCAGTGCTTCCGGAGGTTGAAGACGTAGAGATCAAAATCGAGGATAAAGATCTGCGCATCGACGTTTATCGCTCCGGTGGACACGGAGGACAGAGCGTTAACACCACAGACTCGGCGGTGCGAATTACGCATTTACCGACCAACACCGTGGTAGCGATTCAGGATGAAAAATCGCAGTTAAAGAATCGCGACAAAGCTATGAAAGTCTTGAAGGCGCGGCTGTACGAAATGGAACAGCGCAAACTTGTGGAGGCCCGCCAAGCGGATCGTCGTGGTCAGGTGGGTAGCGGAGAGCGCTCGGAAAAGATTCGTACCTATAATTTCCCGCAATCCCGCATTACCGATCATCGCATCGGGCTTTCTTTGTACAGCGTTGAAGCGGTTGTGGACGGCGATCTCGACGAAGTGATTGACGCATTGACCAGCCATTTTCAGGCTGAGGCGCTGCGTGAGCAGGTGTCGAACTAGATAGCATATTTTTAGTTTGTTCAGGAGAGCGAAGTAGGCGAGACTTCGCTTCCGCCGAACTACCGGGTATTTTGCAATCCTCCCTTCAGAGAACGTCCACACCTCGCCAAACGAGCAGTTTCGTCGGGCGATTTTGATGTTTCTTGGATTTTGGGATTCGGAATTGACAGGCACAAATCCGCCTGCGGATGTAACTGGACGCACGGTTCACTTCGACTAAAACAGGGTAAATATTGGAAGTACGCCCAGAGAGTCGTGCAATTTTTTTCGGCGAAAAATCTGACCGTTGGACCAAGGCACAGCGCTTTTATTTATCATGTTTTTCTTGACCTACACGCGTTTAAACCCTATTTCGATTCTGGTACCGAATAGATGTGGGGTTTAGACAGGTGAAAACAGAGACATGAACAACTGGGATATCGCTCGCAGCAGTCAGCTTTACGGCATAGACTCTTGGGGTGAGGGCTATTTTAGCATCAATCCTGAGGGCGATCTGACGGTTTGCCCGGAGCGAAACGGCAGTCCGGAACGTTCAAAGGGAATTATTAATCTCCGAGAAATTGTGCGTTCGCTCGTACAGCGTGGCATCAATGTGCCGGTTCTGATCCGTTTTGACGGCATCGTTCGCGATCGAGTTCAGCGGTTGCATGAGTCATTTGATAAAGCGATCGAAGAAGCTCGGTACGGCGGCAAGTATTGTGGGGTTTTCCCGATCAAAGTGAATCAGCAACGTCACGTCGTGGACATTATCCGCACCGCTGGCAAGGGAAGTCAGTTGGGACTTGAGGTCGGTAGTAAACCAGAGCTATGCGCAGTCCTTGCAGTCCACGACGCTCCAAACGGCCTTTTGCTGTGTAACGGGTATAAGGACAACGAGTATATCGAACTTGCCTTATTAGCTCGGAAACTAGGAAAACGATCGATTATCATCATCGAGCAGTTATCCGAACTATCGCAGACGATAGATATTGCATTGCGCCTAGGGATAGAGCCGGAACTTGGCATCAGGATGAAGCCGGTCAACAAAGGCAGTGGGCGCTGGGAGACCTCGGGTGGGGATCGTGCAAAGTTTGGGCTTACAACACCAGAAATTCTTGGAGCGATCGAAAAGCTTACAGGATTAGGTAAGTCTCACTGGTTGAAGCTGTTACATTTTCACGTGGGAAGCCAGATCACCTCGATCGGGTCGATTAAGAAAGTTCTACGTGAAGCAACGCGGATGTACACCGAAGTTGCAAAACTCTGCCCATCGATGTGCTTTTTCGACGTCGGCGGCGGATTAGCGGTTGATTACGACGGATCAAAAACTAATTTTCAATCTTCGATGAACTATACGATCGGGGAGTACGCCCGGGATGTTGTCTATGCAATCGATGAAGCGTGTAAGGAGAGCAACCTCTCACCACCCAATATTATTACTGAAGCTGGACGAGCGCTAACCGCGCACCATTCAGTCTTGGTATTTCAAGTCGTTGATGTTGCGCTCACCCCAGACGTCGTTCGGGAACTCTCAGCTCCACCGACGGATGATGAAAAATTAGCGGAATTCAAAGAGCTGTATAGTAAAGTGACGGTTAAGAATTGCCTTGAGACGTTGCACGACGCAAACGCCCTTCGTGAAGTGATCATTGAACGATTCGTTCAAGGTACCACGTCATTGGCCGAGCGTGCTTACGCTGATAGTTCGTACTGGCATCTTATAGCCAAGGTGCGACGAGAAGCTTTAGAGATGCGGACGATACCGGAAGAGATCGAGAAGCTCGATGAGCAAGTGTTAGATACCTATTTTTGTAATTTTTCAGTTTTTCAATCATTGCCGGATTCGTGGGCGATAGAGCAATTGTTTCCAATTATGCCGATTCATCGATTGAAAGAGCAGCCTCAGCGACGGGCTATTCTCGCTGATATGTCGTGCGATAGTGATGGAAAGATTGATAAGTTCATCGACCTTAAGGATGTAAAGCCGTATTTACCTCTGCATCCGCTAAGAAGCGGTGAGCCTTATTATGTGGGAGCGTTTCTAGTCGGGGCGTATCAAGAGATCTTAGGTGATCTGCATAATTTGTTCGGGGATACCAACGCAGTACATGTTGATTTGGATGGCTCCGGAGCCGTCAAATTCACCCACGTCGTGGAAGGAGACACGATTCGGGAAGCGCTTGCGTATGTGCAGTACGATGCGCCCGATCTAATTGAGCGCTTGAGAAACTCTATAGAACGGGAGGTTAGCGCTGGGCGGCTAACCGTTGAAGAGTCGACCAAAATTCAAAAAAGATACCGGGAAGCTTTGGAGGGGTACACCTATTTGACCCACGAATAGGATTAATCCCTAAAGTGTCTTGTCTGTTGAACGGTCCGTAGCTACGTTGCGCAACATATGTGGTGGACATGGTGCATAGCAGGTCTCGTGCTTCTAGGGTTAGAAGCGATGTTACCTTCCGGCTTTTTTTTGTTTTTCTTCGGTATAGGTGCGTTTGTAACTGGCGTAACAATCTATTACACAGGTGAGTGGTTACAGCCGTGGATACCGTGGGCGCTATTTTCTTTGTTCTCTATAACGGCGCTGTTATTTTTTAGAGCAAAGCTTAAGGCGTTATCTTCTCGAGGGGCTTCCGATCGTGCTCCGGAGTTGAGTGGTGAAAATTGTGTAGTTACAGACAAGCCCATCGGGCCGGGTGCTGCCGGATTCGTTGAGCTTCGTGGTACTCAGTGGCAGGCGAGAAACGTTGGAGACAAGGAGCTATCAGTGGGTGCCAGAGCGCGCGTTACGGCTGTCACCGGTCTGACCGTGGAAGTAATTTCTGAGTAGAGTTTTAATTCTTTTGATAAATGGAGAGTGAAATGATTGCTGTATTAGTATTTTTGGCGATTTTAGTAATCGTTGTCGTTTTTAAAACAGCAGTCGTTGTTCCACAGCAACAAGCATTCGTTGTTGAGCGTCTAGGAAAGTATAGTTCAGTTCTTCACGCAGGATTTCATATTCTAGTACCGTTCGTTGATCGGATTGCGTATCGACACTCCCTTAAAGAAGCAGCGCTCGATATTGCAGAACAGCTGTGCATCACAAAGGATAATGTGCAGGTGGGCGTCGATGGAGTGCTTTATTTCAAAGTCCTCGATCCTACAAACGCTTCATATGGCATCACTGACTATATTTTTGCGATCTCGCAGCTTGCTCAAACTACCTTGCGTAGTTTGATGGGAAAGCTTGAACTTGATCGCACATTCGAAGAACGCACAACAATTAACGCCCATGTCGTAGCTGAGCTGGATAAAGCTACCGAGCCATGGGGAATAAAAGTTCTGCGTTACGAGATTAAGAATATTACCCCGCCGCGGGATGTGCAGATGGCGATGGAAAAGCAAATGCGTGCGGAGCGAGAGAAGCGCGCTGTGATTCTTGCCTCGGAAGGTGAACGCGATGCGGCGGTCAACCAGGCCCAAGGTCAAAAAGAGCAGGTCATTAAGGCGTCCGAAGCTTCTAAGCAGCAGCAAATTAACGAAGCTGAAGGGGAATCCGCAGCGATTTTGGCGGTTGCAACCGCAACCGCTGAAGGAATCAGAAAAGTCGCTGAAACTATTCAAGGTCCTGGCGGGGAAGAGGCTGTACGGCTGCGCGTGGCAGAACAGTACATCACGCAGTTCGGTAATTTAGCCAAGCAGGGTAACACCATTGTGGTGCCAGCAAACGTAGCAGACGTTGCATCGATGATTACGCTTGCAACTGGACTTATGAAGAAGGATAAGGCGATAGGATAGCCTGGGAGCGCGAAGTGTTACTTCGCAGTCGTTTCAAGCCCTTTGCAGAAACTGATTTATCTAAAAATCTATAGCATAGCAGCAGCTCAGTTGAGCGATCTCGCTTTGAATAGAGTTGCCGCAAAGTACCACGCCAGACTGCGGGGCAACGCCCCGCGCTCCCAGTGGTTATACCTTATCCAACAACGATTTCTTTGCTTCGGCGCGTTTCTTCAATCCAGCGGCCGGTTCGAATCGCAAACCAAACTTACTGTGCAATGCGTTTAGCTTATCGTAGATGCGCACTGCGCCGACCGATTCTGCCCAATATAGAAGTCCGCCGCGAAAGGGTGGAAATCCAAATCCCATCACGGAACCAAGGTCTAATTGATTGACGGCATCTTTACCGGGAAATCCAGCGACTCCCTCATCAAGACAGCGCACCGCCTCGTTTACTAAGCGCAGCAAGAGCCGATCCTGAAGTTCTTCCTTGGTGTACGAGGCGGTAGTGGTGACGCCAAGCATCGCGCTCAGGCCCGAAAACGGCAGCGCCTTATCAACAGCGTAGTCATAGAACCCGCCACCGGATTTCTTTCCTTTACGTCCTTGGGCTACCAACTTTGAACTCAAGGGTGGACACGACATTCGTTCACCGTACCCAGCCACCATAATCTCAACGACGTGAGCGGCTACATCGAGTCCAACTTCATCAAGTAAACGCACCGGACCCATCGGCATACCGAATTGCGTAGCAGCACGATCGATCTCCTTAACTGGAACACCTTCCGCAACTAAATATGCAGCTTCAGATAAATACGGTGTTAAGATTCTATTCACCAAGAATCCAGGCACATCTTTCACAACTATGGGAGATTTCCCGAGTTTGGTGGCGAGCGCGGCTGTCATCACGACGGTCTTGTCGCTAGTTTTTTCAGCGCGAACAATCTCTACAAGAGGCATTTTTTCAACAGGATTAAAAAAATGCATGCCGATGATTCGCTCAGGTCCCGGAAGACCCTTCGACATCTCTGTAACTGAGAGCGATGAAGTATTCGACGCCAAGATCGCTTCAGGTGCCATCACACTAGCAAGTCTAGAAAAAATCTTCTTTTTGACATCCATGTTTTCAAAAACTGCTTCAATGGCAATGCCGGATGTCGCGGTAGAAGCGGAGTCTTTACTCGTTGGTTCAATGCGGTTCAAAATGAAACTCTTTTCTTGCGGAGATAGCGAAGAGGATTTTTCTAGCCCATTCCGTATATGCTCTATGCCATGTGAAACAGCCGGATCCGAGGTGTCTTGAAGCACAACGCCTACTCCAGCTCGTGCCATTGAACCAGCAATTCCAGCTCCCATAACTCCAGCGCCGATTACCGTAGCTGAAATCCCATCGATCATTTTCCTTCCGGATTTGCCTATAGCTTTGGCACCTTCGTTTAAGAAGAAAATTCGTACCAACGATTTGCACTCAGGACTTACAACGAGCTCTCCAAGACATTTAGCCTCTAGTTCGTATGCGCCCTTCGGAGAGGAAAGTCCCGCTATCGCACACTGCAGAGCTTTCGGAGGAGCAGGATAAAATCCCTTTGTTTGTGCTGCCAATTTGGCGGACGCCTGTTTGTTTACCAACTGTCGGCCAAAGTTAGTGAACGTCAAGAAACGACTTTTCACTCCCATCGGCTTTCGTTTAATCTTTGCACTTCCAACAGCGATCGCCTCGCAGCGTGAGAGCAAAGCAGGATACGAAACGATTTCATCGACGAGTCCGATCTTAAGCGCCTTCTTCGGCTTTAGCATCTTGCCTGCAAGGATCACATCCAACGCCGCGGGTAAACCAACCAATCTAGGCAGGCGTTGGGTTCCACCGAATCCGGGAAGAATTCCAAGTTGGATCTCTGGAAGCCCGATAAGGGAGTTCTTAGAATCTGAAATTATTCGATATTTACACGCGAGTACCATCTCACACCCACCACCGACGCATGGGCCAGAAATCGCAGCCACAGTTGGAAATGGGAGTTTTTCTATTAAACCGAAGATTTCCTGCCCTAACGCAGCAAGCCTTGCACCTTCGGCCGGATCGGTGACCTTTTCGATAAGTTTAACGTCCGCTCCTGCGCAGAACATATCTTCGCTAGTGGGAGCAATAACTAGGGCCGTCGGGCGACTGCGTTGCAGCTCCTCTACTGACTGACGCAGCGAAGCCATGAGAGCGGCATCGAACGTGACGAGCGGAGCGTTGATTGCCCCCAACCGTAGTATTGCCACGCCAGTTTCCCGGTGTTCGATCGTGCAAGTTTGAAGTGAAGTAGTATTAGTCATGATCTTAATGCCCCTGGCTACTCTATCCTAGCCCTCGATGATCCTTATCGCGGCCACCTTTTAGAGACCATAGCATATTGCAGCCAAAAACAACGTTGCGAGTAGATTCCCACTAGGGCTTTTTTAGTGGCCCATTACGTTTCCACCAGATGCATTTCTCTTAATTTGGCGTTACCTTACCGCGCATGAGTCAGAAGGGCACGAATCAGAAAGCGGTCGAATCCGGCAAGGGAAATACTAGTGGCGGCGGTACAGGCGCAACAGGTATCACACCTATCCGCTCAGTGGACTACGCTGAATGGTATCAGCAGGTAATAAAAGCAGCTGAGTTGGCCGAGAACTCAGTTGTTCGCGGGTGCATGGTGGTGCGTCCATGGGGATACGGAATTTGGGAGCGAATGCAGCGCGAGTTAGACGATCGCATCAAAGCGACTGGACATGAGAATGCGTATTTCCCTCTTTTTATTCCACTTAGTTTTTTGCAAAAGGAAGCGGAGCACGTAACTGGATTTGCTAAAGAATGTGCTGTCGTCACTCATCACCGATTAGAGCTAAAGGACGGCAAGCTAGTACCCGCTGGGGAACTAGAAGAACCGGTTATCGTAAGACCAACTTCTGAAACCATTATTGGAGAATCTTTTTCGCGCTGGATCAAATCGTATCGGGATCTGCCGATGTTGATTAATCAATGGGCCAACGTAGTGCGTTGGGAGATGCGAACTAGATTGTTTCTAAGAACATCCGAGTTCTTGTGGCAAGAGGGGCATACGGCCCACGCGTCCGAGAAAGAAGCGATGGAGGAAACGTACAAAATGCTCGAAGTATATCGGGAATTCATGGAGACGGTACTAGCGATGCCGGTCTTTGTCGGTGAGAAACCAGCGCATGAACGTTTCCCTGGAGCGGTACGAACTTTTTGTTGCGAGGCGATGATGCAGGATCGTAAGGCGCTTCAGGCGGGAACTTCTCACTATCTTGGAACTAATTTCGCGAAAGCCTCTGGAATCGAATTCGTCGCGGAAGATAGTTCGATCCAATCGGCGTTTACAACCTCTTGGGGTGTTTCAACTCGCCTAGTTGGCGGAGTAATAATGACCCACGGCGATGATGACGGGCTTAGATTGCCTCCATCGTTAGCACCGAAACAAGTTGTCATATTGCCTGTCATTCCTAATCCAGACGCTCAAGAGAGTGTATTGCGAGTTTGTGAGGAGTTAGCGCACCAGATTCGCAAAGCGAAATTTGGCGAGAACGCGATCCAAGTTCATATCGACAAGCGTGATAAGCGCGGGGGCGAAAAAAATTGGGAGTGGATCAAGCGTGGTGTTCCGATTCGGATCGAGGTCGGTCCGCGAGATATCGACAAGCAGCAAGTGTGTCTGAGCAGGCGTGACAAGGGGCATAAGGAGAAATTATTTATCGCTAACAGCGAGCTGCCAACTAAGGTAGCAGAAATTTTAGTTGAAATTCAAAGCAACTTATTTGCTCAAGCCAAAGCCCATCAAGATCAACACGTCATTGAATCGATTTCAAACTATGAGGAACTCAAAAAATTCTTTACGCCAAAGAACGCTGAGAAACCAGAGATTCACGGTGGTTTCGTTAGAGCAAAGTGGTGCGGTGATCCGCAATCGTTGTCGTTATTGGATGAGCTAAAACTTAGCGTTCGTTGTATTCCGTTCGATCAAACCGGAACCGTTGGTAAGTGCATACTTACCGGGAAAAGTGCAACTCAAGAGGTTCTGATAGCTAAGTCTTATTAAAAGGGGACAGTTCCTTCCGTCCCTATTTAAATTGCTTCGAATAAATAGGGACGGAAGGAACTGTCCCTGACGAA
>JBGSNS010000141.1:0-1603 GCA_041739515.1 Bdellovibrionota bacterium
GTCCTAATCCGATTACCGACTCGCGCGACCGTCAACACATCATCCAAACGTTTCTTTCGCTAGAAAAGCAGCTCGACAATTTATCTTTGGACCGTCGCCAACTTTGGACAACGACAGCACTTCTCGAGAAAATCGTGGCCCACGCTGGTGACGAACTGACAGCGTCAATGATTCCCGAAGTGTTGAAGTATTCTCGCTTACAATTATCGCAGGCCGGCACAGCCCAAAACTACACGGGAATTGACTTAGAGTCTCAAACAACACTTGACGGCACCTTATTATCTGAAGAAGTCGAAGAGCACTTGGAAGGCAGTATCGATAGTGAGGATTTCTGCGTATTTCTACAGCTAAGCGCTTATTACAACGGCTCGGTACCGCTGCCGCGTTATAATCACGTCATGATCGATGAAGCGCAAGAACTTGCCTTGAGCGAGCTCAAGGTATTGAGTATGGCCTTAGCGCGCGAGGCTGCAGTCACCATTGCTGGCGATAGCGTCCAGCAGACAGATCCTACGGTTCGTTTTCCGGGATGGCCTCGCATCCTCGAAAGCCTTGATCAACCAACGGTGCGTGCCCAAACACTAACAACTAATTACCGATCCCCTCGAGCCATTTGTGACCTTGCCCATGATATCTTGGGATCCCTTGCTCCGTCCGAGAAACCACATTCTCTGCGGGAAGGCGTCAGCGTTATGTTTTCGCATTTTCCCGATCAAGGGCTGGCTGCCATGGTTCTAAGTGATGCGCTTGAGGACCTACTTAGCCGCGAACGCAAAGCATCTGTTGCCATTCTGACGCAAGATTTTGAAGCTGCGAAAACTTTTAAGGAATTGCTGCCGGTTTTTGGAAAGGAGTTGCGCTTAATTCAAAATGGGCAATTTAGCTTCGAGCCAGGAATCGATATCTGTGATGTAAGCCAAGCCAAAGGGCTAGAATTCGACTATGTGATTATTCCTGATGCGGACATCGAATCGTATCCCGATAAACTCGAATCAAGGCGAAAACTGCATGTCGCAGTAACGCGGGCGATGCATCAACTTTGGATGATTTCGATGGAAAAGCCGTTCAGTCCGACCATTCCTAGTCGATATTTTGACTAATGTGACGCTGTTTGCCTACGTCCGCAGCGGGAATATCGTGCCAATCGACACTGCTAGTCTGCAATAAATACGTTTATAAACTGGATAAGCGATGCTTATCCAAGATGTTCAGACCTGTGCAGGTATATGACGAGAACGGCAGCGAGACCACGAAGGATTTCTATAAAAACATAGCGGCCGTGCCAGACTTGGCTACCTTGAGAAGTTAACAAATGTTCCTGGTTCATCAGGTGAGGAGCCTACAGTCTATCCTTTCTTCGAGCAATCCTAATCTAACTGGGCTACCCCCAAGATTTTTAGGGTCTTCAGCCAAATGTGTGGATAGCCGGGAGGCATCGCGCGAGGCTGTTGAATCAATCACTCGACGTTTACAGGGCGTCGGGCGTAAGCATAGTCGTGAACGAAATCCGTTGGCCTAGGCGGCATCGGGGGCCGGGGCGCCAAGCGTTTTCCTTGACCAAAGCGCTAGGCTCGAGAGAGCTTCGTGAGCATCGAGACAATTC
>JBGSNS010000199.1:0-3552 GCA_041739515.1 Bdellovibrionota bacterium
ATCTATCGCTACTAGTTTAATCTCGCTCATGGACTCACCCGCCTTGGATAAAAAATATCAAGGGTTTCCTACACCCTCTTAACGCTGAGCTTCACAGCTTTGCGTTAAGAGGGCGAGTCCATTCCATTGCAGTCGTTTCAAATCCTTTGCAGATACGGGTACGATCTAGTACGTAAACGTTCTCTGATTCGGTGGACTTTGTTTGAGAAGAGTTACTGCAAGTACCACACTAGCCTGCGGAGCATTCGCCTAGCAGGCTACGGCGGACAAGATCGCTCCGCGTTCCCAGGGTGACAAGTTATCGGTCTCTGCCGAGCCCATGCCGAATGATTTCGCCTTCAACTAAGTAGATTACATCCTCAGCAATATTGGTAGCGTGATCACCGATTCGCTCTAAATTGCGAGAGACTGAAACGTAGATTTGGTAAGCACGCAGGTTGTCTATGTCCTTGCGCATCAATGCTCCCATTTGAACGTGGACTTTACGATTAAGTTCGTCGATCACATCGTCACCCTTCAGTACTACTCGCGCTTCTTCGACGTTTAAGTTGACTAACGCATTCAGCGCCTTGCGTAGCATCGATTGGGCAGCGGTCGACATTTGCAATAACAGATCGGTATCGACTGTAATATTTTCAAACTCTCTGAGGTCGCCTACTTTATGTGCGATATTCACCGCGAGATCTCCGATCCGCTCAAGGTCGTTATTCATCTTCAAACAAGCAACGATCAAGCGCAGATCCATGGCCACCGGTTGATGAAGTGCTAAGGCTTTCAAACACTCTTCTTCAAGTTCAACCTCCCGGATATCGATATTTCGATCACGATCGATGACTTCTGTGGCGAGTTTTACGTCCTTTGTTTCAATCGCTCGTACAGCTTCAGTAACGCTAAGCTCCACGATATCGCCGATATGCAGTAGCAACTCTCGGATGCGGGCGAGTTCTCGTTGAAAATGTTTCGTCATATAATCACCCGAATCGACCAGTTATATACTCTTCCGTCTTCTTCTCGGTCGGCCTCGTAAACAGTTGTCGCGTTTCACTTTCCTCAACAACACGACCTTCAAAGAAGAATGCTGTACGATCACTAACACGAGCAGCTTGCTGCATATTATGGGTGACGATTACGATTGTATATTCACCCCGCAATGCTCCAATGAGATCTTCAATCTTAGCAGTTGATCGAGGATCCAAGGCGGAGGCTGGCTCATCCATCAATAAGATCTCAGGATCTACGGCGAGTGCGCGTGCGATACATAACCTCTGTTGTTGACCACCGGAGAGATTCAGAGCGCTGGCGGAGAGCCTATCCTTAACTTCGGTCCACAGGTCTGCACGTGTGAGGCAAGATTCAACGATATCCTCCAATTCTTCACGATTTGAAATTCCATGCACTCGCGGACCATAAGCTACGTTATCGAAGATACTCTTTGGGAACGGATTACTTTTTTGGAATACCATTCCAACGCGCTTGCGGAGAGAAACTACATCGGTGCTCGGCGCGTATATGCTCTCCCCGAAAACTTCAATCGTTCCGGTCAATCGCGCTCCTTGGATAAGATCGTTCATGCGATTAAGGGTACGCAAAAACGTCGATTTGCCACATCCAGAGGGACCGATAAGCGCCATTACCTGCCCAGCCGGGATATTAAGGCTGACATCGAATAGCGCCTGTCGTTCACCATAGAAAAACTGAACATCAGACGTTTCCACCGCAACGCGCTGATCGGTGACAGCTGCGCGAGGGGTATTGGTTTCGATAGATAAAGATGCAACACCGTTCATGGAAATTCCTCTTACGCCAATTATCTCTAAGACCGCCGCTCTAACTTAGCACGTAGAACGATAGCGATGATATTAAATGCCAATAAAACAACTAACAGAATCGATATCGCCGCTGCGGCATTAGTATGAAACGCAGCCTGCGGGCGCGAAATCCAGTTAAACGCTTGAATCGGTAACGCGGTAAACGGTGACAGGGGTGATTGAGGTGCAAATGCAACGTATGTCAAAGCACCCATCGTTATTAAGGGAGCCGTCTCACCGATAGCGCGTGAAAATGCCAAAATGCATCCTGTTAGAATTCCTGGCGTGGCGTTGGGAAGTACATGATGAGCGATGCTCTGCCATTGCGTAGCACCTAAGGCGAGTGCTCCCTCACGCAAAGCTCTTGGAACGTTACGCAGCGCCTCTCTGGTAGCAATAATTATCACGGGCAAAATTACTAACGATAGAGTTAGTCCGCCAGCAAGGACGCTTCGATCGAGTTGGAGCATTCGTACGAACAACTGCAATCCCAAGAGTCCGTAAATAATGGAAGGAACTCCAGCTAAATTCGCAATATTCAGTTCGATAAATGATGTGAGCTTATTTTTTGACGCGTATTCTTCAAGGTAGACAGCGGCACCGACTCCAAGAGGCACAGCGAAGACCGCTACGATACCCATTAGCCAAAGGCTTCCCATCAACGCTGGATAGACGCCCGCTATTTCAGCCTTTCGTGACGGACCTTGGGTAAAAAAGCTTCCCTCCAGACGTGGCCACCCATCAAGTATTAGCTGTGCAATTAGCACGAACAAAAACAACAATGCGCTGCTAATCACGAAGAGGGAGAGAGCAAGAAAGGCGGTCTGGATACCGGAGCGAGCGAGGAAATTCTTACCTCGAACGACTGTCCGCGGAACACTAGTCACTAGCTCAAGTTCAAATGCGGCGTTACCACTCATTTTTATCCGTGTCCCCTTCGCATTCGCTTTCTGATCATAAGGCTTGCAGAATTAAGGATTAGTGTGATCGTGAATAGAGCAAGCCCGACTGCGAAGATCGTATGATACTTAAGAGTTCCATGCGGAGTATCACCCATTGAGACTTGGACTATGTATGCGGTCATGGTCTCGACGGCCGAGGTCGGATTGAGCGTCAAAGTTGGCTGCTGGCCAGCTGCGATCGCTACAATCATCGTCTCACCCACTGCGCGTGCCATGGCTAAAATTACCGCGGCGATGATTCCACCACTCGCAGCCGGTACGATAACGCTCATAGTCGTCTGCATTTTGGACGCACCCAACGCATACGCACCCTCCTTTAAGGCCTTAGGAACAGCAAAGATCGCATCCTCGCTTAAGGACGCAACCATCGGTAAGATCATCACCCCCATTACTAGTCCTGCGCTCAAAGCGTTGAATCCTGGCAGCGAAGGAATGATAACCTGCAGCGCTGGGGTGATTACGAACAGAGCAAAATAGCCATAAACCAGCGTCGGTATGCCAGCTAAAACTTCGAGCACCGGTTTAATTGTCGAACGGACCTTTGGGTGGGCGAATTCACTAAGATAAATGCCGACAATAATGCCGGTCGGGAGGGCTACGCACATAGCGATTAACGAAGTCAGCAGTGTACCGCTGAGCAGGGGCAAAATGCCGAATCGCTTATCTGAGAAAAGAGGTGTCCACTCCGTATCGGTCAGAAATGTGAACAGACTGACATTGGCGAAGAACGGTAAAGCTTCGACCGCTAACACAGTAACGATTCCGATCGTGATGACAATCGA
>JBGSNS010000226.1:0-30654 GCA_041739515.1 Bdellovibrionota bacterium
TCTACCGTTCTGGATGTGATACGCGGCACTTCGATGGACAGCCTCAATCAGAAACGGGTTTAGCGCGTCACGCAGGGCGGGATCTGTAGTATTATCAGAGAGCTCGAAGAGGCGCTGCGTAGCGATAGCAAACTCACCCCCACTATCAGAGCCAAGTCCGGCAGCCGATTCACGCAAACGCTGGACAAAAATCGTCAAGCTCCGCGCGTCTGAACCCGCCCCAACGCTATTCATCGCTCTTGCAGCATTGGAAGCTGTATCGAAGTCTCTAAATGATGCTGCGGATAACGCTAATATTTTAAGCGATTGGGATAATCTTTGCGCGGACTCTCCCGTGATGCCTGAAGCTCTAATCGCAAACATCGCTGGGTCTCTTGCTGCGATAACGCTAAGTAACTGAACTCCAGCGCGAGTCTCGAAAAATGAACTTATTGGGGACGTGTTCAAAAAGGCGATTACAGCGTCACTTGCTAGTAGCTCACGCACAGCACCATTTAGTTCTTCATCCGCTAACGGTTCAACTTGGGTTATCCAGGCCGCGATGACTGACTTCATAGCGGGTGCTGCCAACTGTCCACGCCGTGCCGCAAAATCAGCAATCTTAATATACGAAGAAAGAGGATACCGCTTAGAAAGCGCTGCATCACTGAACGTTGCCTCTATCGCGCGAAGTTCCGCCATCTCGCGAGAAAGAACCTCAGCGGAGTCCCCGATAACTAACTTGACATTGTTATCATCGACTTTACGAAGCTCTGTTACTGGAAGCCTAACGCCGGCAACAACGATTTCATCGGCTAGGGCGTTAACTGAAAGACAAAGACAAAAGGCTAAAGCCGCAGTCGCCTTACCAAGCGAAGCCGGATGCCGCGAAAAGCGATTGATGACAGTATATCCCTCGTCAACTTTGTGGTCTTTGTGTTCTTCGTGGTGAATAGAAATGATTCGCAGCACTCTTGCAATTCGAATTAAACCACGAAGAACACTAAGGCGGTCAGCAATACTACGGCATTTTCGTGATAATTGTGATTGACGTACCCGCCTACTAACTAACCGGTCGAATACCATAAACGCCCAATACCAAAGCTGGCTCAGACTTTCGTGAAGTCTTGATGGTGATATTTGCTTTAAGATCAGACCCAACTTTCTCCGGATTTACGGTAACGACGATTTCATGATGCTTGCTGTCCTGGCCCCGATCGCCGCGGTTTTCGCCGGGGCGCACGAAAGCGGTAACTGCAACGTTATCGCTTGAGATCGACTCGATCGCTACTGGAGAAGTTGACCGATTATCGAGCCGTACAACCTTTTGAATAGGCTTATCGCCTTCCAACACCCCGAAGCTTAGGGCGATAGGCTTTAGCTCTAAGGTTCCTTTAATCGTTGCTACGACTGGTACATTGAGGGCTGAGCTACTACCGCGCTCTAACGGTATTACAACTCGTTCACGAAACTCCCCGGGTGGTAAACTCGGGCTAATCGTGACTGAAATTCGCTTCGTCGTATTAGTTCCACCCGGCATCTCTGTTACGGTAAGATTTGCAGAGCTAGCTAGCGGTGTTCCGAGCTTTACAGGGGATCCGTTTCGTACGCTTACGCTGAATTCCTGAGTCGCACCTACAGCAGCCTCGCCACGCACGATCTCCGGAAACAGCAAGCGGGCCGGTTCCACAGTTACGTCCGGCTCAATCGTACCTTGAATTGTCAATATAGTGGACGGCTGATCCGGATCGTTTGAGAAAATCCTAACTGTTTTAAGTTTTTCACCGGTGAAACCAGCAGTATCAAAAATTACGGTAATATCCGTTGATTCACCTGGAGCGAGCTTATCCTTGCTCGGAGTACTCGTGGTACACCCACACGCGGGCACAACACGCTGAATGATCAAGTTCGAGTCACCAGCGTTTTTGATTTTGAAGGCAGTCGTGACCTTGTCGCCCTGCCTAGCAATGCCGAAGTTGTAAACGGCGGAATCAACCAGTAATCGTGGCTGCGGATTTGAAGCCGACGCATCACTGGCGAACGAACCTAGAACTACCAATCCAATCAACAAGGCTCGCGCTAAAGTATGCAGAACAAAAGAAATCAAGCAGCGCTCACTTGATTCGTATCGTGAAGTTTTCGACCGGTTTTTTGCTTCCATTCATCACCATCAGGAAAAAAGTTAACGCCCTCAAGAAACTTCGTATGAATATTACCTGATCGAAAGTCTGGGTGACTAAGAATTCTACGATGAAGTTCCATGTTAGTACTTATTCCATCGATTATATACTCATCTAGAGCTACCAATAGCTTGTCTATGCACTCGTCTCGAGTACGAGCCCTGCAAACTAGCTTAGCCACCAGCGAATCATAATACGGCTGAACCCGATATCCAGCGTAAAGTGCAGAATCCACGCGAACACCGTTACCGCCCGGTGGATGATAAGAATTAATCAGGCCGGGAGATGGAACCAAGGTGCGCGGATCTTCAGCATTTATTCTAAGCTCGATTGCGTGGCCGCTAAACGACACATCTTTCTGCGCCAGCGACAACTCCTGACCGGCAGCAATTCTAATCTGTTCCTTTACTAAGTCCGTATCGGTGACAAGTTCGGTAACAGGGTGTTCAACCTGAAGCCGTGTATTCATCTCGATAAAATAGAATTTTTTCGCGGCGATATCTGCGAGAAATTCCATGGTTCCGACGTTTGTGTATCCTACTGATTTAGCGAGCTCCACCGCGCAATTCTGAATCGCTTGGCGCATCTCTTCTGGAAGGCCTTTAGACGGCGACTCCTCAATGATTTTCTGATAACGCCGCTGCACGGAACAATCTCGAATTCCTAGATGAATAACGTTGCCGAAGTTATCTCCAGCTATTTGCACTTCGATATGACGTACGTTGCGCAGATACTTCTCAACTAACAGGTGTCCGTCACCGAACGCCGCAGTAACTTCCCGCTGCGCAGTGTTGAAAGTTTTTTCAAAATCCGCTTCGTTCTCAACGATCTTCATTCCCCGTCCACCGCCGCCGGCACAAGCCTTAAGAAGAATCGGAAACCCAGCTTTCTTTGCGATTAAAATAGCCTCCGCGGGATCCATGAATCCTTTGCTATCACCAGGAATAGTTGGAACTTCCGCTTTGTCCGCCGCGCGTCTGGCACGAGCTTTATCCCCCATCGCGCGCATATTACGCACGGATGGTCCGATAAAAGTGACTCCACAGCTTCCGCAAATCTCAGCGAAGGCTGCGTTCTCGGATAGAAATCCGTAACCAGGATGAATTGCATCAGCGCGAGTGGCAATCGCAGCTGACATAATACTCGCGATGTTTAGATAGCTATCTTTGGCAAGCGCTGGTCCAATGCACACCGACTCAGACGCAAGCTTTACATGTAACGCTTCGTTGTCAGCAACGGAATGCACAGCAACTGTCTTAATACCGAGTTCATGGCAAGCACGAATCACTCGCACAGCGATCTCACCGCGATTTGCAATTAGGATTTTCTTAAAAGGTAGCTCTTGGGTCACAGAGAATTTCTCCAGTTATCGATTTGAAGCTTGTCAGCATGCACTCAATTGAAACAAAAAATGTCCCGCAATACCCCTCAGGGGTCGATTTACGGAGTAAATCGGGGGTAACAAAGCTAACTGGTCACAAAATACGTCAGCCCGATTAGGGCTGGCAATAAAAAGGTAGCTTTACTTATTGCAGGCATTTAGCTTCTATAATTTTCCTCTACATTTAAAATTTATAGTGACCAGTTACTGAGGGTTGATAAGGAATAGTACTTCGCCGTACTCGATTACTTCGCCATCGGCAGGTAACACTTTTTCAAGTACTCCATCGCACGGCGATTCAATTTCGTTCATCACTTTCATCGCCTCAACGATACAAAGTGTTTGTCCCTTTCGCACTTTATCGCCCTCTTTTGCGAAGAGTGGAGCATCCGGCGACGACTTACGATAGAAAGTTCCTACAATGGGTGACTCAACCTTCTTTAGGTTCGGGTTCAAAGCCGCCGCTGGCGCAGCGCCGCTCGTCGCCGGAGCTGAATTCGGAGCCTGAGTTGGATGAAAGGCTGGCTCTAAGTGGGCGTATGAAGCGACCGATTGTGGCTGCATAGTGGAGATCATCTGAGCTGCTTTACCTCGAGATACCTTTAAAACGTCCTCTCCGCGTTTAAGCTCGAAATCGAGTATGTCGTTCTCTTTGAGAAACTGGATGATAGTCTGAATTTCTTGAATATCCATGAGCTTACTTTTCCTAGAAATCGAGGGCGGAGGATGCCACAAAATAGGCCGGTTTGTATACGCTGGGACCGCGGAGCGCCGCTCCGCTGTCGTTTCAAGCGCTTTGCAGAACCGAGTGCCTATTTGGAGCTGCAAGGTATGCGAAGAGCTGCGGAGCGGCGCTCCGCGGTCCCAGGATGCGGTCCCAGGATGGACTAACTATCTAATTTATTTACGTTTTCTAGGGCTTCTAGCTCAGCTGCGTTAAAACGGGTTTCTGCAAATTTTTTCGAGAGACTTTGGGTGTCCACGGTTGTGCCGGGCTCGAGGGCTTCACGGAGGCGGCCTAGGGATTGTAATTTAGGGTTGCGAGCCATCAGTTCGTAAACTTCGCGAGCGGCGAAGCGCGGAGCGCCGAGCTCAAAGAACAACCGAGCGAGTAACAATCTTCCGCGGTCGAGTGCTGGATTTACGTCCAATGCCCGCATGAGTATCCCGCACGCGTCCAAAAGCTTTCCTTCGCCTGCTAGGGACTGCGCAACGGCAAAAAACGATTCGTGGGCGGGATCAGCGGTGAGTTCCGGGGGCAAGTCAGGCATATAAGCTCAGGATTCTACGATACTGCGTAGTTTAGAGCACCAAAGAATTTGAACATAAGCTTTGAGTAAACTACAAAATACGAAAGGCGAGGAGGGTTCCCCCTCCTCGCCTTTCTTTCAACGACTCTTCGAACTTACGGACAGTTGTTGTAGTTTTGCAACGAAACTCCAGAGATCGCCGTTAGCTCGAACTCCTCACCTGCATCCGTGACACCCGAGACCGTTAGAGTCACGTTTCTGAAACCTAGGCCTCCGATAGCATCGTCGCTGCCGATAAACTGCTTTACGCCGCTTCCAGCGATTGCAAAGAATCCTCTCAGTTCAGCGCTTCCATCCGATGCGATCGTCAACCCGTTGTTCCCGCTTACTGCGACTATGCTTGACGTAAAGCTCGATCCATTAAAATTCGGAACTGTATACCTAAAACTACTAATGTTCACCGTCTGTCCGCTTTGATTTTCTACCGTGAATTTCACGAATGCATCGGTGAATGGCTCTGGAACGATAGCCACAGCGGTAGGTGCCGTAGCTGGAGGCGTCGGAGACGGCGTTGGTGTAGCTGGCACGTTGCTATTGCAGTTCGCATTTTGGATGGTATCAACGGTAGCCGTAGCCTCCCCCAAATCCTCAAACACAACTGAAGTTATTCTTAATCTGTTCGAATCGAAATCGGTTACCCCGTCACCATCTCCACCGCCCAATCCACCGCCGGCTGCACCTGGGAATCCGGCGAATCCGTTCGGTGCTGAACCGCCGCATCTTACCGTTATCGCAGCGCTTCGTGATCCAGCATTCGGCAACCGGCATACGAATCGATAGCTACCCGGAGCTTCACAACCAATTCTTCCGCTAACTTGTCCGCGTGAGTCAGTGCTTTCAGAACCTGTAGATGGCTCAATAATCGCAACACCATCTTCGGTGTCGCATGTAATTCTAGTTCCAGCGGAGGCTGCTGAACCGTTAGCGTCAGTAAGTGAAACGGTAAAACCAGTAGTCGAAGCGACATCAAGTTGACTATCGACTAGGTCGATCGAGATCGAGCCAGAGCTTGAACCGCCACCGAGTACCGGTCCGCTACCGTCGCCGCCGCCGGTGCTTCCACCACAACCAACGAATAAGCCTACGCCGATCGCAGCGACCGCTGCAAAAGTTGAATTCCTAAATGCTTTCTGATTCATAACCTTCACTCACTTTGAAGTCGAAAAAAATTTCTCGGCCTAAAAAACAATATCTTGAAAACTACGCTGCAGAGTCGGGCTCGGCCACACCGTCATCCGAGACGTAATCTATGTTAAAATTTCCCTCGTTGGTTCTCAACGTATCACCAGCAGTCGTTGTACCTTCAGCAATGATCTGAACCTCCATTGTGAACGGTAGCGACGGAAGTGAATCACGATTCAATAGCAGATATTCATTAATAGTTGGGGGGATTAGATTGAATTCCGATTTCGCCACATTTGCATTCATAAACGCAGGCGGCAAAGTTGTATCAACGCACTCAGGAACCGATGGACCATTCGTGCATTCCACCGGGCCTAAGGTAGCCGTCAGAGCAGCCGAAGTGCTAGGAAGCGTTATGCCAGCGGCTGGTATACTGTAGTTCAAATAAACTCGACGTACCCGAATGCCCTGACCGATCAAATTGTTTTGAGTTTCTACGGCAACGAATGGCAACTCTGCTCCGAAAGTTGCGCGGTAGTAACCGGATAAAGGATTACCATCAACTCCGTCATAGAAGCCATTTAAGCTAAACGCCACACCCTGATCATTAGCAGAGCCACCACTTCCGCATCCGGATAAGCCAACCACGGTACCTAAACCCGATCCGAGAAGTAATCCGCTCACCAAAACTCTTGAAAACAAACCCTTCATATCGCCTTCCCTTGATCCAAAATTCAATTCAAAAATTCAAACCTTTATCCGTATCCGCCAGACCTCTACTAAAGCGATGCCTTCATCGCCGCATCATCGAAGCTTCCTTCAACGATTCGCGGTGTGATGAAGAACAACAACTCTTCATCGGAGTTATTCGTGTTCGAGTACCTAAATAGATGCCCAAGTACAGGAATATCCTTCATGAACGGAATACCGTCGAGGCTGTTATTCTCTGTAATCTTGTAAATTCCACCCATCACGAATGTTTGACCGCTTGAAACCAAAATCGTCGACGTTGCGCTACGCTCGATTTCAGACGGAATTCCATCAACACCGAGTCCATCAGCAAAGCTGCTCGATTTAGCATTGATGTCTAGCAACACGTAATAGTCAGGCGATGCTTGCGGCGTCACGTCGAGCGTAATACCAGCTTCAATCGTTTCAGTTGCAACTGGCGATCCAGACGTTTGTCCACCTTGACCGACAGCAACTTGTGTTCCGCCGGATGGAGCTTTAACCCGCAGCTTCGTTACACTCTTAATCGTAGCTTGCTTATTGTTAGTCGTTGCAACAGACGGCCTACTAATCACCTTCGCTAAGCCTTCGTTTTCAGCTGCTGCTAAAGTAACGTTTAAGTTCTTCGTACCATCAGCGCTACCAAACAGTAGGTTGATATATCCAGGTGAATCGGAATCCAAACCACCTAAATTATTCCCGTCGGCGCTGCCAATGACTGAATTAGGGAAGTTCCAACCGGTACCATTACCAGTAGCTGGAGACTGTACGAACCTAAATCCGAATTTGCTTCCGAGCTGTCTTTGGAATCCACGAGTAGATTCTACGATTTGTGTCTCAAGAAGAACTTGCGGGGTACGCAAGTCGATTTTACGAACCAGCTCAACCACACGACTAAGACCAGCCTTAGTGTCCTTGATGATTATCTGGTTGGATCGTTCATCGTAAGCAACGGTTCCGCGCTCTGATAGTACGCTCTCGGTAAGCGGTTTTAAGTCCGCAGCCCGAGCGTAGCTAATACGCATGTAACGAACCTTTAGCTCTTCAAGCTGCTCTTCAGCTTGTTTCGCCTGCTTCAACGCTTCGCGCTCTGCACGAATCTTCTCAAGCGGTGCGATGCGCACAACGTTTCCTTCCTGAACCTTTCCAAGCGAATTGATCTTTAAGATCACATCCAACGCTTGATCCCACGGTACGTCGATTAAACGCAGAGTAATCTTACCCTGAACATCTTCAGTCGTTACAATGTTGAGGTTCGAAACTTCCGCGATGATTCGCAGCGCGTTGTCGATGTCGGTATCTTGTAAATCTAACGAGATTAAACGACCGGTATACTGTTGATCTTCTAACAGTGCAGAAAGCTCGCTTACATCCCCACCAGCATCGCTGGTAAGATTTACCGATGCATCCTTGGCTGTATCTCCAACCGCTTCGCTAGAGCCCGCACCTTCTTTGGCAGGAGCCAACTGAGCGCGTGCATCTGCTAGTACTTCCGCACCCAGAGTAGTAGTCGAGACTACAATTTCAGCACCCTGCGACTCAGCTTTGAGTGAGGTGTCCGGAGCACTAAAGATTCTCAATATTACATCGTTGCCATCCACGGTTGGACGCACCGAACGAATCTTGCCTTCATTGCTCGAGGCTACAAGAATTTGATTGGCTGATTCTGAAAGTTTTGCATCTTCTAAGCGCAATACGAACTCAGATGGAGCTGTGCGCTTAAGCGAGTATACTCCCGCTGAATCCATATCCAAAATCAATCGATTGCTCTTGATGCCGGCTTTCTCAAACCGCATCGAAGCAAGTCTGGCAGACATGTTAGCAGACATAGCATCGGTGTTCGCCGCAAATTCCGGGACGGAATCGTCCGGCACAGTATCGGCAGTCAACGATGATGATTCTAAAGATGGCGATGTCGCCGCAATTTCAGTCAAAGAATCTGAACTTACAGCGGTTGTACCGACATCGGCTGCACCAACATTTGCTGCACCGACACTCGTAGCGCCGACATCACGAGTAAGATTAGACGCTAACGTGATAGCGATATTTCCCTCGTTCGCAGTAATCGACGGTGTTACGGAAACTCCCTCTGTTAGATCGAAAACGATTCGGGTTTTTCCGTTGTATGCAGCAACCCTAACTTGTTCGGTGTAATTCGGATTCGCATTTGTAAAAGTCCTGGAGGTAGCTTTGCTAGCGATCGATTGAGGAAAATCAACCACCAATCGATTCGGATTGCTCAAGGTTTGCGTCGTCGCGGAATCAGCCAACGCGGCTGCGCTCGCCGCTCCAGTTGGTGAAGCGATTGTCAGCGTGGTCAACGTACCGTTGGAAGCAAGTGTCAGTTCCGGAAGTTTCGTATCCCCGGGGTTGAGAGCTTGTGACGCTAATTGCTCGGAATAATCCGGTGCCTGTATCTCAGAACCCTGTATTTCAGCACGCTGGTCGTAAGATGTGAAATCAGCGCTAGTGTCAGCACGATCCGCTGCATCCGAAGACGCCACCTCTAAGGAGGATTGCGGCGCTGGCGATTTAGCACACGACACCAACAACAGAGCAACTGCTATTTGGGCTAGAATTTTACGACCTGCTAATGCGGGAAGCTCCATGAGCTTTCTCCAAAAAAAAGAGACTTAAACCTTACATCGATCGCAAACTCCCCGACGAGGAATCCCGAAAGATCTATACGAGCCTAGACGGAATAGAGAATACACCCTCATGGTGTCAATATCATTTCGCCTAGAAAGCTCTGATTTGATGCTTAATCGACGAAATCGGCTTCGAACAGAACAGTGTTACTAAGAAATTTGTATCAACGTCGCCGCTTTTTCTTCGTCTCATCCTTTTTCGAATTTGCCTTTGCTCGCTCCTGCTCATCAAGAAATCTATACGTCACGGCGGAGCAATTCGCCTTCAGTTTATCGCCGGTTTTAGTTTCGGACATTTCTATCCCACGAATGTTTACTATCCGATCCATACGTCCCACTTCATCGAAGAACGTAGCCACTTGATGGTACGTCCCTTCAACGTTCATGGAGACCGGGACCTCTTCATAAAAATCTCGCGGAATTACTGATTCGGGTTTGAATAACGCGACCTCAAGACCGGCCTTCCTCGCTAAATCTGATACTCCGGCTAGCAACTGATCGATCTGTTTTCTATCCGGCAGCTCTTGTAAGGCCAGGCGCAGGCGCACCTCCAATTCTTTGACCTCCTGTTCGTAACGCGGAAGGTTTCGAGCAATCCGTTTTTCGGTCGCTAATTGTTGCTCCAGCGTTGCACGATTTTCTAGAAGCTTGCTTTGCTCCTCCAAATACGAACTCAGGGTAAATTGATAAAAGCCACCGCCACACACAAGTATCACAGCAGCTACAATGCCTGCCTTGTGAAGCGTGGGTCGATCTAGGAAATTTTCAATTATCGGATGCATACGTTCGAACTAATATATTCTTATTCTACTTCCAGCTCCGCTTTTTTCTTCTGAGCCGCCTTCTTTTTTTCGCCCGCCGTCTTCACCTCTTCAGCTGCTTCAGCCGCCGCGATTGCAGCTGCCACAGCCTTACCGGCATACGCTATTTTTGCGCTCAGAGTGAACGATTTAATCTCCTGGCCATCTTTCTTCGCGTTTCTCGATTCTATTAGATCCACATTTTCGACGTAATCGGACTTAGCCAAATCACGCATAAAAGTGGCGACCGTTTGATTATCAAGCGCCATGCCGGAGATCGCTAACGAACCCTCAGATTCTTTCATGGTGGTGAGCCAAGATCTTTCAGGAACGCTTAGATTAATATCATCTAAAAGCCGCACCGGACCGACTTTGCTACGTTTTAATATGGAAATGACTTTTAACTTCTCCGTTAGCTCTTTGCGCGTATTGTCTAATTCGGAGACCTCTTTAGTGATTTTTTTAATATTGGTTAATTGCGCTTGAAGTAGCTCGGTTTCGGACTTCAAATCAGTTACGTCCGCGCTTAATGACATGAAATATAGGCCACCGCTCACGATCGATACAAGCGTCCCAGCTATGATGCCTAATATCCAAAAGCCTCGCGTTGGATCAATTTTTCTGGTTTCACCCAAAAGATTAATTTTAATCATTCGGCCTCCAAGATGGAGAGATCTTTATCGGCTAGCTGACGAAGTCCGAGTCCACATGCTACCGCCATTGACGGTCCCATTTGCTTCGCAGCGACGGTGTCGACCCCATCTCCCATTTCTAGATGGACGAAGGGATTCAGCGCCACGCATGGCAGGCTACTCTTTTCAGCGATTGCTCCAACTAATCCTTCTATTAAAGCGCCGCCGCCCGCCACGACGACGTTGTCTATTCCACCTTCTGCTCCGGAGGCATTCCAGAAAAACGAGATCTGACGGCACAGCTCAGTCGCCAAGCCGTCCACTGGCTTACCCGCAGACATCGTAATATCACCTAAAAATAGGCTCTTCCCTGCGCGACAGATATTGACCCCGGCATAACGCTGGCCCACATCCAATAGCGCTACCGTTTGATTGACCAACTCAGGCATCGCAAATTCAAACGCATTTTGAGCCGCGAACTGATCCACATCTATGATAGTCGGATCAAGCCCAGCGCTAATTAACGCAGCGGTAAAACTGTCGATAATCTCATTTCGCACCGCAACCAAAAGTACCTCGACTTGACCAGGAGTTGGCTCACCGAGGATATGATAGTCGAGTCTAACAGCGTCCAAGCTATGAGGGATTACGCTTCCAGCTTCAAGTGCGATATTAGCGGAAAATGCCGCTGGCTCGCTCTTCGGCATCGTTATCTTTTTAGTAAAAACACTAGGTCCAGGAACTGCACAAACCGCCAAACGCGATTCAAATCCCGCTTTGCCCATTAAAATCCCGATCTGCTCGCCTACGATGTCAGGGCGCATTATCTGATTATTGCTAAACGCCTCGGGAGGAAGCGAGGTCATTCCGAACTGGATTACACGCGGGGTAACCTCGCGGGTGTCGATTTCCATCATTTTCACCCCGGATGAACCGATGTCCACCGCTAAGGTCTGCTCGTATGTATTTAGAAAGTCGAATAAGCCCATATTACTAGAAATCTAAGATGCAACAGAACCTCAGTTAGCGGTAGAGGGTGTGCGACTCTACTTAAAAAATTGTGCCACCACGGCCTCCTTCACTTTAATACCGTAAAGCCTCTATCATCCACACATGCTTGACCTTGTCCACGTTGTAATACCCCCACTGGTCGAGCGGTACACTTATTTGGTGCCTGTGGAGTATGAGCGAGAGCTCGCCGTAGGTTGCCAATTGACGGTTTCCTTCGGACGGCGAATCGCTCAGGCGTTCGTGGTGGGCAGAGAGCAGACCGATAAAACCCTCGAAGAATTTCCGTTTAAATTAAAAGCGATTGAGATAGGAGAATTTCCAACGCCGAGCTTCCTCCCTGAACAGCTTCCGTGGATGCAGTGGGTCGCTAATTACTACGGGGATACGTTATCAAATGTTCTCAATCTCGCTGTGCCGCGACTGACCGAATTGCGCAGAAAAACAACGATTGAAATGCGCGTGATGGCTGCCGATACTGCACCGCTACGAGGGGCACGCGAAAAGCAAATCCTAGCGCTTCTCCAATCGAATACCACAGTTTCTTACGATGTTCTCGTTAGAGACCGTGGCGTGTCTACGATACTGCGAAGACTTGAAACAAAGGGCTATGTAACGCTTCACCGGGAAGAGTTGTTGGAAAACACCGTTTCACAAGAGGGAGCTCCCGATTGGGCAAAGCGCGCCGTTGCCTTAAATACGGAACAAACCGAAGCGGTGAATCATATCACCAACAAACTTAACAACGACACGTTTGAAACGTGCCTACTCTTTGGCGTTACCGGAAGCGGCAAAACTGAAGTTTACATAGAGGCTGCACAAGCCGCGTTGCAACGCGGTAAATCCGTGATCGTATTGGTCCCAGAGATTGCGCTTACTCCACAACTTATTGATCGCTTCCAGGCACGTCTCGGAAGCGATCTTGCCATATTGCATTCTGCGCTATCAGCTAGAAAACGTTGGAGTAGTTGGCAGGCTCTGGTGCGCGGAAAAGCGCGGGTTGCACTCGGTGCGCGCTCCGCTGTGTTTGCCCCGCTTACCAACATCGGTTTGATCATCGTCGATGAAGAACACGATAGCTCCTACAAACAAAGCGATGGACTAAGATACAACGGACGCGACGTTGCGATTGCATTGGCACAACGCTCGAAGTGTCCGATCGTGCTGGGCTCTGCCACGCCAGCACTGGAAACGTATGCGCATGCTACGGAAGGAAAATATGCGTTCTTACGTCTAGGTTCACGGCATAGCTCTGGCTCACAAATCAACATCGAAATAGTTGATCTAAATCGCACCAAACCCTGGGAGATGGCTAGCAAGCACATCTCCCTACGTTTGCACGCGGCGCTTGCGCAAGCGATAGAGCGCAATGAACAGGCTTTCGTGCTCTACAATCGGCGCGGATTTGCAAATTATTTGCACTGTGAAAAATGCGAAGAGCCGATCAAGTGTGAAAACTGCTCAGTTACGATGACTGTGCATCGCTCGCTTAATTCGATCATCTGTCACTATTGCGGTTTATCTCTGCCGATTCCACTTTTTTGCGTTAGCTGCGATGGAGCCGAAAAATTAATAGAACGTGGTGGTGGCACAGAACAAATTTACGATGAATTAACGGAGTTGTTTCCGGGTATCACAATCGCACGGCTTGATCGCGATACCGCAGGAGATCACGATAGCTATCGAGCTTTACTGGAGCGAATGCGATCGGGGTCAATTCAAATCGTCGTGGGCACTCAAATGATCGCCAAGGGTCACGATCTTCCTGGAGTAACCGTTGTAGGAGTAGCGGATAGCGATGTCGGTTTGCATCTGCCTGATTTTCGCGCCGCAGAGCGCGTGTTTAATCTACTAACGCAAGCAGCTGGCAGAGCAGGGCGTGGCGAAAAACCAGGAACTGTAGTTCTACAAACACGTCAGCCGCACCACGCAAGCCTTGTTATGACGGTAGGGCGAGATTACGAAAAATTTGCAGCTCTTGAGCTAAAAAATCGCCAGGCGCTCGGTTATCCGCCGTATTCCCGACTGCTTCGCGTGGTAGCATCGTCTCAGGAAAAATCTCTAGTTCATCCGTTTTTAGTCGAAATCAAGAAGATGCTGCTCAGTCATTTGCAGCGAGAGTTGCAGACGATGGTGGTGTTAGGTCCCGCACCAGCGCCCCTTGAAAAACTAAAAACTTTGTGGCGAGCGCATTTACTAATTAAGAGTCCCAAACCATCCGAGCTTAACCGTGTACTTCAAGCGTTGTTGCCGTACAAAGATGCGGACAATCGGATTCGTCTGACGCTGGATATCGATCCGCAGGAGATGCTTTGATTTTCAGTGATGCCGTTGTGGCATCACTGAAAATCAAAAAGACGCCTCGCTGTGGGGGCAGCGAGGCGTCGAGGGGGCGGGAAGGATGCTGACTGAGAGTTACTTAGCGGTAGTATTCTCTCAGCTGATATTAGCAAGCACTGTGCCGAGCACTCCCAGAGCCGCCCAAACCAACTCAAGGCCTTGATCCTAATTCTGTTGCGAGAATCGCTGAGAAGATGACGCATCAATAGCGCCGCAAAAAATTCGGTTAACTGCCAAGCTTCACCTTCCAGCTAAGGGTATAAGCTGCTTGCCCCTGAGTGAAGTCACCACTCCCATCGAGAACTCCGGCGACCTCCGTTTTAAGATCGCGATTGATGGAGCAGGTAAGCGTGGTGTCTCTTACGAATTCAGCGGTCGGCGTTAAAGTAACACTGTTGCCGCGCCCAGGGATCGGAAATCCGGTGATTCCTGTGCGATACATCATTACGGATACTCTTTTAGCAAGCGACAAGCTGCAATCTTGTTCAACCTTATTGGGAAACTCCACTACGAACACTATATCAGAGCCTAACGGTATCGCGTTGCTGCGCACATCGTGATTAGTAAGCGCTGCGATTTTCTCCGAATCCAAGTAGTTCTGTCCTAAGTAAATTCGCAGCTCGGTTTGGGCGCGATTAAAAAATGCAGCAGACGCAGGAAAGTATCGCTTCACTGCACCGAATCGCACCAAATTATCGAATATCTCTATCGGCTTTGTTGGAATTACAGTCGGCTGCACGGTAGGCATCTGAGTTGGAAAAAGCTCTATAGTCGGAACTACTTCTGGCTCCAAATGCGAAGGAGCGATCGAAGCATCAGTTAACTTTTGCAAGACGCTATCGCTTGGGATATCAATCGGATCTTTTATTTCAGGAACGCCAGATTCCAACGCTGACGGCGTTTCACTCCATACCGAAGTTGTCGGATCTGGTCGCAATATCGGATCGTTGAAGCTGGGCTTCACGGGATCTGACATTTCACGCGGTGCCACCGCAGCAGAAAGTGCAGAATGTACGAGCGCTCTCTCCGACTGAACTTCAGTGCGACCGCCCATTTGGCCGAAGTGATAGAAAAGACCGATTAAGAGGATCGTAATTAAACTTAAAAGAATTAGTATCCCCAGTGGAAGCGGTCGGTGCGGTAGCTCATCAGAGACAGCAGCTTCGTCTGTTGGATTTTTATCCGCGTCACTGCAGACTCCGAATTTTTCCGCCGTTTGCAACGGCACAGGCTCGTCGGGCTCATGCGCCACCCCGTCATATGTCTTGGTCCACACTCCGCCCTTCGCTTTGCACCCAGGGCACAGAGTTGCTTTGCCTTCCAGTACTTTTCCGCAACTATTACAAAGCATCGGTGTAAATCCTAAGGTGTCGACTCAGTTCGCACCAATGGGATTATCGACTAGGCATGACAATTCGATAAGGGTAATTTTCAAAACCACGTATCTATCACGTACCTATGCAGATCGGTAAACGTTAAAAGGCAGGTAATTCCTAGCGGCGCGACCTATTCATAATCACCTAGTCATAATCTTAATCATCATCGCTAGACGAGCTGCTGCTATTGCTACCATTGCTAGAACTTGAACTGCTGGAACTTGAACTGCTCGAACTTGACGAGGTGCCCGACGAAGATGAGCTACTACTTGAAGACGTTCCATTGCAGCTCCTGGTGCAGCTCCTAAGAGTAGACTTACAGTCAGCACTCCTGATTTCTGAGCGTTCCGTACGATTACAGGTCGCAACCGCTCTGCGGCGTGTAACCCGCGGAGCTACAAGACAGCGTTGAAAAGCGCGTATTCTAAAACAAGAACTTCCGGAACATTCAACAGAGGTTCTGCATGCCGCCACAGCGGCCTGAAATGACTCCTCTGCATCGTTGATACAGCTTTCCTGAGTTTCACGAAAATCTGCGGTGCACGTTCTCCACGAATTTACACAGGTCTCGTGGCACGGTCCACGGCACGCCGTCACTGCATTCTTAAACGTCTCGCGCGCAGCTGCCACCGCGGAGGACTTAGCGCCCGTCGCATCACTGACGCATTGCCGCCTAGAGACATCGGCGAATGAAAAAACCGCAGTCATTGCAACAGTCGCTACCGTTGCAACAACGAGACACACTATTCTTGAAAAATGGACGGTCCTCATACTGGCCTCACTCTGAAAATTTTGATTCCCGCTCATCGTAACGTGATATACTCGGGATCGACAAGTTTTTAGATCGTACTAATTCATCGCTGAATCGCAAGAGTCGTCTAGCTGGAAGACTTAACTCGCCTAAAATACTGCTCTACACCGTGTTCACTGGGTTCGTAGAATGGTCCCTCTACTCCGTCCGGAAGATACTGTATTCCATCGGATGGTAATCCTGAGGCGTTATCATGTGGATATTCGTAATTAGCTCCGAATCCCTGATTCTTCATAAACTCCGTTGGCGCATTTCGTAGATGTAAAGGGACTAACGCCTGAGGATTATTTTTAACGGATTCAATGGCGCGTTCGAGCGCTACGTAACTGCGATTCGATTTTGCAGCACTCGCCAAATACGTCACGCACTGACCGATCGGAATCCGCCCTTCCGGCATGCCGAGTCGATCAAAAGCATCCGCCGTCGCAGTTGCTAAAAGGAGCGCGCGTGGGTCCGCATTACCGACATCTTCAGCGGCAAAGATCATCATCCGTCGAATAACGAAGCGTGGATCCTCTCCGGCCTCAATCAATCTAAAACACCAAAACAACGCAGCGTCTGCATCAGATCCGCGCAAGCTTTTAATGAAGGCTGAACTTATCTGATAGTGCTCATCTCCCTTCTTATCGTGACGAAGAGGAACGTAGCTACCAAGTTCGTCGCGAACTTCGAGATCAGAAATGTCCGCCTCACTTCCAGAGCGCCGATTGGCGAGAAACTCGACTAGATTAATTAAACGCCTGGTATCGCCTCCACTCGCATCCAAAATAGCCGCTCGAGCAGAAACCGTAGCCCTCAACTTTGCCGCACTCAACGCCCGCTTAAGCACTTCGCTTAATCCCTGTTCCCCTAACGCTGCGAACACCACTACGTGGCTGCGACTAAGTAACGCACCGGTACAATAGAAGGACGGATTCTCGGTCGTCGCACCAACCAACAAAATCGTCCCACGCTCCACATGCGGTAATAACGCATCCTGTTGAGCCTTATTGAACCGATGAATCTCATCGATGAACAGGACTGTCGGTTCGATGCGTTTCTGGGCTTCACTGATCAACGCGCGCACTTCTCCGATCCCGACCATCACAGCTGATGCTTCAACGAACGCGGCCTTAAACGTCGAACAGATTAATCGAGCAAACGTAGTTTTCCCGGAACCGGGTGGGCCCCAAAGGATCAACGGCGGTGGTCGCCTTCCGGCTTTTAGCAGTTCGATCAGCTTAGTATCGAATCCGGATGCGACGACGAACTCATTCCAGCTCTGTGGACGGAGCCTTTCCGCAAGCGGAGTATAGTGTGATGCAGAAAATCCGAGCTGCTCTTGCATACGCGGAAAATACCACCGAGCGATGAATTTCGTCTATCTTTGCTTGGGAGTAAGCGCCACTAAAGCGCCATGCGGTCTATCTCTGTAACGATCGAACGATCGGCAGCAGACGTTGAGGACGAAAGTAAAATCAGAAGGATTACGCCAGAGAAAACAATAGTCAGCGCGCCGATTCCAAACCACAATAACAGCCCTAGAATCGAAGTATTATATTGGCTTTGTCCAGTTGGGTGTTGGGCTGCGTGCAACTCTTCACCGACTGCAACACGGTGTACCGAGACCTTGCGTGTCGGCGCTGAAACCCGCTCTAATTTACGCTGATATGCAGTTGATGAGGGCCGTCCCATACCCACCCATCTGATCTACTAGCTGATTTGCGTCACTAGTTTTTGCTAAAAATATCAGATAGTTGTTGAACTAATCCGCCGAAACCACCGTTCGACATCACCAAAATTACGCTTTTTGCGTACGATCTTCCTGCCAACTCGTTAAAAATAGAGCCAGCATCCGGATGAGCAGTAGTGGGGATCTCGTCAACAGCGTTTATTTCTTTGGCAAGCTCCGCCACATCCAGAAGCTGAACGTCCTCGACGCCTCTAGCCTGAGGTAAGCAGAGCAATACTTCATCTGCATTTTGAAAGGCTGCGACGTAGTCAGTCTGAAAGACCTTACGCCTAGAGGTGTTGGATCTAGGTTCAAATACCGCGATTATCTTTCGGTCCCAATACCGTTGCCTAATAGCTGCAATGGTTTCGCGAACAGCAGTCGGATGGTGAGCAAAGTCGTCGATCAAGGTAATCTTTTCGGATTCGAATCTAACTTCCTGACGTCGCTTAACTCCAGCAAATCCCTCGATAGCAGTGGCGATCTGTTCAGCAGAAAATCCAAGCTCATTTAGCACCAACGCACCTACCGCTGCGTTCTTCGCGTTATGAGTTCCCGGTGAACGAAGACGAAACGTTAGACTTCCCGACTTCAAGGCAGCGGCGACAACAGAGACTTCCTGAAACGATGCATCATTTGAGGTAACGCTGACCTTGGCATCGGCGCTATCGTCTACGCCAAAGGTCACGAGCTTGGCACTAATCTTAGGGGACCAGCGGGTGAGCAGCTTTCGTTCGTGAGCACCATCGGTGCAAAAATAAATTGTGTTACTCTTCGACAAGCTCAGGACCAGTTTTTCGAACTCAGCGTCTATTGCTTCAAGATTCGGATAAATATCGGCGTGATCGAATTCAATCGCATTTACAATTAATGATCGCGGATTGTAGAAAGAGAACTTCGGAACCTTGGCAAAAAAGCTACTATCATATTCATCGCCTTCGACAACCGATACATTACCAGATCCGATCTGCAATCCGCTGGAGATACCTGGGATCGCACCGCCAACGAAAAAACTAGGGTTCGCATTCAATAGCTGTAACGCCGATGCGATCATTCCCGTGGTCGTGGTTTTTCCGTGAGTGCCGGCAACTACTACAGAATGCCGCCCATCAATAATGAGATCGTGCAGCATTTTGGGGAAAATCGAGTACGGAAGTTGGCGTTCCTCAACGATCGCCACTTCGGGGTGACCGTAACTAATGGCATTGCCGATTACCACTAAGTCGCACGGCTGCGGCACATTGTTGCTGTCGTATCCGTGACATAGTTTTACCATGGAGCTTTTAAGAAAGCTTCCCATCGGTTCATAGAATTCCTTATCTGAGCCACTCACGATAAATCCGCGATTGGCCAGCGCCACCGCCATTTGCGCCATCGCTACGCCGGAAACACCAATCACATGAATGACTGAACCTGCGGGCAAGGCAGAGAGCGGTGTTAAACGCTCAACGCTAAACCAATCTTTAGCCATTAGAGTCCTTAGCAGAACTCACCATCGCCTCAGCTTCGGAGAATTTTTCGTACAGCTGTGCGTACTCGATATCGAGGGCATCATAGCGACGTTTCAAGATAAAGTACTGATCGTTTCCTTGTTCGATCTGAAGCATTAGACCCGCGATTTGATCCTCCGTTTTAATCAACTCATTTTGAGCTGCCTGAATCTTCTCACACGCCTGAGTATTGCTTTCCATCTCTTTCATAAGCTCAGCCCACTGAGCCTGCGAAGTTTCGATTTGTGATTTTACATTATTATTCTTGGTTGCTAAGTCCGCTTGCTTTCGCTGCAAGATATTTAGCTCTTCCTTCGTTTCGAGGCCGCTTGCCTCTAGTTCGCGCTCGATTTCTTCGAGTTCTCGAAGACGGGTTTCAACGGTTTCAAGTTCCGCCTGAGTAATGGTAATGCGACCACGCTCAGCTTTAAGTTTCTCCTGGGCTTGCTTATGCGCGACAGCGGATTCCTTAACAGCAGACGCGCCAACCATTTTCCCCAGAATATCCTGGATCTGATCGACTAACCCTTTCTTGAGATTTAGCTCGTCCCTCACCACATCGAGTTGAGCACCACCTGTGGATACAGCGGTTTGCATTACAAAGTAGTACAAACCTCCGACACCAGCAGCGGCTGTAATAATGCTGATTAGTAGAATAACTATCATACCTAAGATTTCTCCTCTGTTGGAGCTTGCTCTGGTGTTGCTCCTTCTGCCGGCGCTTGCTCAGTAGGTGTTTCGGTTGAAAGTTCATCAGCTGGCGGAGGAGTAGCATCGGTCGCCTGTTCTTCAGCAGTTTGACTCTCGGGCGCTGGAGGTGGTGTAGGCACTTTCGCTGCCGGTGTAGATTCGGTCGCAGTAGGCGTAGAATCTTGTGCTACCGCACCCTGAAGCGATGGATCAGCGAGATCTATCTCGGTCATCGCAGCCCGTTGTTGCAACATCTCTAGAAATTGTTTCGCAGCAGTCGCCGGTATAAACGCCGGAAGCGTTACCGCCCCGCCTTTCTGTTGTTTCTTTAAAAGTAAAAACAGAAACGCTGTCGCAGCACCGTTTAGCAGCAATAATCCCCCTACATAGGGCCACGGGGACGGCGGAACTGGTGCCGTTTCGCCTACCGCTAACGCGGTTACTGGTGGGGCGTCTACTCCGCGAACTATCGCCACCTTCACGGGCCTACTCTCGGCGTTTATTTCTCCACGCTTTTTTGCCTCTGCTTTCAATGTCGCTTCAAGTTCGTACATGCCATCGTGAGGAAAAGCCTTCATGGCTACTTCATACTCGGTTGCGTCATGCCCCTTTTCAACCGGAATCAGATAGCGCTTGCGCCCCTCATCGATCGCCATCATAGAAACGCGCACATTTTTAAATCCGAGTACTTCGGTGCTTAGACGTACGAGAACCCGCACCTCCTCGTCGCTTGAAAGAGGCTCCTTATTGTTTTCTTTGTCAGCAACATCGGCATGCTCAGCTTCTCCATGTCCATGCTCCGCGTTAGCACCTTCAGGATGACCACCATGCTCATCATGCCCCCCGTGGTCGGCCGCAGCTTCGCCGTGAGAACCAGCCTCAGCACTATGCGCGTCTTCTCGCGTAACTACGATCTGGATTAGTGGCGGCTTAACTTTAAACGGTAGCTGCTGCCTACGATCGAAAGTCGGCCCTTTCGCTACCAACCACATTCGATAATCACCAGGATTTTCCAAAGCTATGCGATGCGAAAAAATTCCGTCTCCTGCAATCTTATCCCCGTGCGTACCATCATCGTACAAGGGTTCCTCTAAGATCGGTTCAGCAACTTTATCGGTCGGTACAATCTGCACACCATAGCGCGTGTTGCTGCTTACCTCCTTAAGCTCAACCGGCTTATCTCCCTCGTTTAGTCGGACCTGCAACAACGTCGGCTCAGCCGCCGTGACGTTATTGGGCCAATCAGAGACGAGCTTTAAATTCGTCAACACCGTTGCAAAACCATCCGCTGATGCCAAGCCAGCCACTCTCCACGAGCCAGCCTCCGGAGACTCGATCGTCACCACGTCGAAACGTTGCCCGACGAACCATTTAACCGCTGAGTCGGTGGTATTCGATCTAATCTCATTTCCGCCCGGTGCGCTTAGAACTAGTTCCTGACCCTCGGCGCGGTTTAGGTAGAACGTAGCTTCCTGAACGTCGTCATCAATCGAAAATCCGCGTCCCGTCAACGGAACGACTTGTGGTTTCTTCACGGCTAAAAATAGATCCGCAAACGATTTGTGAATTACATCTACCGAAGTAGCGAATGCACTGGCGCCTTCACTTGCAAGCGCAATCTCTGAGAGCAGCTGTTGATCGGCCTGCTCACTAAAATAGATGGTATTAACTTTTACGGAATTCGATTTTAGATCTGGTAATACCGCGTTCAATAGCTGTTCCGATCTAAAGGATGCAGTTCCGATAGCAGGATCGGGATCCATCTTTCCATCGCTTAAAAGCAAAATAATCGCGGTTGCATCCGGACGTTTATTAGCTTTAATAAAATCTCCGGCTACCTCGATTCCGGAAAGCAAATCGGTATAAATTCCCGAAGCCGTCAACTTACTAACCATTTCGTCTAGATTTTTAGTCGCCGCTGCGTCGTCGTGGCTGATAAATGGACTCACGACTCGCGCGTCTTTATCAAAAGCTATGATCGCGACTCGATCACCAGGACGCAGCAAGTTTATAAATAACTTGGCTCCCTCGTACCGAAGTGACTTTGGATCGGTGGCCAACATGCTTCCCGAGGTATCAAGCAACAACACCGCATCAATTTTGTCGGACTCCGCCCCGGCAAGCTGGCGTTGCTCCTGGGCAAACCCATCTCCGACCGTGCCAAATAGTCCAAGAGCAACAGCGAAAACGATCGACTTCAGCAACGCTAAACGAAGCAAAGCGGCAGATGCACGGCGAGAGAAGCTGTGCGCACCATGAAGTAGCGTTACAAAGGGTCGGGACATACAGTATTATAGATAGTACCTTCAGCAACTTGGAGCAATTTACTATGATGTCAATCCGTGTTGGCCAAACTAACCTCC
The DNA here is from genome assembly GCA_041739515.1 of Bdellovibrionota bacterium. Classification (GTDB taxonomy): domain Bacteria; phylum Bdellovibrionota_C; class UBA2361; order UBA2361; family UBA2361; genus JBGSNS01. The sequence continues at coordinate 22,571 of JBGSNS010000226.1, forward strand.
CGGCCATCGTCCGCGTTTTGGTGTTTTTAGCCATTTTAGTCGGCTCGTACGCTACAACAAGCGTCCTTGCTCAAGAAAAGTCTAAAACGTTCACCATTCCGTTTACCCTACCTGCTCGGGAGAAGGTGCTAGCGCTACGCAGCGCTAAGATTGAGACCTCGAAGGGGACCATATATTTAGAGCTCTTTCCGGAGGTCGCGCCGTGGCATGTGGCTAATTTTAAACAATTAGCGGACCGAGGGTACTACGCTGGGTTAGCTTTTCATCTACATAAACCGGGATTCTTAATTCAGGGAGGTGCTCCACGCGGCGACCCTTTGGGCGGACCGAGCTATTCCCTTCCAGCAGAATTTAGCCAAGAGAAACAAATCCGCGGGACAGTCGGCATGGGGCGAGTAATGGACCAACTCAATCCTGAACGACGTTCCCATGCAAGCCAATTCTATATCCTGCTCAGCAACGGCTCGAACCTGACCGGCAAATATACCTCGTTTGGCCGTGTAGCTAAGGGAATGGATGTAGCGGATAAGCTGCGCGAGGGCGACACGATCAGAAATGTTACGGTCTATGTTCGCAAGTAATTTAACCCTTAGTCTTCGTTCCATGAAAGGAACGGAGCGGATAATGTGGGCTTCTATTTCACAATGCCGCCATTTTTCACAACCTATATAGATGTGATAGGAGTATCGAATGCGTCATTCTATTGGCTCCAACGATCCGGTTACACTAGCCACCTCAATCGTACTTTTCTTGCCGATCCTAGTTGGTCTTCTCGGCTGCTCAGCTTACCAGCGCACGGAACCTGTGCCGAAAACCTTCCTTGAGGATGTAGATACGACTAAAAGAATCAAAAACTTGCCATTCCAGCATGCTTGGGTGAAGCCGGGATTTGACGGATCCAAGTTTCACAAGATTTATCTCGCTCCGATTCGCACCGATCTTCTTCCTATTGAGCAATGGGAAAGAAGCTATAGTCAGGCTTTATCCACAAAGGCTGAATATCTGGAGGCCGTCCACGAGATACGAAACTATTTTGCTTCACAGCTTCGTGAAGAGTTCTCCAACTATCCAGACACTAGGATAGTCATTGTAACAAAGCCTAGTGCTGATGTTTTAACTCTCCAATTGGCGTTTACAGAAATCGAGTTTTCTCACCCTATAGCTCGCGCTGCATCGCTCGCCGCCCCAATTCCAGGAACAGGAGCCATGTTGGGGGCCATTAGCGATCCACATGCTGCATTCGCTGCTCGAATCTTGAATCCGTCTGGCCAGCTCGTAGCGACCGCTGCCGATCGCAAGTTTCCACCAACCCGAATAATTGATCTAAATAAACTGACCGTACGCAGTTCCGTCCGAGAGATTTGCGCCTTGTGGGCCAAAATGATCGTAGAGTCTATTAACAAAGGACAGTTCAAGAAAGTCTCTGGGGAAGGCGCCTTTTCTCTTATGCCATGGTAATGGCTAATATTTTAAGTTAGATCGACACTGGTTCCAAACTTTAATGCATAAACCAGGTCCGTCTATACAAGGCGGATCTCGTTTGTAACTCGGAGTACACTGTGAAAATAAAGACTGCGAAAATAAAGACTTGCTTACGTTCCAGCCTTACTTCGAAAAACAAACTGATTGGAGTTATTTTCGTAGGATTAATGTTGCTTACGATGGAGGCAGTCGTTGAGGCGCAAACTCCAGCGGCTCTTTCCTCTCCACTCGCCGTGACATCTACCGCCACAGTTGGTGCCGATGATTCCGGATGGAAGTTTCGGATCGCTCCGTATATTTGGGCTACGTCGCTTAAAGGAAGTGTTGGGATAAGGCGAATTTCAACGGATATCGATGTGCCCTTTCACGATCTCGTTGATTCGCTTGATGGTGGTTTGATGCTGGCTGTTGAGGCTCGGAACGATCGGTGGAGTATAAATTCTGATTTAATATACGCAGCGCTCTCGAGCTCGAGCGGGACTCCTCGAAATACTGTGTTTACCAATGCAAAAGTAGATATTGATGAGATAATCTGGACCCCGACTATAGGGTACACGGTCTATAACAGCGAGGTTATCGCTCTAGATCTATTAGGAGGATTTCGATTGACATCAATCGGTCAAGATCTTCATCTTCGCGGGGGTTCACTGCCCTCTGGTGCTCCGGTAGAATCTCGAAAGCTATCTATCTCGGAAACATGGGTAGACCCGATTATCGGGGCTCGGAGTCGAATTCGACTGGACGATGAGTTGTTTCTTCAGCTTATGGGCGATATAGGTGGATTTGGGGCAAATTCTAAACTTACATGGCAAGCACTCAGCGGCCTGGGATATCAACTCTCAAATTCTACCGCGTTGGCTGCTGGGTACCGAGCGCTGGGATATGCTCACGACAGAAATGATTTCAAATTTGACCTGACTATGTTCGGGCCGTTCCTAGGCGCAGAGTTCAAATTTTAAACTGCGCTTCTCTAGCTCTCAGCTCTTGAGTTCTGTTAGGGCAGTCGCGATGACTTTTGCGGCATCGCTTAGGAGCGTGCTAAGCGCGACGGCTTGATCATTAGCGGACGACGAGGAGCTACGGGTTTTAAATTCTACTAAGATAGGATTTATCACTGCATGTTCATCGTTCCTAATAAAACTCCATCGTAGTCGCAAAAAGCAGTCACGCTGGGTGTCACAATCAAAACGTTCGACAAAAAGTGGGACGTAAAAGTCCTGACTTTGCGAGCTCTGCCTAGGAACGACGAGAAAATTCGCTCGATCCATCGAATTACCGATGTTTTGAATCAAAACCCGCTGAGTGCCATCGATCAATGGCTCCGCCCAAGAATCAAACTCAGAGATCGCCACCTGTGTGGGACCAGTGTGGTACACAACATTATCGCGATCTAGATACTTCGGAAGCTCGATCGGCCCCACTCCGATGATCTTTCTTTGCACCTGTTCGGCTGCTTCGTACTGGATTCCACTGGGTAATACCTGCGAAGTTGGTGTCAGGATTACGTACCGCACCGGACTCGAGGTGCCGAAACAACCGGCTAGGCATGCAAGGAGTAAAACTGAAACGATTTTTAAATTCATAATATTCCTAGTTCTTGCCAGTCAAAAATACCTCTGGTCGACGCTGGATCATCTCTGCAACCTGGCGCAACTCGCGCGCCGCAGACGCTATCTCGGTGAGGGCTCGGCTAGCATTATTATCCAGAGGAGCCCCCTTTGCACTTAAAGCAGCGATATTGTCAGCAGCTAGATCAATCGCAGCAAGACTTGATTCGAGTTGTGTTGAAATTTTTACCGCATCGAATGCTGCGATCTTCCCCCGCAACTCACTGAGCAACGGCGAAAGTTCGGTGGACAACACCTCCATACTCTTGCGAGCCTCAGTGAGGGTGGGGCCCACGCCCTTTACTCCATCGGCAAACTCAGGGCTGGTTACAACTTGTTCGATAGCAGTCAGAGTTGAGTTAAATTTTGCTACTATATCCTGCAACGGCAAGCTCTGTAGCGTCTCAGAAACAGCCTCAAGAGGTGATGGTATCGAAGCTATCTCAGGAACTGCCGAATCGATTCCGGTAATACGGACTGGCATTTCCGGTCTAAAGTCGAGCGACACCGCTTTCTGCCCGGTAACGATGCTATCGGTCACCAACTGAGCTCTGATTCCAGCTTTCAGCAAATTTTCCTGCTGTTCAGAGCTCGATGCGGCCGCTGCTCCAAGATTCCTAATCTGCTCTCGATCAATTTCGACGTAAATCGGAATCGCAATCTTATTGTCGACTTGGTTATAGACCGCATGCATCTCGACAACAGTTCCAAGCTGAATTCCGCGAAAACGTACCGCGGATCCGATACTCAATCCACTTACTGATTCTGGAAATACGATTACAAATCGACTTTGCTTCTTGAACCAATTACCTCTACCCAATACGGCGATCGCTAAAACGACGATTCCTACCGCGACGATAACGAATATCCCAAGTTTGGTCGGATCTATTTTTTTGGCCATACGATACTCTATATTTTGGTAGACAGGTCTCCGCGCCTTAAAAACTGTTGAACTTTCGGATTTTTACACGACTTCAGAAGTTCGTTCGGATCCCCTTGAGCGATCATGGTCTTTGTTTCCGGATCGAGGAATACACTATTGGTCCCGATTGCAAAGATACTGGGGAGTTCGTGTGTAACGATGACGATGGTCGCTCCGAGCGAGTCACGCAGTTCGAGGATTAACTCATCTAATCGTTGAGAGCTCACGGGGTCTAATCCGGCGGAAGGCTCATCAAAGAATAGAATCTTTGGATCAAGAGCCATTGCGCGAGCTAATGCAGCGCGTTTTTGCATTCCTCCGCTGATCTCGGACGGATAATACTCCTCGAATCCAGCCAGTCCCACCAATGCGAGTTTAGCAGCCACGAGATCCGAGATCGTATCTGCGCTAAGGCTCGTATATGTCTCAAGCGGCAGGGCTATATTCTCCTTTAAAGTTCGAGAACTCCACAATGCGCCCTTTTGATAAAGGACCCCGAACGATCGCATTATAACGGTTCGTTTCTCAAAGTCGGCGTCGCCTAAGTTAACATCACCATAAAAAATTTTTCCGTGAGCGGGGGTGAGCAAACCAACCAAGTGTCTAAGCAAAGTACTTTTGCCGCATCCACTTCCTCCCATTATTACGAATATGTCTCCTTCTTGAATATCGAAGGTAAGTCCACTTTGAATCACACGCGCACCAGCAGTGATGTCGCCGTAGGCCATCGTAAGATCTTCAACTCGGATAGCTACGCTCATATACCAACGATGTCACAAAGTACGGCGAATACGGCGTCCGCGACCACCACACAAACGATTCCACTGACTACCGCAGCTGTCGTGGCCTGACCCACAGCAGACGCACTGCGCCCACAACGCATGCCGTGGTAACATCCACATAGAGCCACAAGCGCGCCAAAGACTATACTTTTGCCGACGCCAACCCAAACATCTGTTAGCTCGATCGAATTAACTGTTTGATCGTAATAAAGTGGAAGAGAAATTCCCAACGCTCCGACGCTAACAATAATGCCACCGATTATTCCGGCTATCATGGCGTAGAGGCATAGAAGCGGAATCATTAAAATCACTGCGAGCATTCTCGGCAATACTAGGAACTCTACGGGTGAAATACCGAATGTCAGGAGGGCATCGATCTCCTCATTGACCTGCATCGTGCCTAAGTGAGCTGCAAATGCAGCACCAGTGCGACCGGCAAGGATGATTCCGGCCATAATTCCAGCCATTTCTCTGGTCATGGCTAGACCCACTAAATTTGCAACATAGATTTGCGCGCCGAATTGTTGCAATTGAATCGCACCGATATAGGCTAAAATTAAACCGACCAGCACACTGATGAGAGTAACAATCGATAGGGCAGATGGACCAGCCTGCAGTAAAATTTCAAGAAAATCGTTACGTCGAAGTTGTGTTTTGCCTTTGAGTAACCTTGCAAATGCGATCGATATTTCTCCGATAAAATGCGCGACGGATCGCGTCGCCTCGAACGCACCCAACGTTGCGATTCCGACTCTGGCAATCCAGGATTCCTTATGGGCTTCAGGTGAATCTTCGCGGCGAGGTACCGCGGTGGCAAGTTTTAATAGTCCCTTCAGACCAATTGGTAGAGCTGAGTAATCAGTTTCTATGTTTTTCGCAGCACATTGAGTTACGATCGAATAGAGCACCGCAATCAACGAGCTATCCCAGGCCCCCAAGTTATCAACGGAGACAACAATGACCGAGGGTGTAACGGCCGAGGGTGAAATCGAGTCGATCTCCAAAGACTGCACGATTTTTTCAGCAGATGGTGGCGTCTGAGACAAACGCCATTCACCGGAGAATACCATCTTGATGGACCCGTCGCTGAGCTTCGTGATGTCAAAGTTCGGTGCAACCATCTTCTCAATACCCCGACTCCCTACAATCCACGGCGAGCTAGTCAAGCAAAGATAGCATGTTCACTATTATCATCCAGTATGAGGTTCCCAGTATGAGGTTCAAGGACGCCCAGATCGAAGCATTGACTCTTGTCTTATTTGAACTAGCATGTTGTGCGAACGCTTCAACCTTTTAAGGATGTTAAAATGATTAAAAAGCTCTCTATAGTTTCATCGATCTTGCTAACCGTAGCATGCTCTCCGGCCCCCTATACGGGAACATCGGTAACTCAAACTACTAATGAATCCGGAGTAACTTTAACGCGAGCTGAGACCAGAGAAATTCTACCGAGTGGTGGATTGGCCGGTAGCGACTCGGAGTTGCGTCAGTTAGAAGTAAGTGTTGAGAAAGTTAATCTCAAGTCTAGAACGATTGCGATTAAGACTCCTGACGGAAAAGTATCGGTGCTTACTGTTGGTCCCGAAGTACGTAATCTAGCTCAAGTAAAAGCAGGCGACAAAGTTCGTGTAGACTATTTTCAGTCCGTTGAATTCGAAGTTCGAAAACCAACCACAACAGAGCTCGCTGAATCTGATGATACCGTAGCGCTTCTTGGTAGAGCAGCGCTCGGTCAGCGACCAGCTGGGCTAGTTGCTGCCGGCTCAACCTCGGTAATGACGATCGCTGGAATCGATAAAACCAACCAGACGGTTACCCTGAATGGTTCAACCGGTCGAATTACCGTTAAGGCTAAACATCCGGAGAATTTAAACTATGCGAAGATCGGAGATACCGTAGTAATCACTGTATCTGAGCTCTTTGCTGCTAATGTTGTACCGTTGAAGTAGGCACTAATCACGGTCCCGTGACTCTAAAGATGATTGAATGCATCAGATGACACGGGACCAATTTGCGGCTGTTGAGCGGAAAATATTTGATCGATAAATCATTCCGCCTAATTGACCGATCGAAATCGGAGGCAAGTTCTAAAGATCGAGTATTACTTTCACTCTGTATTTTCGTCACTCTGTATCGTTGTCAAACTGGGAGGAGAATATGATAAATCGTATCGTTAGAAATGGCTCTAGAATCGCTGCTATGTTTTTGGCAGCGCTACTTTGCACCAGCTGTTCATCAGCCAAGATACAACCGTCAGGGTTCCTTGGGGACTCGCGAGTATATGACGCGATGAGTAAGGATGCAGAGCTTGATGGCGTCATGGTCTATAAAACCGTGCCGTATCCGCTAGCAGGTTACGACTCATTCATTGTGCCGCCGGTAAGCGTCTATCTAAACGAGCAGGGGCAAAAGCGTGAGATCGACGAAAAAGATCTTCATGAGTTAGCGAATCATTTCCGTGAAGATATTATTAAGGAGCTCGGGACGCGCTACCAAGTTGTAAACACTCCAACCCCACGTGTAGCTATTCTCCGAATTGCTATTACCGATGCCGACCCGAGCAATGCACTGATGAACGTTCATCCAGGCTCGCTGATTCTTGGTGGCGGACTTGGTGGCGCATCGATGGAGGTAGACCTAATCGACTCTATTACGATGGAGAGAATTGGTGCTGTTATGGCAACAAGCCAAGGCAAGCGATATAACTACGCATCCGGACTTTCGAAGTGGGGACACACGGAGAATGTCCTTCGTGAATGGGCAAAGGCACTAAATGAAAGAATTATTAAATCACAGGGCTAAGGAGTAACCATTTATGCAACTAATTAAATTGTCCGTACTGGGATTGGTCTGGACCTTAGCTAGTACGGCATCCGCTTCCGAGCCTAAGCCAAAGCTGTATCCGAATAAGTATCTATCCCAAGTTGGAGAAACACAGGCCAATAAGGACATCGCTGAATGCAGCAGCAAAGCTACTAACTACGTCAACAGTTCGAAGCGAACCGGAGATGGGGCGCGCGCTGGCTTAAGAACAGCCGCGAAGGGTGCGGTTCTCGGCACCGTTGGTGGTGCAGTGATGGGAAATACGGGACGCGGTGCGGCAGCGGGAGCATTGGTTGGTGTTACGTCATCAACGATGAAGGGCGTCAAAGAGCGCGGAGCTAGAGATCCGGTCTTCCAGCAGTACGCAAATTCGTGTCTTGAAGACAAAGGATACAAGGTCCTTGAGTGGAAATGATGACTGCTCCTGAGTGATCCCCACGAAATTTGAGTCGGTATAGCGCCCGCGTG
>JBGSNS010000328.1:0-1710 GCA_041739515.1 Bdellovibrionota bacterium
AATGCCGTCAGACTATGCTGCGATTCCGTTAGCACAAAATAAATTCGAGCCGCTGGTGCAAAATGGCATCATGGTGGCAGGAGAAATCCCTGTATCGACGTTTTCCATCGATGTCGATACTGGCAGTTATGCCACCTTAAGGCGGATGCTGAGGGAAGGGCGCTTGCCCGAGAAAGGTACAGTCAGAGTCGAGGAAATGCTCAATTATTTTTCCTACGATTATCCCTTACCTGCTAAAAATGCCGCGCCGTTTAGCGTTACGACAGAGCTTGCTCCATCCCCTTATAACGATGACATGATGCTGTTACGGATTGGTCTTAAAGGGTATGACTTACCTAAATCTCAGTTAGGCGCCAGTAACTTAGTCTTTTTGCTCGATGTGTCAGGTTCTATGGCATCTGCAGATAAATTGCCTTTACTGCAAACAGCACTCAAGTTGCTGACGGCGCAATTAAGCGCGCAGGATAAAGTTTCTATTGTGGTTTATGCTGGGGCTGCTGGTGTGGTGCTCGATGGCGCGTCGGGTAATGACACTCAAACTTTAACCTATGCGTTAGAGCAATTGAGCGCAGGTGGTTCAACCAATGGTGGGCAAGGAATCACACAAGCCTATCAATTGGCGAAAAAGCATTTTATCCCCCATGGTATTAATCGAGTCATCCTCGCGACTGATGGTGATTTCAACGTTGGTATGACAGATTTTGATGATTTGATTACCTTGATTGAGAAGGAAAAAGATCATGGTATTGGCCTGACAACCTTAGGGTTTGGTTTGGGGAATTACAACGATCAACTCATGGAGCAATTAGCGGATAAGGGCAATGGTAACTATGCCTATATCGATACTCTGAATGAAGCGCGAAAAGTGCTGGTGGACGAGTTAAGTTCAAGCTTGTTCACTATTGCTAAAGACGTCAAAGTGCAAGTGGAGTTTAATCCGGCCTTAGTGTCTGAGTATCGTCTAATCGGTTATGAGAATCGTGCTTTAGCACGGGAGGATTTCAACAACGATAAGGTGGATGCGGGCGAAATTGGCGCGGGTCATACAGTGACTGCCTTATATGAATTAAGATATGTTGAAGCAGGGCAGATGGCGAATGATAAACTCAGATATGGCGTTGATGCTCAAACGGGGCAAGAAAAATACAGCCGTGAAGAAATCGCTTTCCTTAAACTGAGATATAAGCTGCCAGAGCAAACACAGAGTCAGTTACTGAGTTATCCCATCAGGTTAGACCAAAATGTTAAGCTGTTAGAACAAGCGAGTGATGATTTTAGATTTGCAGCAGCAGTTGCAGGATTAGGGCAATTACTGAATGGCAGCCATTATCTACATCAATTTGATTATACTAAGTTAAGCCAGTTAGCACGTTCTGCATTAGGGGACGATCCCTTTGGCTATCGCCATGAGTTTGTGCAATTAATGGAAACCGCTGCGGCCATAGAGCAATCTAATCATGTGCCGATTACGAAGGTATTCGATGGTACGGATAAACCTTTTCCTCCCCAAGATAAGCTTCATGGCGAGCCTGTGAGAGACAAGAGCAATACGCGCAATGAGAGATTACAATAGTAAAAGTAAATTCGTGGGGCTAACCCCAATGACGAGGAATTTCCCGTGGCATTAGCAATAGCGCAATTATCAAACCATGAGCACTCAGATGAGCAATTGATGTTGTGCTATGCCAAGGGCGATTCAAAAGCATTTGA
>JBGSNS010000298.1:0-3039 GCA_041739515.1 Bdellovibrionota bacterium
GTAAGCGGTCAATCTACGGCGTAATTACCGTGTTGAATCATCAGTGCTAGCTTTGTTTTTATTAGCTAGGAAGGAGCACGAGATGAATCTGAATGAACCGAACTGGTCTGAGTTGATAACTGAGCAAAGCGTGAGTGGTATGACGATTGAGGACTTTTGTTCTAGTCGAGGAGTGAACAAATATACGTTTAGGAAACGTAAGTACGGAGTGGTTAGAAAGCCTAAGCTGTCTGGAAATGAATTTATTGAAGTTCCGAGACGAGCAACAGCGCTAAACATAAAGTTAAAGAACGGACGGACACTGGAGATAAGCAGCGGTTTTAACGATAGCGACGTGCAGCGTCTAATCAGGCTGCTTGAGTCGTGTTAAGTTTACCGTCATCGACCAGAGTGTTTGTGTGCCGAGCGGCGACGGATATGCGTTGTTCCTTTGACAAGCTGTCAGCACTGACGCAGCAAACACTTCGTCAAGATCCGCTATCCGGGCACCTGTTTGTGTTTTTGAATCGAGTACGGACGCATGTTAAGGTCCTGTACTTTGATAGAACCGGTATGTCGATTTGGTACAAGCGGCTTGAGCGTGGCACGTTTAGCGTGCCCGTGCTTGAGGAAATTTCATATCGAGATTTAGTCTGTATGTTGGAAGGATTGCAGGTAAGAAAACTGCGATATTCTCGCGAAAATATGCAAATTTCTGCTGCGTGATTGGTGAACAAATGGTACTAATTCTGTGTGACTGACGGCGTAAATTCTTCCGTGAATATTACCGCCGCATGTTATTTTTTGATTAACGAACTAACGCTTAAAACCCAAGAACTCCAGCAACAGAACGACTGGTTTAAGCGCCAGCTATTTGGGGAGAAGTCCGAGAAGATCATAAGCCCCGGTGCCATGGAGCAACTGTGGCTAGGCGGCGAAGCGCCGCCAGCTCAGAGCGAAGCTGCCGGCACCACGATAAAAGAGCACGTCCGTAAGCGGTGTGGCAAAGAGGCGCTTATCGACGATTGTGGCGAGTCTGGTCTGCGCTTTGATAGCACCGTGCCGGTGGAGTTAATCGAATGCCCGCCGGCTGAGATCGCAGAGCTAAAGCCTGAAGATTACGAAGTAATCGATACCAAGATCTCCGAACGGCTCTGCCAACGTTCGCAGTACTTCGTAAAGCGCTACGTACGTCCGGTCGTTAAGATTAAATCAAGCTCAGAGCTCGTAATCGCACCAACCACCGACGCAGTCTTTGATCGCTCGTATGCGGACGTAACCCTGTTGTCTGGAATCCTGGTAGATAAGTTTCAGTACCACTTGCCGCTTTTTAGGCAACACCAACGCATGGCGCAGTGCGGTATCAAGATAGCTCGCGCTAACCTAACCAGTTGGACGCACCGCACGGCAGCGCTGTTAGCTCCGATATACGAAGCCGTCCTAGCCTCAGCCCTCACTAGCAAGGTGCTAGCGATGGATGAAACCCCGATTAAGGCGGGACAGGAAGCGAAAGGCAAACTACACCGTGGTTACATGTGGGTGCTGTACGGCGATAAGCACGAGGCGGTGTTTTTATACTCGGACACCCGCGCAATGAGCGCGGTTGAACAGCATGTAAAGCAGTTCTGCGGCACGCTAATTACAGACGGCTACACGGTTTACGATAAGCTTTCAGCAAAGTATGAAAACATCGAGCACGCGTTGTGCTGGGCACATACGAGGCGTGAATTCTTTGAGGCTAAAAATTACGAACCGCAACGGTGCAACAAAGCGCTGGATTATATAGGCAAGCTTTATGAGATTGAGGCAGAAATTCGAGAGCAAAAGCTAGAGGACGCCAAAAAGCAGCAACATCGCGCCATGCATGCGCTAAGAGTTGTGGAGGAGTTCTTTGAGTGGCTTAAAACTGAGCTAAAAGATAATACGCTGCTACCATCTAACAAATTTCAAAGCGCCGCCAGCTATGCGCTAAAGCGCGAAACTGGACTGAGAGTTTATCTCTCAGACTCGGCAGTACAGATCGACACCAATCACTTAGAGCGAGAGATCAGACCGATCCCAATGGGTAGAAAAAACTGGCTCTTCTGTTGGACGGAAGTCGGTGCCCACGCTACCGCTATAATTCAGACCCTAATCGCTTGCTGCAAACTTCACGGTGTGAATCCTTTCGAGTACTTCGTAGACGTCTTGCAGAAAGTTGGAGATGTTAATCATAAAGACGTTCAGATGCTCACACCTAGAAACTGGGCTGCTACTCGAAACGTGATAGAGGTCGGTAGTTGATAAATCGCAGACTTGCGCACTAAACCAAATCTAATTACTACGAAATCACGGCGTGGAATGACCGGTTACGCTCGTGGCGGAGCACTTTTGTGACCGGGTCCTCGCCGAGCTCGTTTCCCGGGGACTCATCACCGACGAAGTGCCGGCGCAGATACTCTCACATGAACACTCAGGGTTCGGTGCCTGGGTAGGGGAGCCATTCACGGATGAGGACCGAACCAGGTTCGTGGCACGCTACATCGAGCGCGGACCCCTCTCGCTAGAGAAGCTCTCTGTCACCGATGATATCGTCTCATACTCCACCCGGGATGGGCGTACCCACGAGTTCGATGCGCTGGAGTTTCTAGCACTCCTGTCATGCCACATCCCTAAACCGTATGAGTCAATCACCCGCTACTACGGCTGGTACTCCTGTAGAGCACGGGGCGAGCGCGCAAAGCGTAAGCAGCCCGATACCTCAAGCGACCTGCCAGAGACGAAGGCCACTCCCTCAACCACGTGGGCCGCCTGCATGAAACGCATCTTCGAAATCAACCCCTTGGAGTGCCCACGCTGTAAAGGAATCATGCGCATCATCGCCTTCCTCACCGATGAACGCGAGATCCTCAAAATCGCTGATGCCCTCCGTATACCAAGAGCACAGGCCCCGCCTAAGATCCCCGGACCTCCAGAACAAGAATTCTTCGACGAGATCTTGAATTCATCCAGCAACATGTCCCCCGATCGTCTATTCTTGGCAGTATTGGATGTTCGCAAGCGCTCAAGCGCGCGGAGCAG
>JBGSNS010000061.1:0-4812 GCA_041739515.1 Bdellovibrionota bacterium
AAACGCAAGTCGTCTTGGCACGAGCAGGCGTAGGTAGATTAACTAATCCGACAGTGACCATGACCGACCGAGTGCGTGCTAAAGCGGATCAAATCCGAGTAGGTGCGTATACTCAGGATTCGATTGAGTCTGGGCATTTCACATTCGTGCCGGGGGTGAGACTAGATACCTTCTCTGTCAACGACGATGTTACATCTTACGACGATAGCGAGCTTGGAGCGAGCGCGTCGTTCGCAACCCTCCTAAAAATGTCGGATGAACTTTCAGGATACGTTAACCTTGCTTCTGGATATCGCGCGCCGGATTTAGGGGAGCGTTTCCAGAATGGAATCGTTAACCTAGGCGTTCCTTCCAGAATTATCGGCAAGGAAGACCTAGACTCTGAGCGCGCATACTCGTCAGAGGTTGGCGTTAAAGGAGATTACGAGTCTGTTCGATTCGAAGCAGCAACGTTCTATAACCACGTACGTGATTACATCGGAACACAAAGCCTCGGATTCGTAGATGGATTCGCTACCGAACAGTACGACAATCTAGGGATTGTCAACCTGTATGGAGTGGAGGGAAAGATTGGATACGATTTAACCGAGAACTTCGAGTTATTCTCAAGTGTCGGACGTACCTACACAGCGCAATCAGAGAAAATTGACGTTCCTAACTGGGCTTACCGATACGGCATCAACTACAAGGACACAGTCGACGATTGCGTTGTTAAGAAAATCAACGCGACGCTTTACGGCAGAAGCGTTGCTGACTCCATTGATAACACTGAAAGCGCTGGAAAGAGCGAATTCCCGGAAAACCAGTCGTTTACGGTTGTGAACTTCGAATTCGCGCTTGGATTCGGAAAGACGCAACTCGGTGACCTGATGCTCATTAGCGGACTACGCAATATCTTCAACGAGGAGTATCGCGAGCCGTTCTTTAATGAATATCAACCAGGGCGCAATGCTTACGTCGGGGTCCAGCTAGACTTCTAACGTCCGCAAAGCTAATATCCGGCCGGCCCACTGTATAAGTGGGTCGGCTTTTTTATGGGCCGGAGTGGCGGAATTGGTAGACGCGCCGGATTCAAAATCCGGTACTGGCAACAGTGTGGGGGTTCGATTCCCTTCTTCGGTACAGGAAATGAATTAGGGACGGAATGAACTTTTCGTGTTCTCTCACATATTATCAATCGCTTCCCAGGATCGTTTAAGGCTTTCAGCAATTCGCTGTTGTTGCCTTATTTCCATTCGCTCTCCCACTTCAGGATAAGCTTTAATGATGCACGAATGAAGGGTGCACGCCGGAAGTCGCTCGTTGGCAAACATTTCGTCGGCCCAGAAAGTTATTACGTCGATAGAAATCTCTCGACTGCGAACCGCACAAAGCATATCCCCAACGGTTTTTATGTCGCCGCGCTCAAGAAACCAACCCATTATTTTAGCGAGATTCTCCCACTGAACCATTTCGCGGTATACATGATCGGCCGGCCTCCGCTCATGGCTGGATCGGTGAAAACCCGCAACTCGGTCAGCTGCGGCAATCGATTCGACCATAGAAACCTTGGAGAACTCACTTTCTTCGAGAAAAACTCCGGATGCTCGACGCAGCCATTCCAATATGTTGTCGACTTTAGAAATCATTTTTGAAGCCTTTTAAAATTTCAGCGATATAACGGCTCAACTGCGCGGTTGCGAAGCAATCCGCACGAGTTAATTGTTATGTCCTCTGGCAACTTATCAGATCCAACTACGATAAGTAATGCGGAGGAACAGTCTATGTCGGATACATCGGATCGCCGGCTTGTCGAGCAAAATATCTATCTAATTCGAGGTCATAAGGTCATGTTGGATGAAGATCTCGCTGGCCTTTATGGGGTTGAAACCGGTGCCCTCACACGAGCTGTGAAGCGCAATGCAGAGCGCTTTCCTTCTGACTTTATGTTTCAGTTGTCAGAACAAGAGGTTAACTCTTTGAGATGCCAAATTGGCATCTCAAAGACGGGGCGCGGTGGTCGTCGATACCTTCCGTATGCATTTACTGAACAAGGATTGGCCATGCTTTCTGGAGTACTGCAAAGTCCTAGAGCCATCGCTGTAAATGTGGAAATTATGCGGGCATTTGTCCGACTTAGAACTTTAATTTCATCCCACGAAGTTCTCGCCCGTAAGCTTGAAGCATTAGAGGGGCGTTACGACCATCAGTTCAAAGTTGTATTCGACGCGATTAGAGAAATTATGAATCCTCAAAGTCCGCCTAAAAAACGTCGTATTGGATTCGGACAGCAGTGAGGACATAACGGCTAAGCCTGCGCCGGTGCGAAGCATCCGGCATGAGGCGTTTGTTATCACCGTAGTAGACTTTACACACAGTACCTCGGACCGGCGATTCCGTCCTTAACAGTCTGAAAGCAGTCTGGATCCTTTGGCGACTGTCCAATCCAACCGACGCACCGCCCAGTTGTCGGATGCCCGGCCGATACACCATGCGGAGCCTGACAATCGTTGCTTTGACACTCTCGAGCTGAAGAGCAAGGTTTGTCAGCATCTGAAGTTGGAATGGAACACCTCCACGTTATCGTAGGCGGCTGCACCATCTTTGATCGCTGTCCCCACCAACGCCCGCCAATCTTCGTGCAAGATGCTTCGTCTTGAGGAAGATCAACGGCCTGAGACAATTCTATGGAATAAGGGATCGCCAGGATTATGGCTACGGTCCAGACAAAGAATTTGTTCATAACACTTCGACTCCCTCGGGGCGATGATAATCGAGATAGGGCGACCCCTCACGGGGTCACTCCTCTCACACCACCGTACGTGCGGTTCACGCATACGGCGGTTTAGAAAATTACTATTACGAACGCTTCAAGCCAGAGTTAATAATCCGAGTTTTCTAAAGAACCGAAACGGTAACGCTGTCTGAAGTGCTGGACAGTGGCTTAACCGCCACGGTCCATGGGGAGCTTTGCTTGTGACCCACGCCACTTGTTGCAACACCCCTCTTGCCCGAAGTTCACGGTACTGCCGTGTTCCCCAGAGTTTCCACATCATACTGCGAAGTCGTCGCCTAATCCAAGAATCTAACTCCTTGAATACATGGCGATGTTGCGCAAAGGAGAAGTACTGACGCCACCCCTTTAGGTACGGGTTAAGCAGGGCAACCACTTGCTCAATGCTTTTACCGGCACACCGACTGGTGGCGTCGCGTATCTTGTCCCTAAAGCGCTTCACGCTTTTCGGTGCGACCCTGCGCTTCTTCTCCTTCGCGGAGAAGCTAAACCCCAGAATCTTGCGATTCCAGGGTCTGTCCACCGCGCTCTTTGCCTCGTTAACCTTAAGCTTGAGCTTTCTTGTGATGAAGTCGCCGATTGTCTGCTTCACCCGCTCACCAGCACGCTGGCTTTGAACGTAAATGTTGCAATCATCGGCGTATCTCACAAAGCGATGTCCTCGCTTCTCAAGCTCTCGGTCGAGCTCATCGAGCACGATGTTAGAGAGTAGTGGTGATAGCGGTCCGCCTTGCGGCGTTCCTTCAGTGGATTGAGTTATCAATCCACCACACATCACTCCGGAGGTCAGGAAGGCTCGTACTAGTTTTAGTACTCGCCTGTCCTTTACCCGTAGCTCTACCCTTGCCATCAACCTGTCGTGGTTCACCCGGTCAAAGAACTTCTCCAAGTCCAGGTCCACAACCCATGAGTATCCAGCTTGGATGTGCGCTTGAGCTTTCGCCACTGCAAGGTGTGCGCTGCGCCCAGGTCTAAATCCATAGCTAGATTCCGAGAACGTTTGGTCCCAGCTCTTTTGCATTATCTGCATCAGGGCTTGCTGGATAAACCTATCCAACACGGTCGGAATCCCTAGCGTTCTCAGTCCCCCATCAGGCTTCGGTATCTCTACTTTCTTCACCGGCTGCGGTTTGTATCTGCCGGCTAGAAGTTGCTCTTTTACTTCGAGCCAGTGCAGTTTTAGGAATTCCGGCAATTGCTTCACCGTCATCCCATCTATTCCCGCACTTCCTCCGTTTGATACTACCCGCCGCAGTGCAAGCTTTAGGTTTTCTCGTTCTATTACCTCTTCTATCGTAACCAAGCTTTCAGTTTCATGCTCGCCCAGAACAGTTTCACCGCGCCAATCAGATACCGCTGCGGCTTCACCGCAGCTTGTTTCCTTTACGCTGAGCTTGCGCCCTATTTTCTGGTGCTCACCTGTCATGAGTTAGCTTAGTCCTACTTACTTCTTTTCTATTCGAGCCTTTCCTGCACTACGAAACCAAGATTAGGTTTTTTTTTTACTTGGAATTCGCGCAGGTACTACGCTCTCTGCTGACTTCTCTCGCACGGTCAGGGAATTTTACGATTCCCTCAGCCGTTTTCAGGAGCACGCTCCATCCCAGGGCACGCAAGAGATCTCTCGTGGTAAGGCGATAAACGTGTCGGTACCGTAGATGCCGAATTTACAAAACGCTTCACTTGATGATTTGGGACTTCGTGATTCCGTGCTCACTCTTCCCTGAAGTCGTCACGCCTCAGATTCGGTTCTTTTACATCACCTCGGCACCATCGCCCTTGGGCTTCCTTCACACACCCCCTCGCGGTGATGCGCTTGCCTCTATCTAATCCTTCGGGTTCATCTCCCTGGATAGTGGACTTTCACCACCAACGTTTGTCGTCATGCACGACGTCACACGGCTTGGGCGACCGGCACCAATCCGCGCAGCGGTTGGTGTCCGCGTCGGCCCGTGTGTTATCCGGTCTTTTTCGCGCCTATATCAATTTGGGGCATGTCCACCTCACTCTGCGGTGCCTCTCCTTCAACAATCGCGTAA
>JBGSNS010000270.1:0-3500 GCA_041739515.1 Bdellovibrionota bacterium
GACCCGTCGCAAGAGGGCGTAACTATGGGACCGCTAGCCGCAAAGAGCCAGGTCGCGGAAGTTAGCAAGTGCGTTGAAGCGCTTTCAAAAGAAGCTGAAGTAGTATTTCGTGGTGAGTTTTCCGCGTCAGCCTCGGACAAGGGAGCGTTTCAACAGATTACACTGCTGCATTCCGCTGACGCGATGCACGCTAAGGCGCCGCATGAACTTGAAGCATTCGGCCCCGTCAACACGGTTCTAGGTTACAAACATTTAGACGATGCGATCGAACTCGCTCGTATGGGAAAGGGTTCGTTAGTCGGAAGCTTATTCACAAACGACAACACAGTAGCTCGCGCAGTAGCGATGGGCGTAGCGCCTTATCACGGTCGTTTATTAATGGTGAACCGTCACTGCTCTAAGGAATCGACTGGGCACGGCTCTCCGATGCCACATTTGATTCACGGCGGTCCGGGACGTGCCGGCGGCGGAGAAGAGATGGGAGGTGCGCGCGGAGTGATGCACTATCTGCAACGCGCTGCGTTGCAGGGCTCCCCTACTACCATCGCAGCGATCACTAACCAGTTTTCAAAAGGCGCAGAGCCGATTACTACACCGGTGCATCCGTTTAGAAAGTATTTCGAAGAGCTTCAGGTAGGCGAGCAGCTGTTGACTCATCGCCGCACGATTACGGAAGCTGACGTTGTGAATTTCGCCGGCATCAGCGGTGATTTCTTTTACGCGCACATGGATGACATCGCCGCCAAGGAATCGATCTTCGAAAAACGTGTGGCGCATGGATATTTCGTGATCGCCGCCGCCGCAGGATTATTCGTTGATCCAGCGCCAGGCCCAGTGATCGCAAACTACGGACTAGAAGGGCTGCGATTTACCCAGCCTGTGTATGTGGGCGATACGATTCGCGTACGGCTTACATGCAAGCAGAAAACTGCGAAGGACGTGCCGGATGACCAACCAAAACAAGGCGTCGTTGCATGGGACGTGGAGGTTGAAAACCAGAATCAAGAGTTGGTTGCGACGTATACAGTGCTGACGTTGGTGAAGCGGCGGTAAAACGGGAATGTAACATAATTCGTGGAAGCGATATTACGTCATGCGTCCGACTCTTCTAATATTTACACAGGAGCCCGTGGTGAACACGGAGCCAAATCAACGGGTTATCTACCGAGTTCTCCGCGAGCTCCAGTGTAAAAACATCCCGCCCTGTCGCGCATCTTTGTTCGTCTTACACACTTTCTGTTACAGACTCGGTGAAACTGGATCATTCGTGGGGATAGCGGAGATGGCTCCACTCCATTCTTAGTGGCTACCCACCTGATAATACTAGTGAATTCGAGCTCCCTGGCCGAATGGCGCCCGTGCAGTATTTTCTATGATACCGCGGCAAGCCCGGCTGCATAACACCCCCTGTAAGTCGTCGTTGGGCAGAACGGCGTTACGTCTTCCAAAGGTTTCTGCTCCCCACCAAATCAGACGTTAGTGACAGGTTTTTTGAACAAACCCCGCCGTATCTGCACGCGGGCTTTATCTTCAGGAGCCACACGATGTCACGCTCAAGTTTGCCAACCATGGATGGTCACTTAACTGTTAGCCGCGGATACAATGCGATCCACGAGTTAATGCGCGCTATGATTCTGCGTGCCGTTGAAGATTACCGTGCCGGTGGCGAGCTTAGAGAAGACGCTCTTAGATATTTCTTTGATGACGACGGAGACGAAGACGACACCGGTCGCGAGGCATACGTGCTTTCATTCTCTTATATTTGCAAGCATCTCGGGATGGATCCAGCGCAGACGAGAAATGCTATTATCAATGCTAAGCACAGAATTTCAACTAGGCGTCGGGCTGCATAGCTGGGAGCGCAGCCACGACCATTAAGTTAAGCTGGCGATAGCATGCAATTTACACTGGAGCTCGCGGAGAAGACCCGAGTTTATTCGGATTTACTCCGTGTTCTCCGCGAGCTCCAGTGTAAATTCTATAGGCCGCTTGAAGATCGGCTTAAAGTTTCCCCTAGATTCCTCCTAAATTTCGCCTAACTTAATGGCCGCAGGAGGACAGCGACGGCTGCAACGAAGTAGAAAGCCGGAAATCAGCGTTTTATATAAAAAACGGACGGGGTGGGAGTTTTTAGCCCCCTATTCCCCGTCCTAGAAAGACCCACCCCTTGCGGATTGGGCCATTAATTACTCGGAATAGATCCGAGAACAAATCTGTTTCTATGCAGCTCGCTGCTCTCCTTCTTGATTAAAGTTTTGACGAGATTCGGCTAACAATCGCATCATCTCATCCACCCCATTGAGTTTCTTCTTCTTTAAATCTCGCTCCTCTCGTTGTTCTATACTGGTAAGAAATACTCGACCCTGAAATCGCTCTAACATTTTCTCTATTTTGTCATGCTGTTCGTAGAGCCTCTTTAAACGCATGTCATTTTCCATCATCTGTTCAATCAACTCGCGGTCGGTTCTCTCCATTGCCCATCTCCCCAAATGTTAAACTGCTGATTTCAATCTGTCAGATAATCGTATCAGCATTGGGACGAATCCGGTTCGAGATTATTCGAGCCGCTGTTCGATATTTTGGCAGACCATCCAAAACCCTCTTTATTCTTGGAGATTTCGGGGTGAATGAATGTTCTAGACCGATGCGGGAAGCTCTTACAGATGGGAATTAATAAAGCAGTAGAATTAACTGCTGAGAAGAGGGCGCAAGCAAGAGATGAATGAAAAACATTATAAAACGAACAACGCCGGGGGTTGGATTGTTCCGAACCCCCAGCGTTGATCGAGTTTCGAGACGAGAACCCGGAGAATCAGTCGACTGCTGCAGGGACCGGTAGTGCTCCACTGGCAAGCACGATCCACTTGTTCCTAGCGCTAGCCATCGTAGCGGCGTAGCAATCAGACGACTCGATCACAACTCCCGACCGAACGATGGTAAGGTCGCGAGTGACCGCGCGTGAGCGGGATTGAACATCCGGCTTGGTGGTACCGGCGACTCCGACCGTGAACCTACGGGTCGTCCCACCGGCGGTCCTGATGTTCAAAACATCGCTTACGCGTTGCAGCTTGTCCATCACTCTCTCGTAGCGCCCTTCGTCGCTAACGATGTACGCGAGACGGCCAGCGATCTCTTTGTCCGGGTACACGAACAGCAGCTCCGCCAGCCAATTCTCGAGATCGCGATGCAGCTGGTCGGGAGTCTCCCTCGAGCTGCACAGCATCCACCCACGGATGAGCTTTCGGTAAAGCCCACGCAGGACACGCACTTCGGACTCGAGGCTCTTCGCCTCAATATCCGAAAGTTTCAAAACTCGCTCTTTGGAGCTCTGACGCTTCCAGGGCGGTTGTGGTGGCCTGAGCACCTCGCCGCGTTTTACGATCAGCGACGGACCTAAAATCATGCCATTACTCCCTTTCGTTAACCGGATTGAGTGCTCAAAGACCCCGCGAAGAACTGGTTCCGGAATTCCAGTTGTCGTGGACGAATCCTTCAGTCGA
>JBGSNS010000273.1:0-6343 GCA_041739515.1 Bdellovibrionota bacterium
CATCAACACGCTAACCGGCAAACTTCGGTTTGGATTTTGTCCGGCCTTACATCCAACGAAGGCAACGGCGCCTGTTAGATTGACTCCGGGATTGTCCTCAAAATACGGTAATGACATTTCGAACGAGATGCTCTCGCCGGCTGGATTAAGCTCTCGTTGAGATCGAGCGAGATTTGCTTGAGCCTGTGATGGTTCTAATTCTCTGCGAACGCGCGGGCCAAGATATAGCAGATCAGTTCGTAAGAGGTCTGATGCTGGAGACGCTGTGCGCCACGATGCTACTCCGCCTGGGAGGCCGAAATTATTTGGATTAGTTGATGCCGATTTCGTCATCTGTTACGCAAATATCTCTGTAAAATCCCAGTAAAACATAGCTTGGTGCAAATGCTGTAGGGAGCCGACTATGATAAAGATCGCGGGCGCTACAGTCAACGAATGACCGTACATTTCTACCCCGCTTCAAATACAGTAGCAGGATTCACCAATCGGGCAGGACCAGAAATCCCTAGAATATTAGCGACTTAGCCAAAACTAGAACTCGATCTGAACAGTTTTGAGCCGATTTATTAAGTCCTCGTTAGGCCGCGCCGACTAGCCTTCTTGGGGGATTAATCATGAAAAAGTTGATACTAGCATGCGCAATCGCCTTTCTCGTAGCTGCTGTTGGGATACCTGGATTGTTTGCGCCTCCGACACTTGCCTCCCCTGTTATCGTGTCCGGACTGCATCACCGCATGGACCAAGGCGTGCTGCAGCCAGCTTTAGTGGTTCACGAACATAAGCCGCGTGGGAACAAAAAATTTAACACAGCACGACTCGATAAGAAAAAGGCGCACACCGCCATATCGATGATGTTGATGTTATCGCTGTCGGGCGGAGCCGGCGACTCATAAAAAAATTGCCCGGAATCCTGCTACTGTTGCGTCATAGTCGCGGCTGGAAGTGCCGGAACAGGAAGTTGAAGCCTCCAACTCTCAGAAACTTCCTCCGGAACTTCCACATAGATTGAGGTTTTTGGCCCACCCAGGACAGCTTCTCCGTATCGCGCCCGATAGAACGGTAGCGGAAATTTAGCTGGACCGGATAAAACTTTCCCTTCCTGTGAATATCGACTGGTCGAGAACTTCGAAGTAAATTCAAGCGCTCCAGTGGGGCTTGGCGCTAAGTCAAGCAGCGCCAAATCGTACGTACACTCAGTGCTCATAAATGCGAGTCCGCGCTCGTCTTTCCAAACTACTAGCTGCTGATCTTGGCGATACGTAAACGGTTCGGTGTACTGACGATAATCACCAACATCAAGCACGCTAATCGGACGCTTCATCGGTCGATCGGTGCAACCCAACGCGAGCATGCTAACGACAACGATTAGCACGCTACGGATTACTGCACCCACGGCAACTCCGATTCCAAATTCTTCATCACTTCGGACATTCCAGCTTCTGGTGGAGCCACGACAATACTGCCGCGCGCCTTCTTACTAAATTTCTGAAGCGCTGTGAGCGTTTCTTCTTCAGAATCTCCGCCACGAAGCCGCTTAACACGATCTGCGCCGAACATCGTCAGACTCTCAGCTAGCCGATCCGGCTCCTTAGACACGATTACCACGCGATGACCGTTTACCACGGTGGAGGCAGGCCTGTTTCCTATATATGGTGCGTAAAACCAACTCATGTCTGGATCAATAGTCATCATTCGGGGGGAGTTCAAGGGTTTAAAGTTCGTTGGGCGTGGAATGCGAGTTATGCAGGCAAAGTTTGGCCTAACGAAGTGCTCACTTTGTTTGAGAACAGAGTCTGCGACTGGGGCATACCCACGAATCAACGACGTCAGAGCTAGACCAATAATCCGAGCCATTTCACCCGCCGAAATCGTTTACAAAGAGAACGGCGATCTCAGCGAGTTTGCAAACGCGCTGGTTGTTCGAGATCTGCACCTCTGCTCGCCTACGTTTGGATCGAGTCCAACTCTAGACGCAGCACAACTCGCGTCGAGGCCACTCCCCCAGTTGACGCTTCCATATTTCCCACAACTTCAAATCCGCTTCGCTGAAACGCAGCGATTGCACGCAAATTATCGATACGAGTACGTGTTAGAACCTCATCGTAGCCCGCGGAGCGCGCGACGCGCGTCAGCTCAACGATTAAACGACCTCCAAATCCTCGATTTTGATCGCGTGGATCCACCGCAAGCTCCGCAAGATAGTACGGTGCTCTACCTGAAACAAACGACGCAAGATCGTCCCTGCCCGCATAGAGCTCGATCGGCAACCCTATGATCAGGCCAGCTACCGCGACCCCATTGCGTAACACTAGGATATCACCGCCACCAGTCGCAAAGTCACGACATACCTTGCTAGCTTCCGTCGCGGTCCAAGTTTCATTCCAGGGCGCTCCCTTAAAGCAAGTTGCGTAGATCTCACCTAATCGCTCGAGCAGCGCCGGGATAAGTTCACTAGTTAAAACGGGAACGATTGAAACACGGGACGGACTTGCGACCCTGTCAGTCGGCGCTAGGCTCTTCGCCTTAGTAGATACCGATAACTTAATTGGTGAATTAGTTGCGGGCAGATCACTCCGATCACCGGGTGATTTGTTTGAAAACATCGACATATAATTATCTCTTTTTTATTCTTTAATACGGTTAAGCGAGTTGGCAGTTAGGCAATTGAAGAGTCGATGGTACCCGTGTCGGGCTTCTTCAATTTCGCTTAATGTAATAAATTCTTCGTCGGTATGAGCACGAAGGATGGATCCCGGGCCGTACAAGAGTGCTTGTGCTCCGATCGGCGCGAGAAATGGGATGTCAGTGCAATACTTGGCGACATCAATTTTAAAGCCCGGCAAGGTGAGCAAACGCACTGCTTCCATGTCGTAATCGACGGTAATAGAAGCTTCCGGTGGAATCATGCATTTTATCGACGCAAGAATCTCCGCGTTTGGCCGAACAGTGCGCAGCAACACAACCATCTTGGCTGATGGTGAAACCATATTCCCCTGCACACCACCAGAGATACACCCGATATTCACCGTCGTATCACCGAGGTCACGATCGCATCCAAAATCAGCACTTAGAAGTTTCTGTCCCACTTCAATCAACGCCCGATTAGCATCGACTCCCAGCTCAGGGTATCCGGAATGACCGGCCCGTCCTGTGAACGAAATAGTTAATCCAAGCCCACCTTTGTGGGCCCGCATGAGTGCGCCTTCCGTAGGCTCGCCGTTAATAAGAAAGCGTATTCCTCTATTCTTTAAGGCAAGCGCTGCGGCACGCGCACCGCGGCCATCGTGTTCTTCCCCAACCACTAATAAAATTCCGAAGTTTGATGCACCCTGATTGGCCAGCTCATTTGCTACGCCGATCATCGTTGCTGCGATGCCCTTGGCATCACATGCGCCGCGACCAAAGAGTGTCTCACCCCTAAGCACAGGAGAGAACAAATGTTCTGGAGCATCTACGACATCCACATGTGTCGTAAAAACGATGTGTGGAGTCCCCCAGGTAACAAAAAGATTGTCCCTTCCTTGTTCAACCGATAGACGCTCGACATTCCAACCACGTTCGACGAAGTGCGACGCGAGAAAATCTACAATAGACGCTTCCTGTCCGCTCAATGAACGGATTTCTATCAATTTCGCGGTGAATTCTAAAATTTCCTGGGGTTTCATGTTACAACAATCGAAAAAATAACCGGGGAACGAACGGTACGGCAAAACAACAGGCGCGAGAACGGCGCCGAGAGATTAGGCCCGATGAAGAAGGCTTGAATGCTGCGCGTACTGGCGGGAAGCGATTGGTAACATGTCGGCCAGGCTATTCTGACCCGTGAATTGAGTCAATCTATTTTTAGTGATTGTGTAGTTGGAGACTCGGGAGTTGTTCCGATAACGCAAGATTTCGAAACTAGAGACGAATTGTTTCTTATCCAACGGGAAATTTTCAAGATGGCGCTTACCGGAGAAGCCAGGATAGCAGAGTTAAATTCGGATTATTCAAACACGGTAAACCCCTGCGCGAACTTTCGCGCTTCGTTTAAAGCTTCGTGATTTACGCCGGTTGCAAGCCCGAGTTTGTCACACAACGCGAGGACTCTTTCCGTAGCAACGTTTCCGGCCGCTCCCGCAGTGAACGGACAGCCGCCAAGCCCAGCAACGGAGCTTTCAATAATTCGCACACCTAAATTTAATCCTACTTCGATGCACTCCAAGGCGTTACCGCGGGTATCGTGCATGTGAAGTGAAACTTCCGGTGCGCCGGCAGCTCGCAACGCTTCGATTAACTCTTGTGTGGAGTTTGGCGTGGCTAACCCAACTGTATCTGCGAGACTGAGCTCAGTAATAACAAATCCAGCGCCGCGAATTTTTTCAGCGAGTTTTTGCCACCGCGACACAACGGCTGAAACCGTAATTGGTCCTTCATATGAACACCCAAAAGCGTTTGAAATCATGACGCTAACTTCATTAAGCGATTGCGCGCGCAACAAACTCCCCCACTCCGCGTCGAATCCATCCAATTGTGATTGAAAAGATGTGTTCGCGTTCTTTGTTAAAAACGTATCGCTCGCCCCGGTATAGAACCAAGCTGGATGCACCAAATTGTCGTACGCTAACGAGCGGCTATATCCTTTACCGTTTAGACATAATGCGCGGTAGAAAACTCCGGGAGGAGGCTGCCCAATTTGAGCCACGACCTCATCGCAGTCTGCCAACTGCGGAACCTTGTCGGCCCGGACAAAGGATGTGACTTCGATCTCTGCGAGGTGGGCTTTAGCAAGTTCTAGGATGAACGCGATTTTGTCCGCTGTAGGCACCACTCGCTTCAGGATCTGAAAGCCTTCACGTGGCGCTAATTCTCGAATGATAACAAAATCGTTCATCCTCGGCAGTGTAGAAATTCAGCACCGAACGCGCCACTGAATTCGCAAAGCTTTTTGGTTTGTCTATAACTATCGAGTGTCGATACGAAATCGGTCAAAAAATTTAGGCGTGCCTTTGCGTCTCTAATCGCTCGGTCAAACACCAACAAGATCCGGGCAAGAGATTTGATTATACCGAGACGATAGATCCCAAACAGAAAAAATAGAGGCCCCTGCTAAGGGGCCTCTAAAGCTTCGGTAATAGCGATGATCGCAACACCGTTTAACGGGGCGCTCTTTTTGTTAACCCCTACGAGCGGCCAACTCTTGGTTAATGGACGCGACGCAATCCGCTAAACCACCCACGGTATCTATTCCAGCGATAACGTCAGCCCCAATTTTCAACTTATGCGCCTCGCCGAACTTAAGCGCGAAGCTCTCAAGCTCGTTCTCCGAGAGTCCGAGATCTCTGCGTAGACTGGTCGAATTCTGCACCGCATCAATAGGTAGCCCAAAGTAGGTACTAACCGCTGCCGCTGTATAATACTCACACTTCTGATTCCATTCATCGGTGCCATTTCCGTCCCAAACCAAGAAACCGGAGTTTTGGGAGCGTAACTCCGATAAATACTTCTGCGCTGATTCAGTTGCAGAACTCAGAGTGCATCTCACGCCCACAGCACCAGCATTAACTCCAGTACCGACCAATGTACCGGTACTAACCAAAGTAACCGTCATCTCTGTACCCGGCGCGATAAGGTTGTTGGCAAGAGGATCCAGACAATCCGCTAGATTCTGCTGCTCCGTGCTACACGGATTCGCAGCGGGAGGAACTGGTATGGCGGTCAATGGGGGCACTTGGCGCTGATAACAGGCATTGGCCGACCGACAATGCGCCTGGCAGCCACGCATTCCCGCCCCAAGGCAATAACCAGCCGGGCCGTTGTCATTTGGATTAGTGGTTCGCGGAGGCTTCCTAGCACACCCGGGTATTGCGAATGCCTGGGTAGAAACAGCACCTAGTGCCATACACAACAAAGAAAAAAATGCGAGCTTACTAGCTACCTTTGTAACGGTCTCTGCCTTAATCATTATTCGCTCCCCTATGGACTAGATTACGTCGTTTAGATCCTTTAACAAACCGCTAAAATAACAACTTGCGAGTTTGCGCTGCAGCGAGCTTTAGCACACGAATTCCGAAATTGCTCCTAAAATCTATCGTTTCCGTGGGTGAGGTTTAGCGCTCCTGGGAGTAAGAAGAGTTGAAACACGAGCATCGTTAAGGAGACTTCCGAAATATCAAGGGTTAAAAGGATAAAGGCATGAAAAATCGTCATCGCCCACCACAGCCAATATCGGCAACGCCGTCCCACCAGAGACAAAAAGAAAAGAGCTTCCGTAGCAACGGCACCCCAAGAAAGAAGCCTTAACGCAAACTCAGGTAACCTTATCAAGATAGGAGCGAGTCCAGTTGGACGAATCAGCGGTGAT
>JBGSNS010000003.1:0-16276 GCA_041739515.1 Bdellovibrionota bacterium
CTTTGCAGGTACTTTTTTCGAGCCAAGATCGCTTATGAGAGTACCTGCCCACTCTGAGGATATATCCGCGATTACAACGGGTTTTTTAGACTGCGAAGCAACGCTTCGCGATCCCTAAGGAGCCTCAAAGCATTATTTGGACACCAGATCTCCGTTCTTCCCCATAACACCCGCCAAGTAGTACAATTCAAGATAGAATTTAGAGCCAGAGCAGAATTTATGGCTACCGGAAGAAATTTTGGAGGCTGCCGCAAGCTCGCATCGGACTACCGAGCGATCGGGATCTCGTTGCTTCGTTTCGAGCATGCGTGCTCCGCGATCCTAGTAGCTACCAACGCGATTGAAGCTCAAGAAGAGCTGCGCACCGATGTAGCCTCGATTTCAACCGAGACTCTTGAATCATATTTAGATGATCTAATTGATACGTCGCTACCGCTTGATGAGCTTTATCTTATTCGCGGGAAGCTAAATTTTTTATCACTTCGCGGAATAGCATTTCTAGTAATGGGTATTTCCGCTCTGGTCGGATTAGTAACAGTCGCTACTGACTTTCCTTTGGCAACTTCTGCGGCTGCATCACCTCTAATTTTAGTAGCGACATTATTTGCCCTATCCCGTCATCACTCCGTTCGCAGATTACGTTTTGCGCATGTATTAAGAACAGTTATCAATTCGCGCAAAGGTTCCGGCGGAAGACGAATTTTCGATCCGAAAATTGTCGTAAATACAGTCGGATCAGCCGCGGCATAGACAAATAGACACAGACGAATAGACATAAACGAATAGACATAGCGCTGCCAGCGCTTAGAGCTCATCAATTACTGGTTCTTCAACCGCCGGCGTGACAATAACCGGCTCCTTAGTGGCATCCCCCGGCGTGGTCGCAACCACAGAGCGCAGATCAAAGATCGATTCGCTCAAAGACTGAGAGTAACCGTTACAGACCATTACAAACTCAGGTGACAACACGGAAATCCGTCCACGGATTCCAAGCGAAACGATCGGGCCATTTACATTAGTTCCTGATTGCTCCGGACCGAATGCCAAGCCCATCACCGAACCGATCACAACCCGCTCCTGTTGACCCGCGCGATCGTACACAATTTTCATCACGGGCAGCATCGTTTCTGTATCAATAAACACCCGCATTTTCCCCGTGAGCGAAAACGGATCACCTGAAACGACCTCAATCTCAACGACCTCTCGAGGCGAAAACACTAGATTGCTCGCCCAAATCTCAAGCGCGCTCGAACTCGAACCGCTAACGATTTGACCCTCGAAGCATCCAGCTTCCCCGCCTTTTAACTTCACTCGCTGTTCTCCGAACAGCGGCACCAAAACTTTAGAAAATCCAACTAGCTTTACAGACTCCATCCACTCTAACTTAGAGCTCCAAACGGTTAGATCGGCCGCTGCCAGCGCCAAGCCGAGCATATCGTCACCGCGATTGGACCCAGTTAGCTGTCGAAAACGTCCGCTGATGGGCGAACGTTGAAAAAACATATCCTCATCCGGTCCTCGAAAACGAAGAGTCAATAAGTCGATACCGTTGATCGGTTTTGGCTCCAACCAGGTCAAACGCTCACGCCACATCACCGCCCCCTTAGGTGGCTCCTTTGTCGCGATTAGGTGCGGCGCTACTCGCTCGATCCGCAACGTCGCATTCGTCAACGACGATCCAACACTTTGAACCTTAATCTCCATGCGAGATAGTCCCGATCCAGCAACGGCGCGCTCCGCATTCAGGAGATACCTCCTCCCAGGGTCACGCTCACTAGATTCTACACGCTGAATTGTAACCCGTGAGCCACATGGAAATCCGGTTCTGCTCCACAACACCGTGGGTGCTAGTCCTTTCCCCTCCAAGCAGTCCGTCTCAGGCGCTTCACTCCAATGCCCGTTACTCAGGGTTGGCTCCCACGGAGCATGTCCCACTACACGTAACGATAATTCCCCCGCCCGAACTGCAGGATACAACGGCTCAGGAATAATCGAACGAAAAGATTGGGCTTCCGTTCCGGAAACAAGAATCGGGTTTTGCCCCTGTGAATAATCCGGAAGTGGTGGCACCGAAAAGCCAGCCGGATCATCATCAGCATCGGTGCTCGTTTGAGCCCACCCGACGGACGAATGCGCAAAAAAGATAAATATCGAAACTAAAGCGTTCAAGGTTGCTCGCGCACTCACGCTCGAGCTCGCTAGAAGCCGTCCCAGGCCCAGATCGCTTAGGATCCAAAAGATCATACGTTCCAAGTACCAGACTATTAAGTATCAGAGTACGGATTAGCTTCGATGCGACGCATCTTAGCCATGTGCTCTTCGTACACTACAGCCTGCCCTTTATCCTCAAGTTCTCGCGAGCGTAGCATCAAGGTCTCTTTATCCTCGATAAAACGACGCGGGTCCGGAGGATAAACTTCTGGGTGTATACCTGTATCCATTCGAATAGCATCTACTGGACACGCCTCTACGCAGTATCCGCAATATATACAAAGAAGCGTGTCGATCTCATAACGCATCGGAAATTTTTCAACGGAAGGGTCGCTATGTTCTGCTGCTTCGATGTAGATGCATTTCGCAGGACACGCCGTGGCGCACAAGAAGCACGCGGTGCATTTAACATCACCGTTATCTTTCAAGGTTAATCGATGTCTACCTCGATAGCGTGGTGGGTAATCCCTGCGAGCATTCGGATACTGAATGCTTGCGGAAGCTGGAATGTTGGTTGCGAGTCCAAAAAGCTGCGCTGTATGAAGGCCTAAATTTCTAAGCAACCTACCAAAAGTGATAAGAGTGCCCTTAAACACCTCAACCACGTAAATACGCTCAAGGAAATTCATCTCTTCACGACGTTTCATAGGTTGTAAATCTACCTACAAACGCTGGGAGCTACAACTGAGAACCTAACCGGCCGCTATGCCAGCTAAGGCTTGGGGGCTAGCGATGATGACAAATGTTGCGCGAGCTCTAGTCCGAGCTTTGCAGCGGCTCCACCGATTACGTGCATTCCTAGCGTAAGGTCCTGCACCCCTTTGGCGATCCGCTCGCAGAGATGCATCGAGTAATCAGCGATCTTCGCCGCCGGCAGCGCACGAATTTCATCCAGGACTGCTGGCGGCATTCGAATCCCAGGAATCTCTGACAGGCCTACCGCAGCTTCAACGGTCCTAAACGGCATCAGTCCGAGCATAATCTTAACTCCGGAAGGCTTCGCCGCTGTTAGAAACGCCCTGGCAGACGCTTCATCGAACACGGGCTGGGTAAGTGCATAGGTAGCGCCCGCCTCCCCTTTCTTAGTCAACCTTCGGACCTCAGCAGCAACGTTTTTGGCGTTAGGATTAGTAACCACACCACAGACGTACGATGGCGCCCCGGTGAGCGGATTTCCGACTAAATCCTGTCCTGAATTTAAGGTGCGAATCGCACTTAAAAGTCCGATAGAATTCACCTCGAACACCCCCTTTCTCTCCGGCGAATCCCCAACCGTGACTGCATCTCCGGTAAGGGCGACGATTGAGCGCACCCCGCACATCCATCCAGCTAGCAGATCGGATTGCAATGCGATTAAATTTCGGTCACGACACGAGATATTTACCAACGGTTCGATCCCAAGCCGTTGCTTTAGTAACGCAGCAAACGGCAGAGGCGCAGTTTTCATTCTGGCCAAGGCGGAGTCAGTGATATTTAAGCAATCGATTCCACCAAGCTGACCCTCAAGTCGGGACAGTGCCGCAGTTGGATCCACTCCTCGTGGCGGGTTAACCTCGAGACAGACAAGCTGCCTAGCAACGGTCTGAACGCCTGATAAAACTTCAATAATCACTTAAAACCTTCATTTTATGGATGTTAATGCATCTCATGGGTTGAAAATACCCCGAATACCGCCTAGAAAACAGTACGTAGCAAACTTAACGTGGTTAGGCGCTCCATTATTTGAAAGTTTAAGAGCGGGATTGTATCCGGCGGACTGGCTTAGATAGGGCCGGTTGCGATGGGGCCAGCTCCATAAGAAGCCGGTTGTGAGCACGCTGAAACGATTTTTTCGAGAGCAATTATGGCAGTTACATTAGAGGTATTTTACTCATTTCAGAGCCCGTATTCGTACTTGGCTCTCGACGGTCTTTACGATCTTCAAGACAACTACGATATCCAAATGCTCTGGCAGCCGTTTTCAGCTAAGGCTTCAGGACAAACTCTGCCGGCCTCACCGATTATTCCGGATAAGCTTTCATATCTTTTTGAGGATACCAGACGCACTGCGGCCCTCGCAGGTCTACCATTGGTGTTCCCAGAAGGCTGGCCTGAAACGGAATTCGATCCAGGTCGAGTAATTCGTGGCGCCTTGATCGCAAACGACATGGGAATTCTTAAAGAGTACAACTACAAGGTATTCCAACGTTGGTGGGGACTCGGTGAAAACCCAAACGATGAAAATTTCTCAAACGAACTTTGCGAAGAGCTTGATATCGACCTTGGGGATTTCTTGAGTAAAGTAAACGCATCAGACACACGCGAACGCGTAAAAGGCGTTTTCAAGCGTGGTCGCAAGTTCGGATGCTTCGATACTCCGACGATTGTGATCGATCAGGATCGATATTACGGACTTGAGAAACTTGCCGTCGTGGCTACCCGCCTTGATAAACTAGGGCTTCGCAAGAAAAATACTCGCTAATACTTCGCATAAGCTGGGAACGGGATTACGCAAGAAAGAAGGTTATTCGTGGATGGAGACTTCGCAACGGGCGAGGTCGTTCCACTTTCCGCTTCAGACGCACATCACGTAACAAACGTTCTGCGTTTGACCAATGGCGCCCCGTTGGTCGTAGTTTCAAAAGTAAATCTTCAAGCATTTGCGTCAACGCTGATTGTCGATACAAACGGCGAGGCCTCGGCATTAATTGGAACACCTCTTGAGACAGCCATTGGCGATTTAAAAAAACATTCGCACATTCTCGTTGCAATCCCAAAATCCGATCTCCCGGAATGGATTACCGAGAAGGCCACCGAACTTGGTGTAACTTCCATCTCGTTCTTTCAAGGAGATCGCAGCGTCGTGAAACTCAAAACGGCGGCCGATACGCAAAAGAAACAACGAAGACTTGAGGCGGTTGCAGAAGCTGCCTCGAAACAATCCAAGCGCACAACCATTCCTTCGGTAGCGGTGATTGAATCACTTGAGGCCGCCATACGAGAGCTCCCAACAAACACACATCTCATAAGCTGCTCCCTTGATCCTGACGCCAGCCCATTGCACCAAATCACTCCCTCAGCGGTCACTGACTACGCCCTGGTGATCGGGGCTGAGGGAGATTTTTCAGCCGCGGAGACCGATCTCCTAAAAAAGCACAACGCCGATAGGCTATCACTTGGGAGGCTCACCCTGAGAGTCGAAACAGCGGCAATTTGTGCCCTCGCTCAAACGGCCCTACTTTGGCAATCTGTAAAAAATTAAGAGTCAATGACACAACGCCCGCAGCTAGACCCAACTTTCGTTCGACTTCAATTCGATGAGGCGTACGGCGAGCTGTACTCGGTTACAGAAGAACGATCTGAGATCGAAATACTAGCGCCACTACCCACTGATGTAGTTCGATTGTTTTTTGAGCTCGCCGATGAAGCCATATTAGATCCGAAACGCGACAACCCTTTCGCCAAAGAAAAAAAGGTCTTCGAGCTAAGCTCCGAGGCGCTGGCTAACGAACTCTCCAGACTGCAAAAACTATCTGAATCAGCGCTCGATATTTCCTTCTCTCGATCAGGTTCGACTCGTTCATCCGGACAACTTCCATCCATGTTGTCTACTATGTACGTTGGAGCCACCGCAGTTAGACCGGTAGCATCCCTCGTTCGGGTTAAAGCCGCTATATTTGACTCTATCTCTATCGCAATCTTCGCCTTGGTGGCGGCGATCTTTACTGCGTGGTTTACCGCTCCAGCGTTGCGGCCTAGCCTCGCTCAGCTGGATCAGGCAGCGATAATAGCTATCATCGGTCTGAGCTGTGCTTTGTTTTTACCTTTCGGAATCGCACATCACTTACGTCCTGGCCTTTCGTTTGGATATCGAAAACAGCACCTAGAGGTGGTTAACGCAAAATCTGGCAATCCAGTAACCGCCAAAACTATGCGATTTAGAGCTTGGCTCTTTCCACTTGGCGTTCCATCCATACTTTTAGCGTTTTTCAGCCCTCGATGGCCGGTCGATTACGTGACCAACAGCGTCGTTCGCCGCAATTACTCGATTAAAGCTAAAACGAGATAGATTCCGCTACTCACTTGAGTTCTTGTCAAAATCTGGGGTAAACCTTTGCAGCAATTACCGAGCCCAGGTAGCTCAGTCGGTAGAGCAGGAGACTGAAAATCTCCGTGTCGGCGGTTCAATTCCGTCCCTGGGCAGAGTTGTTTGCAACTTTTGGTAGCCCAAAAGTTAGCGGGTTGTTTGCAACTTTTGGCCTGCCCCTGGGAGCGCGGAGCGTCGCTCCGCAGTCGTTTCAAAAACTTTGCAGTTTCAAATTAATCCCATACGCGGGGCATGGATTTTCTTCTAAGCGATCCTGCTTTTAAGATAGTTACAGCAAGGTACCGCACTAGACTGCGGAGCGACGCTCCGCGCTCACAGGGAATTTGAGACTGCAAAGTACTTGTTTAGACAGCGAGGCAACGCCTCGCGTTCCCAGCCCTCCCCGTGTATCTTCTCAATCGATGCGCAAAATTTCTCCCAAGGATTGCTTAGCACTAACGGAACTTCCTCCGGTAATTTTGCTCTCATGCCCCGACAACGTACGTGCCAATCGGCTTACCGCAAAGCTTCGTGAAATCCATAAAGCTGAGCTTATCGAACGGACACATCTCGCGACTCTGAACCAACAGTCCTTCTCGGCATTAGTAGACTCACTCTCGATGATGTCGCTATTTGCTCAGATACGTTTAGTCGTGATCGAGGTCCCTGAAAAGAAAAATTCGCTCACTGAGCAACTTCTTAATTCCCTCGGACATATCTCCCTAGGGACCACAGTCGTACTGAGATTTAAATCTGGTGTGCCGTCAGGGAATGCGTTGGGCAATCTCCCTAACGAGTCCGCGTTTATCGAACTTGAGCGCATGCAAGGAGATACCCTACTCGGTTGGCTATCACGCGAGGTGACTCGCCTTGGGAACTCAGCAATGAACGCCGGCGCGCTGCGTTTACTCGCGCAGTATGGTGGTGATGACTTAGACGCGGCGTATCAAGCGCTTGAACAGGTAATTCTCTTCGCCGACGGTCAGCAAATAACTGAGCAGACCGTAAAAAGCGTAATAACCATAATTCCGGAAGCGGAAGAATTCGCCCTGTTGGACCTACTCGACTCTGGATCGCTCTGGCGAGCGGAGCACCTCGCGGAGAACTTACTCTCCCAAGGTTCGAACGCCTTCATGCTGCTTGCAATGATCGCTCGAAATCAAATTAATAGAATCGCTGTTCGCGGTGGGGTTGAGCGAAAAATCCCGGATGGTACTCTTAAACACGCACTAGGCATGAGCCCTTGGGTATATGAACGAACGAAGAAGATCGCGTTGAAGCCCAACTTACCCTCGATGAAGCACGTAATTTCCGCTATCGTGAGAGCTGATACCCGCTTAAAAGGTAAATCCCTTGGACCACAGGCAATTCTCAGTGAAGTTTTTTCCGCGTTGGCTCCAAGGCCTGCGCGTCATCGCGACAATGCTTACGTTAGCGATGACTATAACTACGATTACAGCGGTAAGTCCCCGGTCGAGCTATAGCCAAAGTTTTGAAAAGCGAGAGCCTCCTACCGGCCGCCTTAAGGGTTGGGATTATCTCGTAGATGAAATTGTGAAAATGGGGCTAGATCGCGAACGGGTCGAGCGCCACTTTATGGATCCGGCCATGCAGGAGCGCGGATTTATTCCGTTCGCAGCAGCTCCCAAAGAAACCCACGATTTATATAAGGGTTTAATCACTAAGAAAAAATTAGTCGAAGCTCGCGCTTGTTTTCATGCCAATAAAACAGACCTCGATAGAATCTCTTCAAAATCTCACGTCCCGACCAAAGTGCTGACCGCCATCATGTTCGTAGAAACCGGCTGCGGGAGGTATCTCGGAAATAGCCTCGTATTCGTTCGACTCGCAAGACTCGCTGGCCTTTCAGCTCCTGATAACGTCGAGTGGAATTACGAACGACTAATCGCTGACGGACAAAAAGTTACCTTTGAGCAGATTTCGCAGCGGGCTCAGTATTTAAAAGAAACTTTCCTTGAACAGCTTCCGGCGTTAATCACCCTAAGCGATCGGGCTAATATAGATCCGTTTAACTTCAAAGGGTCTCCTGCAGGAGCGTTCGGAATCCCGCAGTTTTTGCCGCTCTCCCTGGTTAAATACGGCACTGATGGCAACGGCGATCAGCGGGTTGATTTGAACACCATCTCTGATGCAGCGGCTTCGATCGCAACTTATTTGACGATAAATGGCTGGAAACTAAAGATGACCAGAAAACAGAAGATGGCGGTATTATTCACTTATAATCGAAGTGAGCCGTATGGGGCGACGGTACTTCGAATTGCCGATAATCTTTAATCTTGGCCAAAAGATGCTTAGCGTAAGGAGTTCGGCATAATTCACCTTATGCCTACCGTTGCCTCACTAAAGGTGGATGACCGAGTTATAGATGGACTATCCGCTGTTCAGAGAGAGCTAGGAACTGCACGCGTTTCGCTATGGGGATCTGGTGGTGAAACGTTAAGCTTATTGGCTGCCACCGGACATTCCGAAGCCGATCGAAATCCTGTGGGCCTGACTCTTCCGCGCGGGTATGGGCTGGTTGGAAGTAGCGCCGACAAACAAGTTGTTATCGCAACCCAAGATGCCGCAGGTGAGCATGCCCACCTTAATGTATCGTTGCTCACCAATTTTCAGCCACGAGCGATCCTCTCATTGCCGATCGTTTTTCGCGGGGAGACTTGGGGCGTTCTACAACTTTTGGACGAGTCGCCACGTCAATGGACCGATACGGACCTCGCAACAGCCAAACACCACGTAAATCAATTATTTCTCACCCTACTCGAAAAAGTCGTTCCTTCATCGGATTTTCTCGGATCGAATCCCCTCGCCACTATGGTGCTAAATGCTGGCTTCGATAGAACGGTCAAAGAAGTTGAGGGCACCGTATTGTGTCTTGATTTGATGAGTTCAACCCAATATCTCGACACCAGCCACGGCACGCTACGAGGATCGCCACTTGAACGCTTGAGTCTGTTCTTTAGAGCTGCGGTCCTTGAAGTTGAGAGACACGGTGGAATCGCAATCAATACCGCTGGAGATGCGATAACGTTTCTATTTCAAGGACGAAGCATCACTGACAGAGAATCACGAGCCGTAGCAGCAGCCAGCGATATTCACAGCCGATTCGATGAACTGCGTAGCAACCCACAAAATGCGGGAAAAATTCCGCATTTTCATTGTGCCGTCGCATCCGGCTCGCTCGAAATCGGACTGCTGGAGTCCGCTTCCGGCCCAGTGCATTGTTTTCTTGGGCAACCCCTGCATCACGCATTCGCTATGACCAAGACGCTAGGACCTTTGCAGAATCTAACTTCAGTACCAGGCGTTACGGTAGTATAGTCACCCAGATCAAACGCACTCATTAATACATATCAATTGACAGCAAAAGCTGCCAATTGATATCATGCTCGTATACCCATGACGGAGACACTATGGTGAAGCCATTGAAAGTTACAGCAACCCAAACCATTACAGCTCGAGTTAATCCAAAGGTAAAAGCGCTGGCGCACCGCTGGTGCAAATCGCGCGGGATCGTCATGGCAAAGTTTATCGAGGATGCGATCCTTGATAAACTCGAGGAATCACACGATCTCGATGAAGTTAACTCTTTGCGCCGCGAGCCGATGAGACCATTTAGGGACGTCATGAGTGAATTATA
The DNA here is from genome assembly GCA_041739515.1 of Bdellovibrionota bacterium. Lineage (GTDB taxonomy): Bacteria > Bdellovibrionota_C > UBA2361 > UBA2361 > UBA2361 > JBGSNS01. The sequence continues at coordinate 9,936 of JBGSNS010000003.1, forward strand.
AGGATCGAAATTCGACAGGACTGTAGACTGTATTCAAGATGGGAATGTACAAAGTATTAATCTCTCGGACCGCGGAAAAGCAATTGAAGCGAATCGCCAAACCGTATCAAAAACGGCTCGTTGCTGTAATCTTGTCGTTTGAAATCGAACCGCGCCCATTTGGATACAAGAAATTATCAGGGACAGATTCGACCTATAGAGTTCGAGTCGGTGACTTTCGCGTAATTTATGAGATCCATGACAAGGAAGTACTCGTTACGGTTCTAAAAATTGGGCACCGTAGTGAGATTTATAGATAGGGTGCCCCCTTTGGGGAACTAACGCTGACGAAGTCCCCACGAAAGCGTGATAACCTCGATTTACTTCGTCGTTTTAGTGAGTAGTCAAAAGATCTCATTCACCACGAAGAACACAAAGGGATTGGTTCTGCTTTGTGTTCTTCGTGGTGGCTTAGTGGTGGAATTTGTGGAAATCACTCAGAAACTAACCCACCGATCCTTCCATCTCAAGTTCGATCAAGCGGTTTAATTCAACCGCAAATTCCATTGGAAGCTCTTTAGAGATCGGTTCGATAAATCCGCGCACGATCATAGCACTTGCCTGCTCTTCGGTGAGCCCTCGGCTCTGAAGATAAAACAGCTGCTCCTCTGAGATTCTTGATACGGAAGCCTCGTGCCCAACGCTTGAATCCTTCTCCTGCACATCGATGTACGGATAAGTATCGGTTCTAGAATTTTCGTCGAGCAACAACGCATCGCACTCAACGTTAGATTTAGAACCAACCGCTCCTTTGTGAATCTTACATAATCCACGATAGCTCGAACGACCGAGTCCCTTACTGATCGATTTAGAAATAATCTGCGACGTGGTGCGAGGAGCTGCGTGCACTACCTTTCCGCCCGCATCCTGATGCTGGCCGTCTTTAGCAAACGCTACGCTCAACACCTCCCCGTGCGCTCCTTCCCCAACCAAGTGAATCGCAGGGTATTTCATTGTAAGCTTAGACCCGATGTTTCCATCGACCCATTCCATCGTAGCTCCTTCATGAGCTACAGCACGCTTAGTTACTAAGTTATAGATATTCGCAGACCAGTTCTGAATGGTGGTGTAACGGAACCGTGCACCCTTCTTCACTACGATTTCAACTACCGCTGAATGTAACGAATCGGTTGAATACATAGGCGCCGTGCATCCTTCGATGTAATGCGCATAGGCACCTTCATCGATGATGATTAACGTGCGCTCAAACTGCCCCATCTTCTCAGCGTTGATTCGGAAATACGCCTGTAGCGGCACAGTAACGTTGACGCCCTTCGGTACATAAATAAAACTTCCACCGGACCAAACAGCGGAATTAAGCGCCGCAAATTTATTGTCATTTGGAGGAATCACCGTTCCGAAATATTCACGGAACAACTCCGGGTGCTGCTTCATCGCCTGATCGGTGTCTAGAAAGATTACACCTAAATCTTCCCATTCCTTTTTAAGGGAGTGATATACGACTTCACTTTCGTACTGAGCACCGACGCCCGCAAGAATCGTCTTTTCGTATTCAGGGATGCCGAGCTTATCAAAAGTGCGCTTAATATCGGCCGGAACGTCGTCCCAGGTTTTGCCCTGCTCAGCCATCGGCTTAAGGTAATAATAGATCTCGTTGAAATCTAAATCCTTTAACGCCTCTCCGCCCCAGTTAGGCATCGGCTTGGCAAAGAATGTGTCCAGAGAATCGTGGCGAAACTTCTTCATCCATTCAGGGTCGCCTTTGTGATCTGAAATTTGATCAACGATCTGGTGGTCAAGGCCTTTACGAGTTTTAAAAAACGACTTCTCATCGTCCCGAAACCCGTACTTTTGATCGTACTCACTTCCGATTTCGCGGAGCATCGCCTGCTCCGGTATCGCTGATCCGGACGCCACAGGTATTACTCCTGGAATATCTGAAGCCGAGTTATTTTCCATAAACCTTTCCTTGGGTTACCAGCGTTTCTAGAATCCTGAGTATAATACTCCAGAATAAGATGGTCAAACACCCTCTCGCGGAGCATCTAAAAGGTGTCCTTAAAACGCCGCTGCCGCTGCGGGCGAGGTTCCTAGCTTGTTAGACCCGGTAAAAGAAGCGATACGAAACGCTAAACAGTTGATGGAAATGGTATGAGCGAACCGAAAAAGCACGTTTTAGTAGTCGAAGATGACCCGGATAGCCGAGCTGCCATCTGCACGATTCTTGAAACGCTTGGATTCTCCCATTCCGGGTTCGGAAGCGGCGCTGAGGCGTTGCAATACAGGGGCACGGTGGACGTGGCGCTGCTAGACATCATGATGCCGAACATGAACGGATACGAATTATTAGCGGAGATGCGCAAGCGGCCGGAGTATAAATCGCTGCCGGTAATTATGATTACCGCAAAGGATGGAGACAGCGAGATTCTTGAGGGTTACCAAGCCGGGGCCGACTACTACATTACGAAGCCGTTTACCGCTAAGCAGCTTGAGTACGGGATTAGGATCTTCCTGCCCGCTGCGTGATACCTGACTGAGAAATTGGGGAAACTTTCCCAATCTGGCTTCCCGTGTCTAACCGATTATGTGCTAAGACATAGCGGTGATCGTTAAAGCGGACTCATTCTTACTTCAAACCCTCCCAGCCTTCATCGTGCTCGACGGTGTAAACGGCGCAGGAAAATCTACGCTACAAGCAAGCATCGCTTCACTGTTCAAAACTCACGGCCAATCGTTGCACACCACTCGTGAACCTGGCGCCACAGAAATCGGTGGTCAAATTAGAAATCTCGTATTGGGAGATAAATTTGCTCCGCCAAGCGCTGAATGTGAACTGCTGCTATTCGGAGCGGATCGCGCTGAACACGTCTCTAAAGTCATTAGACCCAAACTCAACGACGGATACTCGGTACTTTCAGATCGATATTACTATTCTACCGTTGCCTTCCAAGGCTACGGACGCGGAATGAATTTAGATCTCATTAAGCGTATTAACGACATAGCAATCCAGGATGTCCTTCCGGCGCTATTTATCCTGCTAGATCTCGATCCGCGCGAGGGCCTGAAACGCAAAGCATCCGCGAAACCGGAGCATGATCGTTTTGAACACGAGGAATTAGCTTTCCAGGAACGGATGCGAAACGGATTTTTGGAAACCGGACGTAATTGTACAGAACCGTGTCTTGTAATCGATGCGACGATGGGAGCAGACGCAGTTTTTGAGGTTACACGAAGGATTATCGAGCCTATTCTGTTGAGCCGTAAAAAATGAGCATCTCTTCAGACACAGAAGTTCTCCCACGCTTAAAGCGACTCGTTCGCACAGCCAGACTCCCCCATGCACTGCTATTCGTCGGCGCAGATTTATCAACAACGCAACGGTGCGCGATAGACGCAGCTCGAGCGATTCACTGCCCTACAAGCGCAGCTGGCTCGGAGTGTCTCGGCTGTGAACATTGCAAGCTAATTGCCTCTGGGAATCATCCGGACTTACAAGTGCTAGATTGCGGTGCATTCGATGGTGACGCGATGGATTCACTACGATCGGTACTAACGACGTCGTACCGCAAGCCGTTTTTTGCCTCAACACGGGTGACGCTACTACTGCGCAGCCACGAACTCTCCACCGCCGCTCACAACTTGCTTCTTAAAACTTTAGAGGAACCTAGGCCCGGCAATTACTACATTCTCACTACGTCGAGTACGAGTTTGTTACCATCGACGATTGTTTCCCGATCGCAGGTCTGGTTCTTCCCAGACGACGTCAATGCTATTCCAAGCCTCGAACCGGACGATGCAAATTCCCTCCTCACTCAACTTTCAGCGGTTGCAAAAGGCGAGATGCATTCAGCTGTTGTGCTCGCTACTAAAATCCACAAAGAATTCAAAGACCGCATCGCATTGGTTATTTCGACGTTTTCACGCCATGCACGTGAGCAGCTTTTTGACGCCACAGCAGCGGATTCGAGCATTCGTCGCTGGTCCCGATTTTTAGGGGATTTAAGCGATCTCGAATACACCATCGGAACGAGGAATTTTAACTCACAGTACCAATTTGTAGCGGTTTTTGAGCGTTTGGCTAAATAACTGCGGTTCGCTACGCTTTGCCTTAACACCGCTTCCTGATACGTTTGCGGGATATGAATGAAACGCCTCAAACTTCCGAAACATCCACAACTGCAACGGCAGCCTCAACACCTCCGGTAACCACTCCTACTGCATCCGCCAGTAGTGCTGGGGTCAACGGTGCGATGGATGGACTAATCGATATTTCGCAATTCGCCGCAGTAAAGATGCGAGTCGCGCAAATCAAAACCGTTGAGAAAGTAGAGAAATCTAACAAACTGTACAAGATTCAAGTTGATGTCGGAGAGCTTGGCGAGCGTCAGATCGTTTCAGGAATCGCTAAGTTTTATACTCCTGAACAACTTATCGGGCGAAAGATCATCATCGTGGCAAACTTAAAGCCAGCGATGTTGATGGGAGTTGAATCGCAAGGGATGCTGCTTGCCGCATCGAGCGCTGACAAAACTCAACTCTCACTTTTGATGCCTTCGGAAGAGATGCCGATTGGTTCGACGATTTCTTAGCGCCTATTCTTAACAATATCGATTCATGCGGATCTTCGACTCTCACTGCCATCTCGATCACCAGCAGTTTGACGTTGACAGAGAGGCTATGTTTTCTCGTGCGAGAGCCGCCGGAGTCACCAACATTATCGCGATCGGCTCAAGCGACGGGCTAACGTCAGCGACCAACGCAATCGGATTATCAAAAACCCAGCCCGGCGTTTTCCCGTCGGCAGGCATTCATCCACACGATGGCGGATTCGATCAGGGACAGGCCGGGTTGCTCGAAGCGCTAGTAGCAGATCCGGCGGTAGTGGGGATCGGCGAGACAGGGCTCGATTATTTCTACGACTTTGCGCCCCGTGACGGTCAGCAATGGTGGTTTGATTTCCAATTAAGCCTAGCCCAATCACACAATAAGCCGGTCATAATCCACTGCAGAAACGCTGCGGATGACGTACTGAAAACTATAAAACGATTTCCTGGCACAAGCGGGGTTTTTCATTGTTTTACCGAATCAACCGAAACCGCCAAAGCCGTCATAGATCTCGGTTGGTACATATCGGTACCAGGGATCGTAACGTTTAAGGCGTCACAGCCGTTGCGCGATACGCTAGCAATCGTGCCTCTAGATAGATTAATGGTAGAAACAGATGCCCCATTTCTCGCTCCGATCCCTAAGCGCGGACAACGCAACGAAAGTGCGTTCATCGTGCATACTCTTGCGGCACTCGCTGAAGTGAAGCAAATAACGATGGAGGATCTCGCAAAGCAAACTTTCTTAAACACCACTAATCTTTTTAAACTTCAAGGACGAGTATGAGCATTTCATGCGGTGGATACGAAATTTCAGGCATCGTATTTGGATCATTTAGATTGGACGGCGGGGCGATGTTCGGCTCAGTGCCAAAAAACCTTTGGAGTCGCTCAATCACCCCGGATGACGAGAATTGTATCCCGCTTGTATCGCGTGCGCTGTTGCTGCGCGGAAACGGACGGACCATTCTCGTCGATGTCGGACTCGGTGATAAATGGGATGAAAAACGCACCGCGTTTTTTAAAATAGTCAATCAACCTCGTGCCCAACTTGGGTTTAGCGATGAGGAAATCACCGATGTAATATTAACTCATTTGCATTTCGATCACGGGGGTGGAATTACAAAACTCAGCCCTAATGGCACGCCAACACTAACTTATCCAAATGCTACGATACATATACAGCAAGCGAATCTAGAGAATGCTAGAGCTCCGAATCTGCGCGAACAGGCGAGTTATCTAAAGGAAAATATTGAACCGCTAAAGGATGCTAAGATTCACGCCCTGAATGGCAACGGAGAAATTCTTCCGCATATTTATGGTCATTTAGTGGATGGACACTCGAAGGGACAGCAATGGATCGAGATTCGCGATGACAAGACCACGATCATGTTCACGACCGATTTAATCCCGACGGCCCATCACTTGCCGCTCCCATTTACGATGGGATACGACATTTGCGCGCTAACTGTTATGCAGGAACGGGAGCAGTTTCTAGCCTATGCCCTAAAGCAGAACGCGATTGTAGTTTTTCAGCATGATCGCGATACAGCTGCAGGACGACTTCAGATGGGTAAGAAGTACGCAGAGATTGGAGAACGGGTAGAGATTTAGCGAGTCTGTAACAGAAAGTGTGTAAGACGAACAAAGATGCGCCACAGGGCGGGATGTTTTTACACTGGAGCTCGCGGAGAACTCGGTAGATAACCCGTTGATTTGGCTCCGTGTTCTCCACGG
>JBGSNS010000032.1:0-12115 GCA_041739515.1 Bdellovibrionota bacterium
AGGATAGCTCAAATCGATTCTGCGGAACTGGCGATTCAATCACTCCAACTAGAGAAAGGTCGAAGCTCGATTGTAAAGACGCTTTATCGTCGAACCGGCATCAACGCCAGGCATACAGTACTTGATGGCGAGACCGAAGAACCAAACTCATTTAGGAATTTCTATTCACCACGTAGCGATGCACAAGATCTTGGTCCTTCAACTTCGCAGCGACTAGCTCTCTATACCGAGCGTGCCACAGCACTCGCAACTGAGGTAAGTTGTGGAGCTTTGGCAAAATCAGGTTTTGCAGAGAGTCAGATTACTCATCTAGTCACCGTATCATGCACCGGCTTTGAGTCACCCGGTTTCGATCTTGCACTATTTAAAACCTTACGACTCTCCCAAACTACTCGACGCACGCATATCGGATTTATGGGTTGCCAAGCAGCTCTAAACGGCCTCCGAGTAGCGCAATCTTTAGCCCTTCAAGGTGAGATCGTGCTCTTAGTATGCGTGGAACTCTGCTCACTACATTTTAGCTACGATGATTTACCGGAGCAGATCGTAGCCAACTCCCTATTCTCTGATGGGGCAGCGGCACTTGTAATCGCCGCGAAGGAGACGGGAGCTAAGGTTGAAGATTGGGAGTCGATCGGTGAATCCGGTTCTTATTTAATACCGAATTCAAGCGATGCTATGTCATGGAGCATTTCTGACCACGGATTTCGAATGACCTTAAGCCCAAACTTGCCCAGCTTAATTGAGCGAAGTCTATCTGATGCACTAACTCCGTGGCTAACTAGCCAGAAGCTTAAGGTTAACGACATAGGGGGTTGGGCAATTCATCCGGGTGGGACGCGGCTGCTCGAAAGTGCTGGTCGAGCTTTAAAGTTAAGCAGCGCTGCCATTAAACCTTCAAGAGATGTGTTGCAACGACACGGGAACATGTCTTCCCCAACGATTATTTTTATCCTCGACGAACTTCGTCGGAACGCGATGCCGTTTCCGTGGGTAATGCTCGCGTTTGGGCCTGGGTTGGTGGTCCAGTTCGCTCTAATAAATCGGGCCTGACGCAAAAAGCCTAGTTGGTCTTTGGATGTTCGTGTTTTGCTCTCCTGGGAATTTAGTTTTTTTTTCTGGGCCTCTAATGCCCAATACTGCTCTTGATGGAGATAACCATCGTTACGAAGATTTCTTTCGCATCCCGTGGTGAAACCATTTTTCGGAGACTGACATCTAAGCTATTTGGGGAATCTTCCCCGTTAAAGGCCAGAATATGCTCAATACTCAGAACCATAAAACGACTTGGATCAAGACGGTAATCCTCCTCACGGCTTGCGCTCTCGCGCTGAGCACAATGGCCTTTGCCCAGTCGGACTGGGAAGAACCAGACAAATCCAAGCAAGGACTAACCCCAACAACCTCGGCTAAGCCTGACGCTCAGCAATCAGAAATTGATGATATTGCAAGGGGACTGAAGCAGTTGAATGAGTTCATCGAGCTTGATAGCAAGCTCAGCCAAATCACCGCTCAAAATCCAGAGAATTGCAAAGACCAACCGAAGAAAAGCGAATCATCAGACCTCTTCACTCCACTAGAAGCAGATAAATCCATTCAGCAGTGTGGTGCAAAAGATCACGACCGTGAGAAAGACTCGCCTTCTTACTGCGCCGGTGAAGCCTGCAATCCCGAGGTCGGACACTGTGAAACCTACACCGTATGGTGCGTACCTGACGATGATATACTGCCCGGCGCGGAAGCTGAATGTAACCGCTTCTCATGCAGAATTTCCCTTAGAACCAGCACATGCGAGAGGATGAATTTGGAAGATGGCGATGTATTATGCCACAAGTGCTTTTGGAGGAAGCTTCGTGAAAGGACACCTACTTCTTATTCAGAGGTTCTCAACATTTGTACCATTGCCCACGAGGGTCAACATTTGATTGACGGCCCAGAAATGCGTGAATGTGCCACTGAAGAAAATGCGTCTGACCGACAGGCAAGTTGCTTGCGGGCATATTATGAGTCCCTCTGTAAGGCAAACCCTCCCGTTCTGAGCAAGTTATCGTGTTACGCATTGCAAGCAGCCGCATGCAATGCTGATGCAACAAAGGAACTACAGATCTGTCGATGCGAATCCAACGAGCCTACCCCGTCCCCGTGTCCCGAATGCGAAGAGCGGTGTAATGAAATTCAAATTTCGTGTTCTAGAGATACTCCGGATGGACTGCGGATCAACCGAGATGCGGAGCGCGAGCTTATGAGGAATCAATGCGAAGCAACCGCTCGTGTTTACTGTCGATAAACTCGCTAGTGATTAAAAATAGCGGAGAGTGTTCTTCCCTCTTTTTTGCGGGAAGGGGTTAAACCGCTATTCGAAACCGGTCCGGGTTCTCTACGCGATATCGCCGAAGCGCTCCGAGTGCTCGGTCTTCGTCGGCTTGATTGATGTTGCTCCAAAGCTTCTTACGCACGATGCCGAGCGACTGGGTCGAGTAAACCTGGGGGACGATCCCCCCAAGTTTCTCACAGAACCGGACGTGAGACTCTCGCCTCATCCGGCTCTTCCGATACAACCATTCGCTTGTGACAGCACGGACCAATGGGCGAACAAGTTTGGCTGATTAGCTTTTAGCTGATTAAGCCAGCGGATTGGTCGTCTAGACTTCCACTTGTATTTACTGCGCGCCCACCGCATCAACCGATTATCGATGTGAAACCCAGCCCACCACAACTCACTCACATAGTAATGCGAGAAGTAGCTTAACCAACCCCGAAGCATCGGATTAAGCAGCACTGCCACTTCCTCCACGCTCAAAGTCACACAACGCCGGAGCTGTTTAGCTCGTAGCTTGTGCCGGAATTGTTTCTGCGCTTCTCGACTTACTGCTGGAAGAAAACCTGTAAAGGTTTTCCCAGTTCGATTGTTGCGTGCTCCTCTGAGTTTAAAGGTATATCCAAGGAAGGTGAACGTGACTTGTGAATAGTCTCCTCTTCGAGTGCTATCCTTACAGTACACCGTTCTTGTCTTCTCTGGATGCAACCTTAGTCCACAGTCTTTAAGACGAGCTCCAATGGCGTCTTTCAACGTCATGGATTCATCTTCACTCTTACAGTGGATCACTATGTCATCGGCAAAGCGTTCAAATTTCACGGATGGATGTGTTTTCTCCATCCAATAATCGAACGCATAATGCAGGTAAAGATTCGCCAGCAGTGGACTGATAACTCCGCCTTGCGGAGTTCCTCGTACACTTGGCTCTTCTTTGCCGTCGGCATGTCGTATCGGCGCTTTGAGCCACCGCTCAATGTAGAGCACTAGCCATGGCTCATCACTGTGCATTCGCACTGCCTTAAGCAACAGTTCATGGTCAATCGTGTCGAAGAATTTCTGGATATCAAGATCTAATACCCAGTCAAATTCCCAACATCGCTTACGACACGTTCCAACTGCCTCTATCGCCGATTTCCCGGGTCGATACCCATAGGAGTCGGGACGAAATATTCGCTCAAGTCTTGGTTCGAGCCGAGCTCGAACCACTTGTTGCGCTATCCTGTCACTTACCGTCGGTATTCCCAGCGGTCTCGTGCCGCCATCCTTCTTGGGTATCTCTACTCTCCTTACTGCTTGCGGAAAGTAGCTCCCTGACGACATACGATTCCAGAGCTTGTAGAGATTCTTCGAGAGTTTAGCTTCGAATTTCTCAAGGCTTTCTCCGTCAGTTCCTCCAGCCCCCTTGTTTGCTTTCACCAGCAACCAAGCCGAATACACTTCGCGCTTGGTTACTTCGAATGGTTTTGCTCTTATCAGAAAGGTCATCCTGCTTTTTTTTTCCTCAGTTGTCTTTCCCATGCGAGCCATATCGGGTACCCCCTTCGCTTCACTCCCATTACAGAAGCTTCGTCACTACTACGGGATACTCCGCCCCTGTTGCTACATTGTGCTTAGCAACAGGTTCTCACGTTCCACAGCGCCGCCTGAGTCAAGTTCACGCCCCCTCTCCGCCGGATGTCACATAGCCAGTAACAAGGTCGTCCGCTACGCTTTTCTCTCCGAGTCCTTGTAGAGCAGTCCTCGTTTCGACACCGTTTCGTTGTTTCGACGGCTCATCAGGGGTTCATTTTCATTCGTCTCCTTGACTCTCAGTTGACGGGATTTTCACCCGCCTTACTCCTCAACGCTCACTACCGCATCTTTTCAATGCAGCAGCTTGAGGTACTTTGAAGCAGGCTCCCTTGTGCCAGCTTCGAGGGGTCTGCCCTCATCAGCACTGCAACTTCGTGACGCACTCCACCCCAACTTTTTTACCTAATCAGCCTAGTCGTTAGTTAGTTAATTTAATCACTTAGAACCTAAATAGTTGGAGTGTGCCAATCCTCGGGGTGTACCAGCCGTAGGGTACCAGCCGTAGTGGCGTGTCTAAATTATGGGGTAAACATCACTCCGCCGAATGAACCAGTTTGTGGGTCAAGCTCCCCGCCATGCTCCAGATCATACCGAAGGCTTTCCCACCATGTAACCTTTGATTGTTTAATCGTCCGAAAAATGGGGGCTATATATGGTCTTGTACAACTCAGAGATTGTAATTGTAATCGCCAGCGCATTTATTTTAGGCTACCTGAGCTCTTTGTTTATAAATACAAATCAGTTAATTCAGCTTCTGAAGAAGACTATTTCTCAGGAAAAACAAGACAAGCTCACATCTAAAAAAGCTCAGGAGACAAAAACAGATTTGAAAAAAGAGAAGGAGCTTGTGCAATCAAACCAAGAGCTAGTTCAGAAAGTAAAAGTGCTAGAGAGCGAAGCTGACGGAGAAGATTGCATAGCTTCGCCCGTATCAGATGACCGATACCAACTCAGTGAAATTGATGGCATCGGAAAGGGTTATTCAACTCGTTTAAATGATGAAGGATATACCGACACAAACGACCTTGCTAAGATCAACGGAGACAGTGAGAAAATCGGAGTCCTCTCTCAGGCCATCGGGCTCGAGTTTTCTGAGGTTTCTGGGTGGTGTTCAATGGCTGATCTCATGAGAGTAAATGGAATTCGAGGACCCTTTGCGTTTTTATTGAACCGTGTAGGTATCGAGTCGCTTGGTGTTCTCTCTGAGTGTAACGCCGAGAAATTAGCTAAACAACTTGCGCTCGAGAATATGAATGAGTCGAAAACACCCACCGTCCCTTCTCCAGTCACTATTAAGTCGTGGATTGGCGAAGCTATAAAGCTGGTAAACACCTAAGTGTGTAAATTGGTAAGCTCAGACGGGCGGAAAGTCACGGAGTTCGGGGCGTTTTTAGCACACTTTCGTGGGAATCACTCAGTGACCGTCCCTTTTTAGCCGTCCCCTTTTTGCCAGCTTTCCCTTGTGTGACATCCTCGCGGTGGTAGGCTTGAGATCCACTTGTCATCTCTACTGCAGTTCTCGGATGACGCTTGAGGACGTCGAGATATGCGCCGAATTCCCAAACTCTTTAGCATCACCTTGGCACTAGTCCTCGTGGCACTCCTAGTTCTAAAAATTTTGCTTCCGCTCGGATTATCATCGCAGTTTGCCCGCCGCCATCTCGAAAAAGCACTCTCCCACGCAATGGAGCGCCCGGTCGAGTTTATCCCGAAGCTTCGCATGTCATGGGGCATGATCCCGCACTTAACGATAGGCGATCTAGCAATCAGCAATCCGACAGGGTTTTCTGAATCGCCTAAACTTCTGCTTCTGGAGTCCATAGCAACCTCATTCGATACTTGGAAGCTCTTAACCGGAGGAGTCGTCTTCCCCATACTTACCTTTGAACATGGCAACGTTAATTTAGTCACGGATGCGGCGGGAAAGAACAATTGGAGCATATCTGGGAACCCGGAGCTGGTCGCTCAAAAGGAGGATCCCGATTCCTCGTTGTGGCTCCCGCAAATTGATCTGATAGCGCTGGATGATGTCAAATTTAGTTATCTCGATAGGCGCACCGATGCAAGCTATCAGGGGCGCGTTACTTCGCTTTCCGTGAAACATGTGGGAAGCGGGAACCCTCTTGAGCTCGCTGCGAAGGCCGCTTTTGATGGGCAGGAGTTGAGCCTGAACGCGAAAGTCGGCACACTCACTAAACTTCTCGCGGGTAATGAATGGCCGGTCGACCTTCACCTTCAATTCGCAGGTCAAGATCTGAAAGTGGACGGCACAGCCCGGCTCGAAGACAGCGGCGATGTATCGGGGGCGGTCAACGCTCAGCTGACTGGGACCGAGCTCGGAAAATTTTTAGAGTCATTTGAAATCCGTCCCGTTCCCGCCATTTCCACGTACGACGTTTCCGGTAATTTTTCGATTCGAAATGGATTGCTCAAATTTTCGCTCGACAATTCTTCAATAGAGTCCATTGCCCTTAAGGCATCTGGGCAGGCCCGATTTGACGGGGAACGCCCTGCCGGAGACGTCAACTTGGAAGTTTCAGGATCGGATTTGCAATCCGCGTTGAAAAATCTTGGGATCTCCTCTGCTCCACCGCTGAAAGCATTTAGAGTTGTCGCCGCCGCAACGGCTGACGCCGAAGCAGTGAAGCTGACTGTGCGAGAAAGCAGCTTTGACGCTCTTAAGCTCGACGGAACAGTCACCCAATCGATTGCGGATTCAGAAATTACTGGAACGTTCACACTGCACAATGTAGATCTCAAGCAGCTGCTATCCACAGCGGATGGCGATAGCGATCAACCAAAAGAAAAAAAGAGTGATAAGTTTCTCTTCTCGGAGCAGCCTCTCGATCTTTCAATCCTGCAACGTCCAAAAATCAGCCTTGACTTCAGAGTGGATAATCTGACGCTGCCAAATGACCTACAGATTTCAGATGTAGCGGCCTCCGTCGTAGTTCAAAAGGGAGAATTAGAAGTTCCGCGTCTGGTCGCGCACGCGCAGAAAGGAGAACTCTCTGCAAAGATGCTCCTTGGACAAAGCGGTCTCAACCTTGAATTGCACGGAACCAATTTACCCTTTGATAAAATTTCTCCATCAGAGGGCGTGAAGGGCGGAACCGCCGATCTCGACGTCACCCTTAAAGGCACCGGCAACTCTGCCCGTAACATTGTCGCTACGCTCAACGGCGGGATTGAGTTGCGCTTGCGGGATATCGATCTGACGAAAGGCGGACTCTTCGTTTCGACATCCAACTTGTTTGACATTCTAAACCCCCTGGCAAAGGACAGTGCAGCGGTTACCCTGACCTGCAGCCTGTTCAAATTTAATGTCACAAATGGAATCGCCAGAAGTTCCGGCCTTGCTACAAAGATCGGCGATGTTTCGATTCTGGGCGACGGTCAGATTGATTTACAGAAGGAAACTCTTTCACTCGGATTTGTGCCGCGATCATCGTCCGTGGGTGCATCGACCTTAGTACCACCCTTAAAAGTCTATGGATCGATTTTCAGTCCAACCATAGTACCTAACCCGCTTGGACTTGCCACTGCGCAACTGGACACCATTCAATCAATTTTCACCGGTAGCCTCCCCGCACTCGGAGACTTCGCCACTGGACTCGGTCGGATGGCGGGAATTTCCAAGTACGAAGTGGGGGGGAAAGCTCGCGGTCCGGACGAAATCTGCCAACAAATTCTTGACGAGAATGCGGGAAAGTTAACCACTTTGGTAGGCGGGTTGGTCTTTGGAACGGTGCCACTGCCGGCCGACACGCAGGATGGTGATACGACGGCTCTCGATTAACAAAGGTGACCGTCCCCTTTTTGCCAGGAAAAACCCGGAGAATTCGTAGTGGTATCTCTCGCGATAATTACTGCGCAGTCTCGACAAATCGGATCAAAATCTCAAGCATTCCAGCTATTTCGTTGGATTGGAGAGCGTAACTCTGCTCTCGCGCAAACCGCCTAGACTAAACGGAATCGCTCTATGTACTCGCTTTCGAACTGCCGTCGCTACGCGCGTCTGATAAACTCGGCTCAACTTATCGCAAGCTCCTTGGCGCTAGTCTGCATGATGTGGGCTCGAATCGCAGTCGCAGAGCCGTCTGACGATTTTCTGCGAAAACTGGATGAATCAAACAAATTCGTTACCGAAATCATTCTAAACGGACAGAAGCGACAAGTTATTCTGGCATCATCAGAAGTGTTCAAAGACCTCGATAGCACGCAACTCGGTATTGAGAAGACGATTCACGGAAGAATTCTTAGCGCAAAAGACGACGTGAATCTTAATTCGGAAAAGTTGAAATTATTCGAGGACGAGAATCGGAGAAATGACTACATCGCACTTAGTATTGTACGCGAGACCAACGGACTTCTTTTAATTTCTGGTAGTAAGGATGGCTCAAACGGCCAAAGTGAACTTCTCGGAACCTTCGACTCGACGACGGGATTGATAACAGTAGATGAGTTTCCGACGACGAAGCAGGATGCCAATTCCGAAAAATTTGAGACTAGTGAACACAATCATAACAGCTGTCCCGTCGGTGACTTGTTTACTCAACCCACTGAGCCACTACCTCCAAATCGGCTTCTAGTACCACGAAATCCGGTGCCACTTGTGTATCAGGTTGCTCTGGTTCTCGACAACGAATTCGTGACGGAATTTGGCTCAGTGCAAAATGCGCAGACTAACGTCGCCAATATCATGAATGGAATCGCATTAAATTATCAGCGTGATCTAAACGTACAAGTGGTTGTGACTCACTCACATTTCTGGGTACCTCCCTCGATGTCCTTGCCAAATCCGACCGGTTCGCCTGGTGTTACGTACACTCACGGCTTTGATAATTTTGAAACCTATAACGGCTCTTCGAACGTGACCGACGCCATGGCATTGTTATTTCGATTTTCACCCTTCGTAGCACTCACCCCTGGCACTGAGCCAGCGGCGGACACGATGCACCTTATATCAGGTCGACGCGTAAACTTTGTACAAGGCGTATACAATCCGATTTGGGGACTTGCTAACGTGCTATGTTCGGGACGAAGCTTGGACGCGAGTGTTTCAGGACTCAACGCCCGTATTAATACGTCTTCACATGAACTAGGGCATAATATCGGCCTCCTCCATGCTTCCGACCAGTACTACTCAGTGCCTGGTAGTTCCTCTTCTCGGCGTGAAATCATGTATACGAATGGCACCACAACGTCGAATGTTGGATTTGGTCCCGCATCCGTTGATAGATTCAATACCGCTACTCAAAATGGAGGGAACAGTTGCCTTAAAAGTTTAAACCCACCTCCTCGTATTCAAAGCTTTAGTCCGCAGGCACCAGCATCTGGGCCAAATTGGATCACTCGCGAGGAAGGCTCCACCGTGACGTTCTCGATAGATGTCGTTAGCGCTGAGCCTCCTCAAATTCAGTGGTACGTAGTTGGCCAAGGGGTTCCTCGGCAATATTTCTCTCAGAACACCACGACCTTTACTACGCCTCCGCTACCGTTGGCATACAGCGGTGCTACGTGGGGAGCTTATATTACCAACGCAGCAGGAACGATATCATCCCCGACTCTCACAATCGCTGTCGTACCTCGCACTACGCCGATTTGCGTCGCCGACGCCGATGGAGACGGACTAGTTCAAACCGGCGATATCTTCTATTTCCTCAACCTCTTTTTTAAAATGAGCAATGCAGCAGATTTTGATCAGTCAGGAGTAGTCACAACACAAGACATCTTCGAGTACTTGAATGCCTTCTTTGCTTCACCACCAGAATGTATGGGAAGTGCGCAATAAACACTTACAACAAAGGAGACGGTCACCTTCTTACCTAGGGCGGGGGATGTTCAGAAATATGGCTTGATTTATTTGGACCGCGGACCGGCTTGTCCTTCGAAGCCTTGGCGTAGGAGAATGGTCTCCTTGATCGAGCGGTGAAATGCGACACTGCGGACCAGCGGTCCGCGGTCCCACGCGCTGCCAAGAAGGATGGCCACTGATATAGACTTGATATCCGGACCTATACATTCCGTCACCAAGAATTGAAATCCGC
The DNA here is from genome assembly GCA_041739515.1 of Bdellovibrionota bacterium. Classification (GTDB taxonomy): domain Bacteria; phylum Bdellovibrionota_C; class UBA2361; order UBA2361; family UBA2361; genus JBGSNS01. Next base: position 9,940 of record JBGSNS010000032.1, read on the forward strand.
CCTACTTCGACTTCATTAAGTCGGATACCACTCGCTACTATCGCACATTCGAGAGCAGACCTTTCAACAACCCATCCCGCCCGAAGCTTACCGGACCATTCAACGTCCGCGTGCGCTATAGTTACCGGATTACAGCGCTCTGGTTGTTCTCGAACTGCCGCTACCATTAAATTTCCTCCTGCCTCTTTAGATAAGCCCTTAGAGGGGAATTCCGTCCCCTCTAAATTCACTGAATTCAATTAATGCCATGGCAATCAGAACAAAGGAGTGCCCGCACAAGCTCTGCTGGGGGCACGTGCTTTGTGTAAGCAAAGATGCTTTCAGCAACGAGCATCTCGCCCTCGGAAACATTAAGTGGCCCCACTGGAGCGGCTTCGGCCATGAGTTGCAATGACAACGCAATCTCATTCATTGATCCAAGCACCTTACGACTTTGAGTCTTTCGAATCTCAACGTTTAACATTTCTTTCAACTCTGCATCGGCCCGGGCCGCAGGTACCCCAATAAGCCGCAGAAGGTTATAGACCCGCATCGTGAACATCGAGAGCGGGTGCTCATCTTGTACGAGCGGGAGGATTGCTGTCAGAAGAGTACGCTCATTCGTACAGATAACGATTCCACCCCGGCAGGTAGGCACCAAATTCGCATACCAATCCCCCATTGCGGTGGTTGGGCTTTGCCCCTCGGACATGGGAGTCGCCGCCATATGCGAAAGCAATTTCTTGGTGCACCGTAGGGTGAACATAACACAATATCCGCTAAACTATCGCGACTCCGACCGCGCCGCGGCGGCCGCCAAAATTTCCGTAACGCTCCTCTTCGTAGTTTGTGGCGGCAACGTCGGTTGTCCCTGACTTGATCGAAATTCTTTGATTAACTGCCTGCGCACGGCGTTGACATCACCACTCAAAATGCGCGCGATTATTTCATTTTTTCGCTTTGAGGAAAGCAACTTTACCCAATCATCAACTCCGTTCTCTTGGGTTCGTGTGACATTGAGTTCGCCGCTTTGCTCCGCTGCAACTGACAGAAGATCTGGATCTATTCTAAGGAATTCAATCAAAGCTCTTAGTGGCTTTGAAAGTTTTTTCATTCCAGGCGGTAGTGGCGGCTCGATCCGCGTCCCTTTCACGAGTTCACGTTGAATGGACTGCAACCATCCAATATATAAGGACCGATAATCGCCACGAAGAATGTCGGCACGAAGTGAAAGGAGTTGCCCGAGCTCCAGCTCCTCGTAAAAATCCCCAGATTCATCGTCCGACTCGAAACCAACAAGTATGTGCCTTTTGGTAGTTTTGAGAGTTAGAACCGTTTGATCGCAGTAACGCTCGATAGAGGCGGTGTCGAGCGCTCCCTTGGGAAATCGGAACATCAGAATGCGAGTGCCCCAGTTCGCAAAGTAGAAAAAAACATCGAAATACTTCTCCAGCAGCTTCACTGGTTTAGCCTTAAGGTCCCCCCACTCATAACTGTTCGTAAAACTCATCGGCGTTATTGTTGCCCGCGTTGATATTTCACGAAGCTCCTCCATCTCCCGGTCATTTAAGGGCTCATCAATAGCCTGGAATTCGTAGTATTGGTATTCGCTCATGGCTTCCATTCCCTTTCGCTGCCGTTAAGTGAATCAATAATCTCGCGCATCTACTCACGGCGTAGAATAGAAACATCGCCACGATGGTATACTGTGTCCGATGTCCCAACTACACGATTCCAGTTTTCGATGAACTTCTCGTTCATTTCAGTGACGTCGCGAAAGTATCACTTGTCACAACGAATAACATTCGAATGCCCAAAGTGGGTGTCGGCAGTGAAGAAGACTTTCATTCCGCCTTACCCCCGTCCTTTCTCATGATGGGTGTTACTCCCTTCCACGGTTCTCTTCGAGGCTTGGATTTATGCCCGCAAATTAAATTCAAGCTTTACTATACAGCAAAAACCGCGCATAATAAAGCCAGATATTACTATGGCGGTACATTTTAGCTGCCCTAATATGTGACTTTACTATGGAATCGAGTTTATCCCAGTCTCGCGCCGGTAAGTACATTAAGCAGATTTCGGGTTATCGCTCGTTTATCCCCGCTGATTTGCCTCCCACACCGGCAATCGATTTAGGCGGCAAAATTCAAACCCTACTCTCGGAAGCCGACCGCACTCTTGGTCGACTTGATGGAGC
>JBGSNS010000074.1:0-5074 GCA_041739515.1 Bdellovibrionota bacterium
ACACAGAGGAAGGAGACTGTGGGATTAGTTGAAGCGGCAATTGATCCTCCCTGCCTGGAATTTCAGGTAATTCATTAGCTTTAGGCTCAAGTTCGAATAACTTACCGGGCCCAAGGTCGAATTGGCCTCACTTAGAAACTAGGCTACCTCTGTGACCCTCTGTGGTGAATCTCTGACATATTTCTGAGGTGAGTTCTCCTAACTTAATGGCCGTGACTACGGCCCAACCTTAAGCCGCGCCTCTTCATTTAACTGCTCAAGTCGGCGTTCCAAGTTGATGATCTTGTCCTCCAGTTCCGCAGGAATAGTACCGTGATGAGCCGCTTCAGATAACGAAGCCCGGAATTCGACCAACAAGTCCTTGGTCTGAGCGATTACAGCGTGGTCTGAGGTTTCGCCGGCGTCGATAAATTTTTGCCAGCTTCGGGCCCGTTTCTGCTTTGCTGCTAATTGAGAGAGTTCCATCGCTCGCTAGGCTACCCCTCAACTTGGTTTCTCTCAAGGCTGTTTGCGTAGCCTCTGTTGATCGCCGTTTGCTACGTGGTACCGTTGCGGACGATTATGGCAGAAGCGGTCTTTCCAGGCTCATTTGATCCCGTCACACACGGGCATATCGACATAATTACTCGCGCATCGGAGATGTTCGATACCGTCACGGTCGCGGTACTTAGTCACCCAGACAAAGTCGGATTTTTCTCAGTTTCGGAGCGAATTAAACTTCTGCAACACGAGATCGCACAACTCTCACCTAAGCTCGCCGGCAATGTTCGGGTCGACTCGTTTTCCGGGTTGTTGGTTGATTATTTAGATGAACGCAAAGCTCGAATTATCATTCGCGGATTACGAGCGATCAGCGATTACGACTACGAAGTTCAGATGGCGCTGATGAATAAGAGTTTAAACGAGGACATAGAGACTGTCTTCCTAGTAGCGCGCGAGGCAAACTCGTTTATTAGCTCGTCTATCGTGCGTCAGGTCGCTACCTTGGGCGGCGATATTTCTAAGTTCGTACCGGCTGGCGTAGTCAAAGCAGTTTTAAGCAAGATCAGATCGAAGAAAGGTAAATCACGATGAATTCAGGTAGCCGCAGTTTGGTTAATCGCAAAGGATTAGCGATAAAACCATCAGAGACACTGGTCGTTAAGGCGCGCGCAGCGGAGCTTGCGAAGACAGGTCGAAGAATTATCGACCTTTCCACCGGTGAACCGGACATCGACACGCCGGAGTATATCAAGGAAGCTGCACGCCAAGCGATCGCTGCTGGAAAAACTCGCTACACCGCTGCGGCAGGAACGATCGAGCTGCGAGAGGCACTTTCTGCAAAACTTAAAAATGAAAACGGACTAGATTACAAACCTTCAGACATCGTCGTTTCAAACGGTGGCAAACAAGCTTTGTACACCGTATTTGATGTAACTTTGGAGCCAGGTGATGAGGTCATCGTACCGGCCCCGTATTGGGTGAGCTATCCGGCGATGATCGAGATGGCAGGTGGAACCCCTGTGTATTTACATGGAATGCCTGAAAATGGATTTAAAATAACGCCTGAGCAGCTTCAAAAAGCGATCACGCCGCGCACTAAATGGGTGTTGATGAACAGTCCATGTAATCCGACAGGACTTTGTTATTCTGAAAGTGAGCAGCGAGCGTTGGGACAGGTAGTAGCGAAGAGCTCCGCGTTGGTATTGTCAGACGAGATTTACGAGAAGATCGTTTACGATGGCTTTAAATTCGTATCGTTTGAAAAAGCTTGTCCGGAAATGGCTGGTCGCGTCGTCACGGTAAATGGTTTTGCTAAATCGTTCTCCATGACCGGGTGGCGAATTGGATATGCAGCTGGACCGCAGGAGATAATCGCTGCTGTTATCCGACATCAAAGCCAAGCCACCTCTAGTATTAATTCAATTTCACAGTCCGCTGCTCTGGCGGCACTTACTGGCGATCAGAGTTTCATGGCGCCGATGGTTAAGAGTTTTAAGCGCCGGTTTGATGATGCGTTTGCTGTTTTAAAGGACGCTCCTGGAATTACGATCGACTGTGTGCCGCAGGGGGCGTTCTATCTGTTCATGCGGTTTGCGGAACTTAAAAAAATGCGTCCAAACCATCCGGCATTGCAGAGTTCCATCGCATTTACCAATCACCTCTTGGACACCCAAGGTTTGGCAGCGGTGATGGGCGTTGCGTTCGGGGATGACCAAGCGTTCCGTATCAGCGTCGCTGCGGCTGACGAACAGGTAGCGGCTGGGGTGCGAGCGGTAAAAGCTGTGGCAGAAGAGATCGCCGGCTAAGAAGCCCGTAAAGTTGAATAAAATACTCGTATATTGTACGAATACTCGACTATGACGACTGCTAACTTGCTTGAAATTAAAGATCTTTGCGCCAAAACCGAGGATAAAGAGATCCTTAAAGGGGTCAACCTGACCGTTAAAGCAGGGGAGGTCCATGCGATTATGGGGCCGAACGGTTCCGGCAAGTCGACCTTAGCTAAGGTCTTAGCTGGACATCCTTCGTACGAAGTAACTGGCGGCACGGTCAAGTTTGAAGGCCAGAACCTTTTAGACCTATCCACAAACGAGCGATCCATCGCCGGGGTGTTCTTGGCGTTCCAGTATCCACATGAAATTAGTGGCGTTTCGATTTTGAATTTCCTTCGCACAGCCCTTAACGCCCGACGTGAAGCTGACATGCCGGTATTAGAGTTTCGCAAGTTGATGTTTGAGAAGATGGAACTTCTAGGAATCGACAAGTCCTTCGCCACGCGCTTTGTGAACACAGGATTTAGCGGCGGCGAGAAAAAGCGGTGTGAGATTTTGCAAAGGGCGCTTCTCGAACCAAAGCTCGCGGTTTTGGATGAAACCGACTCTGGTCTCGATATCGATGCGCTAAGAATCGTTTCTGAAGGAGTGAACATTCTCTCAAAGAAAACCAATCCAGGTGTGGTGGTGATCACTCACTACAACCGGATCCTCGATTATATTAAGCCCGACTTCGTGCACGTGTTCTCCGGTGGAAAAATTATTAAGACTGGCGGAGCAGAGCTTGCAACAGAGCTTGAGTCGCGCGGTTACGATTGGGTCGTGCAAGCAGCCGCTTAGTTTCAAAGATACGAACGTATGTCGAATTCAGCACCAAACAAACTAGTGCCTCTAAGGCCCAATCAAAGCCCGCTTGCGCCAGCTAACTATGCGCTTTTGGAATCACTCGGTGACTGCGGAGCAGAGTTTGGCAAAGTTCGCGCTGCTGCGCTTCAGGCGTTATCAGCGAACGGTATTCCGCCCGCCACTCACGAGTTGTGGCGTTACACTACCGCGGCGCAATTGAAGCTCGAGTTAGCAGCTCAAGCGCACCCGTCCAGAACGGAAATTCCTAGCCCGTCTTCACTGCCTAAGGGAGTAGAAATCCTAAAGGGGGCAGCAGCTTTTGCCGCACTGACCAATGCGCAGAAATTTGTCGCGGATGATGTAGCATTGGCTACATTGGGCGGTCTCTGTGATGCCACGTGCTCTGATATTACGGTCGTCTCGATCGCTACCGGTGCCGTAGTAGCTGAGCCGGTGAAGCTCTCAGCGATCGCGCATGCAACTGGCTGCGGGTCTCGTTACATCGGAGTGATTTTGGGACGCGGCGCAACTGCTACAGTTGTGGACGATCTTACAGGTGACGGTAAGGGGCTCGAACTTGAGCGAATCGAACTAGTTTTGGGCGCTAACGCGCGCGGTAATTTCGTTCATACGCAGGAATATGGCGATGAGGTTCGTTACTACGGGCGTCATAGGATCACCGCGGATAGAGACGTAGATTTTACCTGTTTGTATTTAGCTCTCGGTGCGCGTGTGGCCAGGCTCGATATCGACTTGATGTTGCCGCAGCCCGGTTCGTCTGTGAACTTGCTCGGATTATCGATCGTGGATGGAAAGCGACATATCGATTTTCACCCTAATCAGCGCCATTTGGCACCACACGGACGTTCCGACCTGTTTCTAAAAACCGTTGTGAAGGACAAAGGACGAAGCGTTTATTACGGTTACATAAAGGTCGCGGAAGGCGCGCAAAAGACCGACGCGTATCAGACAAATCGAAACCTCGTACTATCAAACGATGCTCGCGCCGATACGATTCCAAATTTAGAGATTAAAGCCAACGACGTGAAGTGTTCCCACGGAGCCTCTGTAACCAACGTTGGCGTAGAAGATATGTTCTATCTTCAGGCGCGTGGACTTTCGCCGTCCGTCGCGGAGCGTTTATTGGTGGGCGGGTTCTTGGAAGATGTATTAGCACGATTTCCGGATGAGACCCTGCGCGAATCGTTTAGTACTCGAATCGCTGCGCGACTAGATCGTAACGCCCAAAAGTAAAGTAGGAAAAGATATGTCCGCAGAATTGTTCCTTGCTACGACGTTATCGGGCCTTAAGCTCAACGACCCTACCGGAGTTTCGTTAGATGATGATCGTGGTGATGTTGTGCTTGTACGCATCGCAGATCGCGAAGTCGTTGCGTTTCCGGATCGCTGTTCGCATGCTGATGTACCGCTGTCGTCCGGAACCTGCGCGGATGGTGAAATAGAATGTTCGGCGCACGGCGCTAGATTCTCTCTCGCAACTGGCGCCGTAACTTGCGCCCCAGCCCTTACGCCGATTAAAAAGCTCGCAGTTGAGATTCGCGATGATGAAGTCTGGGTCGAAGAGCCGTGACTGGTCGCGGGGGGATATATTACTTTTTTGCCACACCTCTTGGGGTCAGATCCGTATTGAGTAAACGTATTTCAATGGTCGGCCCGTAGTCCGGGCCGACAGTATTTTGCGACCAGTCAGTATTGTCACCCCGAGTTTGCTCCGCAAACTCACCCCTGAGGGGTTGGTTCTCCGCGGGCGGCGGTCCCAGGGTCTAGATCCGTTTTGGGTGGTTCTAATTCCTAAAATCGAGAATAATGTGACCCATGTCCAGCAAGTTAACCGTCATCACAATTCCCGTCACTCCGCTGCAGCAGAACTGTTCTCTGCTCTTTGACGCTGCGTCCAAGCGCGCCATCATCGTGGACCCAGGCGGTGATGTAGAAACCATCAAAGCTGAAAT
>JBGSNS010000064.1:0-7472 GCA_041739515.1 Bdellovibrionota bacterium
AGCTAATCGAATGAAGGTCCTGAATGTTATATGAATTTCTTGCAGCAGAACGGATAGGGATCTTGGCTCTCTGTGCAAAGAAACTTGCTCTCTTGGCAGATTCCAGAACCTCAAGCGCTGAGATGGAGAAAGGCCTACCGATCTTCTACGATGAATTGATTGAAGTGCTTCGATTGGATGAAGAAAATCCGGGGCCGCCAAACGATGCTTCAGCCAACATTCACACACTGTCCGCCACCCGCCGAGGCAAAGAATCATTAAGGCTCGGATACACAATTTCGCAGGTAGTTCACGGTTACGGCGCCCTCTGCCAGGCCGTGACTGAATACGTCGGCACGAATGGCGGAGAGCCTGTGTATATGCGGGAATTTAACCGGCTGAATTTCTGCCTCGATGTAGCAATTGCTGAAGCAGTTACGGAGTTCAATAGAATCGAGCGCGAAAACGTTGGGAAGGACGAAATCAAGCGATTAGGCTTTCTCGCGCACGAACTACGAAACTCTTTAAACGTAGCAGTCATGGCTCACCAGATGATAAAATCCGGACGGGTTGGGCTGGGCGGTAATACTAACCGGGTACTAGAAGATGCTCACCAAAGAATGCGTGAAATTATTGATCGCTCTTTGTCGGAGGTGAGACTTCAGGGAGAGCCGACGGTTGATTTACAAAGGTGCCGGGTTTACCACCTCACTAGTGAGGTGATAATAACCGCTGATCGTGCCGCGCGTGATAAGGATATCACTTTAGCAGTTGATGTCTCGCCGGAATTAGAGATTCTCGCCGATCCACATCTCATTACCTCAGCGCTCTCGAATCTGGTGCACAATGCAATCAAGTTCACCAAGCCTAACAAAACGGTATGGATTCGTGCCTCCACTCATGCGGGGCGAATTTTTATAGAGGTGGAAGACGAGTGTGGTGGACTACCCCAAAGCAAGATTGAGGACCTCTTTAAACCGTACTCACAGAAAGGCGTTGATCGAACCGGTTTAGGACTCGGGCTGATGATTTCTAGGCGAGCTGTGGATCTATGCCACGGAACTCTGACTGCCAGAGATGTCGTGGGCAAGGGATGCGTTTTTAAGATAGAACTTCCGGAGCACCCGAAGGTCCGTCCTTCGCCCGCTGCAGTGCAAGTCGAGCAGACCTATACTGAGCTTGAAAACATCGTGCAGTGACAACATCGCGCAGTGAAAACATCGCGCAGTGAAACATCGTAGTGCCAGGCAAAGATGCGAATCGTGGCGTTTATCAACGACCCGGTAGTAATAGCTAATATGTAACCGGTCATTCTGCGCCGTCCTATGAGCATCGAAGTTGTCATGCGAAACGTTAAAGCATGACGATGACGAATGAAGAGCGAGCCTCAGCGAGAGCGAGTTGGAAGGGTGTGATTGAAGAGTTTGGGCAATCAAACCAGACGGTAGATTCCTTCTGCGCTGAGCGCGGCTTAAAGTATTACAGCTTTAAGTACTGGCAGAAGATATTGAGACGAGAAGCGCTTGGTATTGAGGGGAAGAAGAATCCGGGTCCTAAATTTCGAGAGCTCCCGATACCTGCGGTAAGCGGCGATCCGTACGCTGTAGAGCTTCGCAACGGACGCAAGCTAACGATCAACGCAAACTTCACCTCTGATTGTTGCGTCTGGAGCCGCCCTACTTGTTGCGTCTGGAGTTTTGCGTCTGGAGCCGCCCTACTTTGCGTCTGGCTGTTGCGTCTGGAGCCGCCCTACTGTTGCGTCTGGAGCCGCCCTACTTTGCCGCGACAAATGCGCTACCAGGATAGCAACTCTAGAGTCCGTACTCGCGATTGCTCGCCGCAGGAGCTAGCTAACGATGCCATCACCACCGAAGATCTTTATCCACAATTCCGTTGTCATGATCACCAGCCGCACGGAGGAGGGACTGCCGATTGTGCCTACGGAGTTTATGAACGAGATCGTGTGGTCGGCGCTCGCAGCGGCGCAAAGCAAGTACTGGGTTGAGCTTATTGGCTTCGCTGTTGAGGCTAACCACCTTCATATTATTTTGAGAGTAATTGACCCAGAGGCAGTCCCATTATTTGTTGGCTACGCAAAGCAGGAGATCGCCCATCGGGTTAATCGACTACTAGGACGGCGCAAGCGCACCATTTGGGCGGAAGGATACGATTCTCCAACGATTCTAGATCTCAACAAGACATTGGATCAGATAGCCTACGTAATGTTAAATCCTGTTAAAGACCATATCGTTGAGAGCATCGAACAGTATCCAGGGGTGAGTAGTGCAGAGATGTTCAAAAGCGAACATTTCACCCGGAGCTGCACCTATATCCCGAGGGATGAGGTATTAGCACTTAAGAACCCGCATGAACCATGGAAGGAAACAAAATCTATCATGCAGCATTTCGAGTCGCTGAGCGCCAGGGATGGTGCCAAGAAGATAAATCTAGTTCTTTCACCCTACGCATGGAAGCACTGCTTTGATGAAACGAAGGAGCGCTCTGATAAGGATATTCGCGCCATGATGCTGGAGCGAATTAAATCTGCCTCAGAGCAAATCCAAGAAGAGCGGGTGTTGACCGGTCGCACGCGATTCTCGAGTGCCTCAGATTTAATCCGTCAAAGCATGCTAAAGCCCTATCAACCAAAGAGTTTTGGGAAGCGCATGTGGTGCCTCTCAGTGGATAAAGACCTGCGCCGCAAGTTCATTAGCTTCTTTAAGGCTTCTATCGCCAAGGCACGGGATGTTTTAGCGGAATGGGCTAAGGGGATTTATACTAACGCCTTTCCTGCCGGGCTCTTTCCACCAGGGCGCAGGCCCATGGCCTCAGTGCTGTCTTGGGCAGCGAGCTGAGTCGCGCGATCAGTGTCTCGAACCCATGCGAACTATGTGTGATGCAACGCCTGCGCTGAGTCGCGCGAAAAGGCAGCAATTTCATCAAAGTTCACCGGAATAATCATCACTTCTTAGTCGCGTACAAGTGGGGCGACTCAATTAACTAGATACTCATGCCGCCGACGCGGATTCAATCAGATGTAGATCGACTCTGCTGACAGTGTCGACGCTGGTGGGGAAAAAGAAGGGCGGCTCCAGTCAAACAGCTCCAGTCAAAACAAGTAGGGCGGCTCCAGTCAAAAGAGCTCCAGTCAAAAGAGGATAAAAAATAGAATCGTTTTAAAGATGAAACTCAAGATTGTATGTAGATACTCGGGATTGCTGGCGTTCTATATGAGCGCGCTCATGCTCGGAATTTGAGAAAAAGGGGGGACGGAAGGAACTATCCCCATTTATCGTCCCCATTTATCTTGGGTACTTCGACCTCGTCATACGGCATGCGCAATTCGTACAATTTCTTGAGCAATATCCTCAGGGGAAAGAACAAAATCTATACACCCACTTGCTATTGCGCTCTCAGGCATATCTGGTTGCCCGGCCGTGTCGAGCTTCTGCGCGATGGTAATGCCTCCCACTTCTTTTATGCCGCACAGCGCCGCTGCGCCATCACCATCATAGCCAGAGACAATCACAGCAATAAGTTTTCCTTCCCAGTTCCGCGTCAGGGAGCGCAGAAACACGGTAATCACGTCAGGCCATCCCCTAGGCTTGGATGTCGGCTTTAGACGGAATTCTTGATTAAGAACGTGCAAATCACGTTGCTCCGGGATGATATAGACTTGGTTGGGCTGGATCACTAGGTGTTCTGTGATTAGCTCAACCGGCATCTTTGTGTGGTGCGGGAGAATCTCGTGGAGCCGAGTGGCGACGGTTCTCAGATGATTAACGATAACGATCGCAACTCCAGTATCGGCCGGCAAATGCTGTAGTAATCGGATATATGCGTCAAGGCCACCGGCGGACCCGCCCACGCAAACGATAGGAAAGTCCTGTGCTAGCCTTTCGGTCTTCATTAATAATCAATCCGTTTCTGAGCTTTCCCTTCAGTCTGCAACATTCACGATGCTCCATTTGGGTTCGTATCTACTTTTTCTGTCACCACCACCATGTGTTTATTCCCGTCGTCTTTAACAAGGTGCTCTTTGTTCCCTAGTCAGATTGCGCGAACGCGTGTTGACGACATGAAACTTTACATTGAGGCAATCAATTCGAACATGATCCACGTCATTCGCTTTTATGACGATCGCGCATCGATAATCAGTCTTGAGCCGCGCTTATTTGTTACATAATTCCAGGCCCATCGTAAAAAAACAATCATCCTGTTTTCAAACTCCACTAAAGAATAGATGTGGACGAAGGCCCACACCAACCAGGCAGGAAATCCGAAAATTCGTAATCTGCCAGATTCAACCACTGCTCGCCCGCGACCCACGACGGCCATCGCACCCTTGTCGAGATACCGAAAGGGACGAGAGGGCTTGGACTGCAATTGATGTATTATCCGCCGCGCCACGTATCGTCCCTGCTGGATGGCGGCTGGTGCCACCCCCGGTACCATCTTCCCATCGCGATCGGTACTGTTGGCCAGATCCCCGACTACATAGATGTCGTTATGGGTCGGGAGTGTTAAGTATTCGGTGACCCTTACTCTTCCGGCAGAATCTTGTTCGGCCCCAGCAGCGGATTTCAAAATATCTCCCAGTGCGCACGCTCTAACTCCAGCTGCCCAAATAATTGTATCGGAAAAAAGCTCTCGATTTTCTGTAGAAAGTTTCAGATGCACTCCTTTGCTATCCACTCGATCAACACGACAATTGGTTAGGACTTTTACTCCCAATTGATTCAGAGCACGCTCCGTATAATCCGAGATTTCATCTGAGAAGGTCGGCAAGATTCTAGTACCACCTTCAATTAGGTAAATCTCGACGTCGTTCGAAGAAAAGTGGCGAAATTCTTGGCTTAGTGTCAGGCGTGCAAGTTCTGCCAATGCTCCGGCTAGTTCAACGCCGGTTGGACCTGCGCCCACTACCACAAATGTGAGAAGGTGTTTTCGCTTATCAGCATTCTCGGTGCGCTCCGCCTTTTCAAAAGCACTTAGCACACGACTACGAATCTCAACTGCGTCTTCGATGGTCTTTAAGCCAGGAGCAAAGGTCCCCCAATCGGCGTGCCCAAAAAAGTGTGTGTTCATCCCGCCTGCTACGATCAATACGTCGTAGCTGAAGGCAGCATCCTCTGTTCGTACAATTTTCTTTTGAGGATCAATTTCTCGAACATTTCCCTGGATTGTTTGAACTGTAGAATATTTCGCGAGGACTGACCGGAGCGGGGAGGCAATCTCACCTGCGGAGAGAGAGCCAGTTGCGATTTGATAAAGCAGCGGCTGAAAAAGGTGATAGTTTTTTTTGTCGATGAGCGTAACGGAAATGTGTTTTCTCCCGAGCTCTCTAGCCGCGTTTAGCCCGGCAAAGCCACCGCCAATGATAACGACACGTGGGTTAGATGAAATCATGTTTCTTACTCACTTTGACCCACTATGGAATGTACCATATCAAAATGAACAGTAACATTTAGATGGGTAGTCCTAACCTTTCCTGAAGGAGCTCGTTTTCCAAACTCTTCCTCACGGAAGAAATATCGATCCATTTCTTGCGATTCGCTTCGCCAATTCTCGAAAGAATGTCGTAGGACACCTATGTGGAGACGGATAAATCGAAAAGTCCCTGAGAATAAAAGGGTGATAATTTGTCTGCCGATCAACTCAATCGTCCCACTCAAGCGCTGCGCCGAGATGGCACTCTTTCTGTGCTGATGAATATCATACGGAACTGCCCCTCTTCTTACTAAGGTTACCTGTAACGACCATTCTTTAAGGGGGATTCAGTGCTCAGTTGGACGATTTCATTTTTGGCCCTCGCGATCGTTGCGGGAATATTTGGATTCGGGGGAATCGCTGGCGAGTCGGCATATCTTACTAAAATTCTTTCCTTCGTTTTTTTGGCATTCTTTTTTATTAGTCTCCTCGGTGGTCTTCGTCGGAAGGCTTCATAGAGGAGAAGGCTTTGATATTCAGGTTACGCACATGTTGAAACATTTTCTTGGCTATACACTCCTCGGTCTAGGCGTCTACTTCCCTTATAGCGCATCATCAGCACCATACTTGTGCCAGAATATATCGACGGGGCGTGTCACCACGAAGAATGCTTGTATCCGTAGAAGACGACATAGAGAACGAACCATTACGGATCTTGGAGCGTTGGTGAAGAATTCCCAGGGGATACAGGGAATACAGGGAGCAACGGGTGGCGAAGGTCCGATCGGATTGACCGGGGCTCCGGGCAGCGCGGGAACGGCCGGCTTGATGGGATCTCCAGGTCAAAATGGGTTACCTGGTCCGATCGGTGCCGACGGAGTTGCGGGCGCGCAGGGTTTGACGGGAGTAATGGGATCCATCGGTCTTACAGGACCAATCGGACCGCAAGGCAGTATGGGTGTCGCAGGTTTCGCTGGGCCCACTGGCCCCACTGGGGAACCAGGCCCCACCGGAGCACAGGGCGCTGCCGGAGCACAGGGCGCTGCCGGAGCAGAGGGCGCTGCCGGAGCAGACGGAGTTGCCGGACTGGGAGTTCCCAATAGTCAAAATTGTCAAATACTTGATAACTCATCTGCGGAAAATATTACTGGGGAAGGGTTTGCGTTTTTGAATTGCGATAACATCGACAGAATCTTCAATCACAACTCCTACATGGTTACTTACAGTGCTGATTTGAGCTCGTCTTCTGTTCATTCCGCTTATGTCTATAAATCCGAACTCATGAACGACGCCGGAAGTCTGGGCTATGCCGAAGGGGTGCAGGTGTTTAGTCACAACGCAAGTACGGCACCGTATACATTGCATATTAAAGTGATGTGTTGCGACCGATAAGAGGCTCCAAGCTTACTTTCGGCGACTGACTACAAGATACTCCGGAGATACCTGGCGAGTGGGTAAAGCAATCTGTGGGCCATTCGCTTGCAGATACCGAAGTACCGCTTGAGCGACAATCTGGTTTCCCTCGGCGGTGTAATGACCTTCCTTACGATAATTATAGAGCGCAAAAGGGTCAGCAGAGTTTTGGAAAACCGGAAGCAGATCGATGGTCGGAATATTTTTTGATTTCAATAAGTCCAGAACTCGGTCGCGCCATGGATGGTGAATGCGATAACCAAAAGTACGATATGAAGGGAGATAAATTACCACGAACTTTCCGCCCCAGCTCTCGACCAGATCTTTGGCTAACTGCAACGTTTGATCCAATGCTATCGCCACTTCATCTTCAGAGACTTGAGGAGTCCACCGGGAGAGAGGCCAGGTTCTCTTTATATCATTGAGACCGAAAAGTGCGCGTATATGCCACAGGCGAGTCCAAAGCCGCAATTCTTCGGGGAAATTAGCCAGCAGGCGCTCAGAAAAGCCACGATTTTGCTCAACGGATATACCGGCCTCGACATAATCTCTCAGTGCCTTATCGTATTCCGAGGAGTGCTCAACGAGTTTCTGAGTAAAGTTGGGATCCTGCAAATACTTACGCAGTATCGGGTGAGTAATCTCACGGC
>JBGSNS010000075.1:0-5208 GCA_041739515.1 Bdellovibrionota bacterium
ACACAGAGGAAGGAGACTGTGGGATTAGTTGAAGCGGCAATTGATCCTCCCTGCCTGGAATTTCAGGTAATTCATTAGCTTTAGGCTCAAGTTCGAATAACTTACCGGGCCCAAGGTCGAATTGGCCTCACTTAGAAACTAAGCTACCTCTGTGACCCTCTGTGGTGAATCTCTGACATATTTCTGAGGTGAGTTCTCCTAACTTAATGGCCGTGAGGGCATGCCCACAGTCCATGACCGGGGGATTTAGACTTCTGACGCCCCTAAAACCGGTAGTGCAATCCGATTTGCTAAGGTAGATCGTATTTCAGCGGGGCTTATGAGTGAAGATCCAAGCGGGATAAAAATGTTAGGGCGGAGAGTAGGGGTCATCATATTCGCTATGATGGTCGCGCTTTTGGGTGCCAACGAACTATACCTTCGAAATAAAGCGAAGCATAAGGGGGCACAACCTTCGAATGTCGTTGGGCTTTTGCGCGGTGAAGTCGATTTTACTAAGCCTAAACTCGCCGAGTCCGTTGATCAGCGCGCTGCTCTAAAAAACGAGGCCCATCCTGAGGCACCGAAGAAATCAGCGAAGGAAACTCTCAGGGCTTGGATGGATAATCTGCTGAAGTGAAAAATCTCAATACAAGGATCCTTCAAATGGGAATGGCAGATCGGTTATCTCGGCGCTTGTCGTGGTTGTGTTTCGTGGCCGGCTGTTTTTTTGCTACTGGCTGCGTTCTCATGCCGTTGATGGAGCCCGCGAGAAAGGCTGGATTGACTGAGGAGTCCAGGCGCGGGTTGTTGCCAGCGAGAGTGGCGTTATTTCATCAAATAGTAGCCCAGGGCAAATTCGAAGATGCGATGACGCTCACTGCGGATGGTCGTAAGGCGGAAATACGCGCCGCCGTGGACGAATTCGCGGAAGGATTCACCATCACTGGTGCCGAGATTCGTAAACGGGTCGATGGCGAAGGTGCTTCTAGTTCGCGACTTGAGGTAGATTTACAACGGTATAAAGTTGGCAGAAATGTTTTAGAGAACGTTCCGTTGATTGAGCACTGGGAGTTCTCCCACACAAGCGGGTGGCTCATTGCTAGCATGGCACTCTCAAAGGACGCTCGTGGTGCGGCCAAACCTGTGGCGAGATAGATGAGAGTATTGACTTTAAAACTATATCTTCATGTCTTCAGCGTAATCATTCCGCTTCTCTTGGTAGGTGGATGCAGTAAGCAAATCGTCCCACCGATAGCTACGCTTGATGCGCAGCGCGCGCCTGCGAGTGTTGCTGTTCTATCGGAGAGACGCATCAACGATAGACTCGAGCTATTAATTCAGCTCGATCCAGTGGTTGTTTGGCCAGCCGCAGGAATTTCCGTAGAGGTTACCGCGCTTAACGAGGGCGAGGAAATTAGTACCCGTTCCATTTCTCCTAACACGATTGATGGCTTGTTGAGGCCAGGAACCCCAGTCATGGTTCCGATTTCGATCGTCGCTGAGCAGATGACTGATTACCGACTAGACGTAAAATGGGGAGCGTACGGCGCTAAATCATCGGAAGACTACATGGTGGCTACTGTTTCCGAAACGATTCCGGAAGCCCCTGGATTGGGAGAAAACATTCGAAAATCGATCGTGGGAGAGGTGCTCCTCGCTGATTCGACGCTCGCGGTAATTGAACCTCAGTGTGAACGCGAGCCGTGTTCTATAGCGTATAGGTATTCTGCGAAACTTCAGAATCGAACAGAGCGGACGATCAATTCAGTCACTTTGGCCGCCCATTTTAAGGCTGCCTCCGGTGAGGTTGGTGAGGCCACTGAGCTTGAAGTCAACGAGTTAAAGATGGCTCCTGGTGAGCAGCGCCCAATCAGAGTTACTTTCGACGCGCCAGAGCTAGCACCCGGAGTGGCTCGGTTAATGACTCCCACGTTAGAGATCGTGAGCTTCGAGTAGCCTCAGCGGCGTTCGGGACCGCATTCGATTAAACTGCAAATTTTTGTTATTCACGAGGGTTATGAATCCTGCTTCGGAAGAACAGCCACAATCCGTCGATAACGCGTCGACTGCGGTCGATGCACGGCCTGGTGTCTTTATTAGGACGTACGGCTGTCAGATGAACGCTTATGATTCAGAGAAATTACTTAAGCTAGTAGAGAAAGACTATCGACAAGTCCACGCAGCCAAAGACGCTGAACTAGTTTTAATAAATACGTGTTCGGTGCGGGATAAGCCGGAGCAGAAAGTTTACAGTCTGCTAGGAGAGATGCACGACCTAAAGGCGATCAATCCGAACTTAATGGTCGGTGTTGGCGGGTGCGTAGCTCAGCAAGAAGGCGAGACGATTATTAAACGTAGCAAAGACGTCGATTTCGTCTTTGGAACTCATAATTTGTCGCTTGTTCCATCGTTGATTCAGCGTCGAAAAGAGGGCTTCGCTCCGCAGGTTGCGGTCAATTATCGAGAAGAATGGGAGGAACTCCCGGCCGGATTCGTGCAGACCGATAAAGTATCCGTGTTCGTATCGATATCGCGAGGATGTAATAAACATTGCTCGTATTGCGTAGTTCCTAACACTCGCGGCAAGGAGGTTAGTCGCAGCCTTGAAGAGATAAAACGGGAGATTCGGCTCGCTGTGCATCGGGGTGCAAAGGAAGTTACGTTGCTCGGTCAAACCGTTAATTCGTACGGAGCCGATCTCGTGCCGAAGCTCTCGTTTGTGCAACTTCTACAACAAGTTTCAGAGATTCCTGGCGTTGAGCGCATTCGGTTTACGAGCCCGCATCCGCAAGAGATTAGGGAAGATTTCGTTGATTTAGTCTGCAGCAATCCTAAGATCTGTCATCACGTGCATATGCCGTCACAGTCAGGAAGCGATCGAATCTTAAAGGCGATGAATCGAAATTACCGCCGCAAACGTTATTTAGAAATTATCCAGAGTCTTAAAACACGGGTGCCGGATATGGCGATCACCACGGACGTGATTATTGGGTTTCCTGGTGAATCGGAGGAGGATTTTCAGGACACGATGAAGATGCTCGAGGAATGTCGGTTCGATGGTACGTTCTCGTATATTTTTTCACCGCGGCCAGGTACTCCGGCTGAGCTATTGGAGGATATGCCCGAGGCAATTAAATTAGAGCGGTTGCATAGGTACCAGGCCCGACAGAACGAGATTACTGCTGAAAATCTCGCTGAGTGGGTAGGAAAGACCGTTGAAGTCTTGGTCGAGGGACCATCCGCCAACGATCCAACCTTGATGGCTGGGAGAACCTCTCAGAATCTCATTTTTAACTTCCAAGCCACCGATCCGCGGGTAGTTCGCGGCGCAATCGTTGAGGCGATGGTAGTAAAAAACGCTCGGTACACCTTGAAAGGGACGGTCTTACCCGAGCCCCATATTCAAAGATTAGGGGACAACTCTCTCGTGGACAGAAGTCCGGCCGCACTTTAGACTGTTCGTAATGGTGAGTTTTGAAGCAATTGAGATGTTCGTTGGCGGCTTAGTGCTGGATCCGAATAATCAACACCCAGTTGTAATTTTGAAAGACGAATCCGGAGCGATTACGCTTCCGATTTGGATCGGTGTAGCTGAGGCTACGTCTATTGCAAGTGCGCTTAAGTCGCTCGCTCTTCCTCGCCCGCTCACACACGATCTCTTTATGGCGGTGTTCACGCAATTAGGGGTGCGGGTAAACCGAGTGGTAATAACGGAATTGAAAGACTCCACTTATTTTGCCGAGTTGATTCTTCAGGTTGGCGATCAGGCGCTTATTATGGATAGTCGACCGAGCGACGCATTAGCTATCGCCGTTCGAGCTTCTGCTCCAATATTTGTTTCTTCCCATGTGATCGATGCAGTACAGGCCGGAAAAGCTCCGAAAGCACCGCCGCGGGCGGGAAGTTCTAAGGAGACGCCGCCCGCTGAAGGGGAGGCGGAAGAGCTGGCAGCTGATGAGCCTGAGGCTAGCGATTTAAGTCAGGTTGATCGCACTAAGTGGCGAGATATCCTGGACGACCTGGATCCGGACGATTTCAAGCACAAAATGTAGTTCAAAGCCTTCCTAGCAACGAATCGGGTTTTCATTCAGCGCGCAATTTAGGTAGAACGTTCACGTTGATACTCAGCGAATAAGGATTTTTTGTTATGGTCGGACAGCAATCAGAATCGAGTAAAGAGGCATTGAAAAACGCGGGACTGGATCGGGAGCTACCTGAAGATGGCCAGCTTAAAGTTGTTGAAGATCCGTTTGCTGAATTCGCGCGCAAGAGCTGGCGACCGTTGTTAATCACCGTCGCATTAGCATCTGCTTTGTCATACGGATACTCAGTTTACGAGTCGACACAATTAAAGGCTCAGCAAGCATCGGGCGACAGCTTTATTGGAATGCAGCGAACCTTTGCGGAGTTACAGGAACTTAACCGCGCTCCTGCAGATGCCACTAAGTCTGATGCGGACAAAACATCAGCAATCGCTGAGGCTCAAAAACGCTTTGAGTCGCAGATAAAAAGTTTGTCTTTCGCAAAGCCCCCGTATCCAGAGTTTGCATCGTTCTATCTTTCCCTCAGTGAGATCGGTGCCGGTGAAGATAAGTCGACACGCGATAGGATTCTATCTGAGAGAAAGTACGCAAGTTCCGTGGGCGGCACCCTGGAACGTCTAACTGGGGAGCTATTGTTTTTCGCTGCAGCACGCACGCAGATCGACTCTGAGATCTCGTCTGCAAGAGCTAACTTAGAAACTTTATCTAACGATGGAATTTACGCGGCTGCAGCCGCCGCAACGACGTTGGTGAAGATCGCTGATACTGTGGAGGCGCAAGAGAAAGCGAAAGCTAACCTAGATGCTGTAATCGCGCGGCAACCGGAGCTTGCTGGAGATCTCGATCCTGTTACCTAAAGGCCGGCCAACTAAAGAGATCTTTTCGGATAGTATTTCTTCTTGCTGGCTTTGTGCTGCGACGTTTGCATAGTAGCAGAACCTGTCGATGTCTCTGCCGTTGGAGTCGATTTAACCACCACTTTGTTATTCGAGCCGCCGCCTAGAATTTTACGGGAGAGAAATCTTGCCGCCGCACGGAGTAAATAGAGAAAAGAATTTACGAACTTGTCCAAAATTGTAGCGCCGCGAAATCCTAGCCGGTCAACTTTAAGCGAGGCCGGTTTTGGCATCGGCTTTGTTTCGATCCGGTTCTCTACGGCTGTTGCCACTGACGGCGCGGATGT
>JBGSNS010000088.1:0-4176 GCA_041739515.1 Bdellovibrionota bacterium
CCGGACGCATATTCCCAACGAAGCAGATGATAGGAGCTTCATCCGGAATCCCGCACACTTGTTGCAAATCAAGCTGCGCGATATCGCGATACCACGCGGGATCGTGTCCCTTATAGATCGTAAATAATTTCTCCTCAGAGACTCCTTGTTGCAAAAGATAACCTCGCACAGCTTTAGATACGCACGAGATCGCTGTCACTCGAGGGTTTAAAAACGTGAGCCAACTGCTCGGATCAAATTTAGATAGATGCCCGGTGGTGCCACGGTACGCTATAATTTTCGCCCCGTTTTTCGGCACACCGATTACCGCATTCGAGAGAGCGCGGGCGGAGAAGCAGTGCACGATATCGGCGTTGCGGCTGAGCTCTCGAATTAACCGAATCGACTTTATTGATAAACGCGAAGATATTTTATGCCGCACATGCTGAAGGGTTGCGAGTGCCTCCGGCAGTGAGGGCAACGTCGAGACCAGGGTTAACGTGTGCCCCAAAGCCTGCAAGCCCGCTAAAAGCGCTATTTCAGGCTTATCCGGGGTGTCGCTAATAGCTAAAATTCTCATGATTCCACTTTCTAGAACCACGCCATAACATACTGTGTATGAGATATCTCGTCTGTATTCGCTTCTGTATGCCCTTAATTTTTTGCGCGACTACCGTAGCGCATGCGCAGTCGGTCAATTACATAGACGAGTCAGGGACAGTTCACTTCGCTGAGTCGCCGTATGACGTCCCGATGCGTTACCGAGATCAGGTGATAAAGAAGAAACCTGTCGTTCTCGATAAAAAGCAACTCAAAGCCGCGGAGAAAGAGTTTAAGAATCAGCAGCAAGAGGCGCTGCGTCAAAAGAAGATTCAGGAAAAGAACGCTCAGAAGCTAGCGAAGGAAAAGGCGAAGCAGCAGGAGAAGGCTAAGTCTGATGCGGAGCTTGCAGCCAAGAAACGCGAGGCCGAGCTAGCTAAGGAAGCAGCCGCCCTGAAGCCAAAAACGAAAAGGAGTAAGCGCTATCGTGATGCGACACCGCCTAATCCACTCGAAGACTCCGACACCAACGCTCTAAGATAACTCCATGCGAATATCCCATCGTCATGTCCATCTCCCCAGCGCATTCCGATCGCGTAGTTACCGATGCTCCACACCTGCTCAAGCCGGTTGGCTTCATCCACGGTGTGTTCGATGACTTTTAAGGAAGACGGTTTTTTAAGTCCCGCATCTTTGGCTGTAAGGGGGCGAGCGTGGGAGTCCCCGTCTCCGCGCTGTTCGCGGCACATAGCGCACGGACAGTTGGCCCGTAGTAACGCCGCTGGCAGTTTATGCTCCGGCTCGTTTGGATACGTTATGACCAATGTGTCGGTATCGCGTCGTTCGATTTTTGAAGGAATCATAGAAAAACTAAAGGCACTTAACTTAGTAAAGTTGGGTTGCTGATATTCGTAAGCTCGTTCATTCTTATATGACCGTGGACAACGCCCAGCAACATCCGGAACGAATCGGGAGATATATTATCCTAGGGGTCCTCGGTAGGGGAGCAAATGGCCTCGTTTATAAGGCTCAAGACCCAGCTATCGGGCGATTCGTGGCGATCAAAACGGTGCATGCAGGTGAAAACGCTACCGCGGAATCACGTGCGCAGTTAATCGAAAGGCTTCGCACCGAGGCCCGTGCCGCAGGCAATTTACGCCACCCAAATATCGTGACGATTTTTGAGGTTGGAGAGGATTTTACGAGTCCGTACCTAGTTATGGACTACGTCGAAGGAGAGACGTTAGCGGAATTGTTGCAGCGCCGTAGCGGAGCACTTACTCCGACTGAGTGTTTGAAAATTCTTTGGCAAGCAGCCTCTGCATTAGACTATGCCCACGATAAAGGTGTGCTGCATAAAGATATTAAACCTGCCAACATTTTAATCGATCGCGCAGGCCAAGTAATGTTGCTCGATTTTGGAATCGCAGCGGTCACGAGTTCACTAACGGAAGGACCAGGGGCAGCAGCGCTCGGTACCCCGGCCTACATGTCCCCGGAGCAGTTACTTAATAAAACGGTTTCCCATCGCTCCGATCTTTTTAGCCTAGCGATCGTAGCGTTCGAGCTGTTCGCCGGGAAACGTCCGTTCGCCGGAGATAACTTCCACGACGTTGTGAGTAATATTTTAAACGGGAAAAAGCTCGCATTAGGAGAGGTCAGTGCTGGACTCCCATTGGCGCTTGAGGCTGAGTTTGAAGTTGCGCTCGCTAACAAAGAGGAAGCACGATTCGGCTCGGCGCAGACGATGATCGATGCGTTCTCAAAGGCATTAGGCGTTAACATTGTGGTGCGTTCTTCCTCGGTGTTAATGCCAACGGTTGAACCGATGGATTTTTCCGCGCCGGCTCGGAGGGATTCAAAGGCGTTCCCGGCAAGGCGTTCCGCAGGCGCTAGCGGCGCATTTCCAGCCCCCAAAACTCAAGGGGAGCTCTTTGGGGACGGGTCTTTATCGGGCTCAGCTGGCCGTATTAAACAGGGACTTTCCCTCGGTTCGATTTTCTTAATCGTTGGATTCACGGCGGTGGCAGGATTCGGGCTCGCGATTTTGGTGACGGATCCGGGAATTTTAGACGATGTTTTAGGATCGTCGAATGCGCAGAATTCTCCAGCAATACAGTCAGCCTCGTACGACGACGCATTAATTGCACCACAAAGCGATCCAGCGCCATCTGATAGACCTACAGCTGAGTTCACCGATCGCCAATTGATGGGGATGATTCTAAATGAGCGTGCGCCTGAAGCCTTGGTTAAAGAGGCCATAGACGAGGCTCAGCGTCGCAATTTGGCCGGTTTGTCCGCAGCCCTGATTGGTCCGTTGCGTCACGACGGGTACCTAGTGCGACTTAGGGCGTTAGAAGTGTTAGCTTCGTTAGGCGATCGGCGAGTGGTTCCAGCGGTAATGGAAGCTCTCGATGACCACGATCCGCTAGTTAGAGGTTACGCTGCTCGATGTTTGGCGGCGCTTGGAGATAAAAGAGCGCTTCCGTATCTAAATGCGCGTCTCGCGTCGGAACCGATCGGGGAAGTTAAGGAGAGTTTGCGAAGATCTATAGATAAGTTGAACGGTTTCTCGGTAAAAGGTAAATAAAATTTGTGGGCCAAAACATGATGAATACAAACTATCTTAAAAAATCTGTTGCTGTTGCCATTATCTGCGTTGCGGGTGTTTTTGCGTTATCCGGGTGTCAACCGCGCGCAAAGCCGACGTCACCTACCGAGGAGCAGCTCAACAACGTTAGGCACACCGTTAAAACTCAAGGTGAGACCTTGTATGCAATCGCTGCCTGGTACACTGGACAGGGGCAAAACTGGAAATTGTTGGTGGATGCGAACCCCGGACTAAATCCGAACCGGATGCGGATCGGCGAAGTCATTCGAATTCCACGCAAGTTAGTTCTGCGTATGCAACCGATGCCGATAGTTAGCACGAGTTCGAAACCGAAAGTATCGCGGCGAGCTAGTGCCCAACCAGATGCTGAGTCCTCTGACACTGAATCCTCTGGCACTGGGTCCTCTGACACTGGGTCCTCAGACACGGGCTCATCAGATACAGAGCAGACCAGTACCGATCCTGATGAGGAATCTACGAGTACGGTAGAGGATTTATTTGGTGACGAGTCATCAAGCGCGTCGAGCGTCAGCAGCGCCATTAGTTCTAGTTCCTCATCGTCTCTGATTCGTTCGGTCGATGACGTCGTCAATCCGTTGGCGACGGCTGCACCGGTGATTACTGCACCGGCAGTGGAGAAACGAACCAAATCCAGAGATGAGCTACTGCAAGAGCTTCTGAAAGATTACTAGTGGCTGGTGGTATCAGCCCAATACTTTACTACGAGAGTGTGATGTAATTCGTATAATCGACATTACCTCCGGAATCCGGCCCTACTATTATTTACACAGGAGTCCTCGGAGCACGCGGGGGTAAATCAACCGGTTATCTCCGCGTTCTCCTGTGTAATAAATCCCTGTCCGATGGGTCATTATCCTCGGTCTTACACACCCTCATCACTACTACACAGAGGGTCACAGAGGTACACAGAGGAAGGAGACTGTGGGATTAGTTGAAGCGGCAATTGATCCTCCCTGCCTGGAATTTCAGGTAATTCATTAGCTTTAGGCTCAAGTTCGAATAACTTACCGGGCCCAAGGTCGAAT
>JBGSNS010000089.1:0-3171 GCA_041739515.1 Bdellovibrionota bacterium
ATTCGACCTTGGGCCCGGTAAGTTATTCGAACTTGAGCCTAAAGCTAATGAATTACCTGAAATTCCAGGCAGGGAGGATCAATTGCCGCTTCAACTAATCCCACAGTCTCCTTCCTCTGTGTACCTCTGTGACCCTCTGTGGTGAATTATATGTTTCGCGTTCCTCCACAGCGTATCAGCGCGATTACTCCTTAACTTAATGGCCGTGGGGGGGCCCTAGCTTATTTAAAAATTCCGAGATACGCTGCGGGCCGCCTCAAGGGCGTATCGGGATGTAGCTCAGCCTGGCTAGAGCACTAGTTTTGGGAACTAGGGGCCGGAGGTTCAAATCCTCTCATCCCGAACTTTGTTGTTGGTATTTCGGCTAGCGCCGAAATCACGGGTGGGCACGCTCGTCCGCCGAAGCTCCGCTAGGAGCGTAGGTGGAAGGTTCAAATCCTCTCATCCCGAGCTTTATTGTTGGTATTTCGGCGGGCGCCGAAATTACGGACGATTGTTGGTATTTCCGGACCGCTGGTCCGCACGATCGCTCTTCCTCTTCCTCTTCAGTCCCCACGATCGCTCACTCCCAAATTGCCCAGGTGGAGCTCATAACCCCCCTACCGCTCACGCCCTTCGTTAGGTAGTCTACACCCTTATGGTGGAGTCTCAGGCTCCGCCGCCACTTCAGAGATTAACCGTTATGGCTAAACGAGCTAAACATTCTTCCGGTTTTAAGAAATTTGCGATCACCTGTACCGTCCTGATCGCTGCCCAAGTCACGTTCCTCTCGCTGTATGGTGGCGGACCCCCAGCGCTCTCCCCTAAGGAGGCGATTAAGACCGCGTTGAAAAATTCAGGCGAGATAAGCGACGAGCGTAAAGATACTCTAAAGGTTCAATTGGCACTCGCGGATTTTCGATCCAAGAAGGGAAAATATCCTAATAAGTTAAACGAACTGATACCTGAGTATTTCGATTCACTTCCGAAGGATCCGTCGAGCGGCCAGGAGCTCGCGTACACCTTGACGAACGGACGTTACAAGTTGGGAAGTGGGAAGAAGTCGGGATCGAGCGGAACGAATCCCGGAGTCCTTGACGATTTACAGATCGATCCGGTGTTGTTGGCTAGTCTTGGGCCGGATACATCTGAGAGAGGGAGTTTCGTATACGATCCAACGGGTAAGCGCGACCCATTCCTCCCGTTTGATCTCTCGCCGAAAATGGCGAATCGCGGAGGAACCGAGCTTGAAAACTACGAGATCGGTCAACTTCGATATACTTCGTTTCTAGCAAGTAGCAGTGAGCCGATTGCGATTGTCGAAAACGCAGTTCGCAAGGGATTCACCGTGAGACGCGGTATCAAAATCGGGACCAAAGGCGGCGTTGTGGTGGATATTCTTCCGAATAAAATCCAGATTCTTGAAACATTCGAAGACCCGATTACCGGAGAGAAGAAGAACCAAACCGTTGAGCTTGAGCTTAGACCGAATAAGCCGGTTAAAAAGTAAGAGTTCTTTAAAATCGCACTACTTGTGCCTATGCGTCGACACGACGTTTCGGTATATTTTGCCTTCAGTTCTAGACTTAAAGGCAGGCTATCGTGAGCGAGTATTCCCCGTTTGATATTGAAGAGAAGTGGCAAGCTTTTTGGGAGACGAATAAGTCTTTCAAAACACCCACTCAACCTGGGGCAAAGAAGGCTTACATCCTGGACATGTTTCCGTACCCTTCCGGTTCCGGGCTGCACATCGGACATCCGCTCGGGTACACGGCGACCGACATCTATTCCCGTTTCAAACGTATGAACGGATTCTCCGTTCTTCATCCGATGGGATACGATGCGTTCGGGCTGCCGGCTGAGCAACACGCGGTTAACACCGGTGAACACCCCTCAATCATTACTCACAAGAGCTGCGAAACGTTTACCACTCAAATGAAACGAATCGGCCTTTCGTACGATTGGGATAGAGAGCTCAAAACGTGCACGCCGGATTATTACAAATGGACACAGTGGATATTTCTTACGCTTTACAATAGTTGGTTCGACGAGAAACAGCAGCGTGCACGTCCGATTGCAGAGTTAACAATTCCGCCTGAGATACAAAGCGCCGGAGAATTAGCAACTCAGCGCTACCAAAGCGAGCATCGCCTAGCCTATATGGCAGACGCGATGGTTAATTGGTGTCCAGGATTAGGCACCGTTCTTTCAAACGAAGAAGTTATCGATGGGCGCTCCGAGCGCGGAAATCACGAGGTGGTTCGCAAACCGATGCGACAGTGGATGATGCGCATTACGAAGTACGCTGAGCGCTTGATATCTGAGCTCAGCACACTGGATTGGCCAGAAGCTATCAAGGAGCAACAACGCAACTGGATCGGCAAACGCCACGGTACCGAAATTACGCTTGGGATTGAAGGCTCGAGTGAAACCGTCACGGTGTTTACAACGCGTCCTGACACGCTTTTCGGCGTAACATTTGTGGTGCTTTCTCCGGAGCATCGTTTGGTACAAGCGATCACTACTGAGAGTTGTAAGAAAGCAGTTGAGAATTATAGAACAGAAGCCGCGAAGCTAAGTGACTTTAATCGAACGCTTGAAACGCGACAGAAAACTGGTTGTAATACCGGCGCATTCGCAATCAATCCAATAAGCGGCGATAAGGTACCGGTCTATGTAGCGGATTACGTCCTTATGACGTTCGGTACCGGCGCAGTTATGGGAGTACCATCCCACGATGAGCGGGATTTCGTATTCGCCAAGAATTATAACTTAGAAGTCAGGCCGGTCATTCGGCCTGCATCTGAGTCTCCAGAGATCGTTGCAAACACCCTAAACGGCGAGTCAGCATGGACCGAAACGGGAACGATGCTGCAGTGCAACAAGCCAGTGGCCAAGCAACTTGGCCTTGAGGGAAAGCAGAACACAGAGGCAGCATCGCTAATCAATCAGTGGTTGACCGACGCCAAACATGGGCGAGTTGTCGTCTCATACCGTCTTCGCGACTGGGTGTTCTCTCGCCAGCGTTATTGGGGGGAACCTATCCCGATTATCCATTGGGAAGATGGCATCGTAACTGCGTTATCAAATGAGGAACTTCCATTGGTGCTTCCTGAAGTTGTCGACTACAAGCCGTCTGAATCCGGAGAGTCTCCACTCGCAAAATCTCCTGAATGGTTGAGCGTTGTAGAT
>JBGSNS010000101.1:0-8894 GCA_041739515.1 Bdellovibrionota bacterium
CCCCAGTGCTCGCCCCCTCCCAACCCCGAGGGGGATACGCTAAAACATCGTAACCAATTTCAGAATTTTCCAGATACTGACAGCACCGTTTCAAAATTCTCGCCATAATTTTCGAGGACATCAATTATGAGGCAAGAGGGATGGAAGCCCAGGTAGGCATTATTGTCAAAAATTAACGTATCGAGTCCGTGATTTACGCGTCGGCCGAAAACAGAACTCGAATTTGAAGCATTAAAGCCGACAGGAAATTCTAAAAATTGGAATAGAGCTCCTCGACGACAATTTCTATTAGATCTCGTTAAAGCGGAATACTCTACTCAACATTAAATGGTGAAATAAAATCAGTTTTTTTGCATTCTCTGTCGGAAGGTAATTTATCATTTCAACAAGTTACGCTATCAACAACGTGTTCTGGCGTTCGTGAAGGTTTCCGAACTCAGCTTTGTGTAGTCGAATTGATATTGGCTAGTTCGCTTACTTTGACACGTTGCTCTTTGGCGTAAATGCATGGTTCACAATCAGTTTCGTATTAGACCTATCGTTTCCTCAGTTTTCCTGGTTTTGTTCGTCCTATCGATGCTTGGCGCGGGCTCACCGTCAAGAGCGTTTGCAGACGGGGAGCAAAGCAAGTTAGCTGCAAGCAATCCCAATCCAGCCTACGACACCGTGGATATCCGAAGCGGCGTTTGGAACAACGGGCAGGCGGCGGTTTGGGACCTGCACATCCTCGATCACTATCGTTACTTAGGGCCAGAGGAGCGCGTACGGGGATATCGCCCTGAACAGCCAATTAAATTTAGCCACGTCACCCACGTGCAGAAGAATCAGATGGATTGCCAGTATTGTCACTGGTCCGTTGCTAAATCCACCTACGCTGTGATCCCTGAAGTTCAAACGTGTATGGGATGCCATTTACTCGTTGGCGGATCTACGCCTGAGAAGAAAACTGAGATCGATAAAGTTAAGGCTGCATGGGACGCCAAAAAGCCGATCGAGTGGGTCAAAGTGCACGTAATGCCGAGCCATGTTCGCTTTAACCATAAGCGGCACATTAAGGCCGGTGTAACTTGCCAGAGTTGTCACGGCCAGGTGCCAAAGATGGAAGTCGTTGAGCGTGTAACTACGATGCGCATGGGATGGTGTATCGATTGTCACCGAGAAAAGGGCGCGAGCATCGATTGTAATACTTGTCACTTTTAGGCTGAAATCTATTGAGTTTGGATCGTTGTTTGGCCGCGGAAATTCGAGAAGAGAGGAATTGAAAATGTCTTGTTGTGGTAGCGAAGGGAAAAAGGGGAGCGAAGGTTCGTGCGGTTGCGCGGCTCCACAAACAACCAATAGTTCTGTTAGTCCTAGTAGCTCTGGAGAGCTTGTGAAGATCTCCGGTGGTGTATCACGACGAAACTTTCTTAAGATTCTAGGTAGCGGCGCGGCCGCAGGAGTGGCTGGCTGCGCAGATTCTCAGCGAACTAATGTTCTTCCCAACGTTCACGGCGACTACGACCAGATCCCAGGCGTCTCAGTTTGGTATCGTTCAACCTGTACGGAGTGTTCCGCTGGTTGTGGAATCATGGTCCGCACCCGAGAGGGGCGAGCAGTAAAAATCGAAGGAAGTCCTGATAGCCCAATTAATGAGGGCGGATTGTGTGCCCTTGGGCAGTCGGCGCTTCAGAGTCTTTACGATCCGGATCGAATTAGACAGCCACTCAAGCGCAAAGCTGGAGCGGATGCTTCGGGTCGAAATATATTCAGTTTTGAACCGATTTCGTGGGACGAGGCCTATTCAACGGTTGCTTCGGCGCTTAAGGGAAACGGAAAGAAGGGAATTATCACCGGAGAGTTAACTGGTTCTCTCGCTGCGCTAGTTTCAGAGTTCGCGGCGAATAGCGGTGCTGAGCATGTTACATACGATCCATCGCAACCGATGGCGCTCGCCAAGGCTAGCGAGCTCGTATACGGTTCGTACGGAATCCCGCAATTTAAATTAGAGAAGTCCGATGTTGTTTTGAACTTCGGCACTGAGTTTCTAGAGACATTCGTATCTCCAGTCGAGTACGCTCGCGGATGGGCCAAGACTCGCAAATCAAAAAAGCCTACACGAGTCATCAACGTAGAGCCTAGGCTCTCGCTAACCGGCGCTAACGCCGATCTGTGGTTAAACGCGACTCCTGGAAGTGAGGCGCAGATCGCAGCGTTGATGATTAAACTAAGTCTCGAAAGTGGTCGCCTACGAGTTCCGAGCGCTCTCTCAGATGCTACTCGAAAGATTGCTGCCTCGGTGACATTAGAATCCGTCGTCGATAGCTCGGGCGTTTCTAAAGAGAAGCTTTTACTCGTCGCCCGATATCTGAGCGATTCATCAGCGCCTTTGGTACTTGCTGGAGGTACCGCGAATCAGACTGAAAATCCGTTGCCGTTGCAAGTTTCCGCAGCGATTCTAAACGTTGGATTGGGTGCGGTTGGAAAAACCGTAGACTTACGCTCGATGCGGACCCCGCGCTCGTCCTCGCAAAAGCTTGCTACGCTGATCGATTCGATGCGTAAGGGTGAAGTTTCAGCGCTTTTCGTGCATGAGGCGAACCCGGCATTTACTCTTCCAAGTTCGTACGGTTACGCGGAAGCACGAAACTTCGTGCCGCTAGTCGTTAGCTTCTCAACGCATTTGGATGAAACTGCCCAGATCGCTGATTTAATTTTACCATCTCACCACTCGCTTGAAAGCTGGGGAGATAGTGAGCCGAAAAATGGCGTTCGTGGAATGATTCAACCTACGATGTTGCCGGTGTTTAGTACGAAGAGTTTCGGCGATTCGTTGTTGACGCTCGCTGGATCAGCCGGACTTAAAATGTCGTCATCCGCAAAGACGATGCAGGATTACGTAAAGGAGCGATGGCAGACCGCACATGCGGCATCCGGCTCATCTCAAAGCTTCGATGCGTTTTGGCTTCAGACGGTAGAGCGCGGCGGAGTGTTTACGTCGCCGACGGGCAGCGTGGCGTTATCTCCTGATGGTGCTGGACTTAACGCAGCTGTCGTTCTCGCAGCAAGCGCAGCAAAGGCCGCCTCTAAAGTGAATCATGGGCATGATTCCCACGATTCGCACGGTACTGATGGGCACGGTACTGATGGACACGGCACCGATTCCCATGGGGGACTTCATCCAGCTGCCTCGATGGAGCTTAAAGTTTTGCCGTTTATGTCGGTGAAGAGTTTTGATGGACGCGCTGCAAACAGGCCTTGGTTGCAGGAGCTCCCTGATCCGATGAGCACTACTTCGTGGGGCGCGTGGGCTGAGATCCATCCTGAAACAGCTGCGAAAATTGGAATTAAAAAAGACGACATGGTGCAGATCCGAACTGAGTTCGGAGAGGTAAATGTCGGCGTTTATCTAACTCCGTATGTGCACAAAGGCTTGGTGGCTTTGCCAATCGGCCAGGGTCATACAGCGTATGGTAGGTATGCCCGCGAGTGCACAAGTTCCGGCAATGTAATGAACTTATTGCCGCATACGAATGTGAAGGGCGCAGATGGTTTAGCGCTCTTCGGAGTAGCAGCTCAGGTTAGCAAGGGCATTGGCCAGGCGAGAATATTGATTCTGCAAGGCAGCGATTCACAGATGGATCGCGGAATCGGCAAAACCGAATTCGTTAAGCTTGATGCAAGTGGCAACGCGGTGAAGTCAGATCGCCCTCATGCGCATGAGCACGGATTTGATAATCCGAAGCAGATGTACGAACAGCGCGAACATCCGTTGTATCAGTGGGGCCTGAACGTCGATTTGGCGTCTTGCACAGGATGCGCTGCATGCATCGTTGCTTGTTACGCAGAGAATAATATTCCGATCGTTGGCAAAGAGCAGGTCTACAAAGGGCGCGAAATGTCGTGGCTGCATATCGAACGCTACTTCGACGGGTCAGTTGATGACCTGCACGTAAGTTTCGTGCCGATGATGTGCCAACACTGTCAAAACGCACCGTGCGAGCCCGTCTGTCCTGTGTATGCAACGTATCACAATGAGGAAGGCCTCAACGCGATGGCTTACAATCGATGCGTGGGAACTAGATATTGCGGAAACAACTGTGCCTACAAGGTTCGTCGTTTCAATTGGTTTGAGTACACGATGCCTGAGCCGCTTAATTGGCAGATAAATCCTGATGTCACCAAGCGTGGTTTGGGAGTGATGGAAAAGTGTACATTCTGTGTGCAGCGCATCGTTGAAGCTAAGGACATCGCTAAAGATTTGGGTCGTTTAGTAGAGGATGGCGAGATCAAGCCTGCATGCGTGCAAGGTTGCCCAACTCAGGCACTAACTTTCGGAAATCTAAAAGATGCGCAGAGCGCTGTGAGCAAGAAATCGCACAGTGATCGTTCCTATAAGGTTTTAGACAAAATGATTAACACCCAGCCGTCGGTAACGTATCTCAGTCGCATTCGGTTGGAGTCTTAAGGTAGCGAATTATGTCTTCTTCATCTCATGCAGTAGCACCAAACTCTATGTCGACGACGTTGCCGGACGTTGAGGCGTTTGACCAAGATAACGAGCTTGTATTTGAACGTCGCCAAAAGCGTTACTCAGGCGAAGTCACTTATTCTGAAGTTACCGACTCGGTGCTTAACATGATGAATCCACCAACGGGTGGATGGTGGGTATTGTTTCTGACGTGCATCAGCATGGTTGGGTTGGGTGCCTGGGCGTGGACTACGCAGATCATTAACGGAATCGGTGAGTCTGGAAAGTCGCATCCCGTTATGTGGGGATTCTACATCACCACGTTCGTGTTCTGGGTCGGTATTGCCCATTCCGGTACGTTAATCTCCGCTGTTTTGTACCTCTTTCGCGCTAAGTTCAGAATGCCGATTTATCGGCTAGCTGAGGCGATGACCGTATTCGCCGTGTTAACCGCTGGACTGTTTCCGCTGATCCATTTGGGACGAGTTTGGTTCTTTTATTGGTTGATGCCGTATCCGAATCAGCGTGCGTTGTGGCCGAATTTTAGATCTCCGTTGCTTTGGGACGTGTTCGCTGTTTCAACGTATCTGACGGTTTCGTCGACGTTTTTTATCGTAGGACTTATCCCTGATATCGCAGTCGCTCGAGATCGAGCGAAGACGTGGCTACACAAGTGGCTCTATACAATTACGTCGCTTGGATGGAGAGGTTCACACGCCCAATGGAAGCATTATTCCGGGGGCTACCTACTGTTCGCGGCTTTGGCTACTCCTCTGGTTGTCTCGGTGCACTCCGTGGTTTCTTGGGATTTCGCGGTTTCGATCGTTCCCGGTTGGCACGCCACGATATTCCCCCCTTACTTTGTAGCAGGAGCGATCTTCTCCGGCGTTGCGATGGTTATGACGTTGGCGATTCCGCTGCGTAAAGTGTACGGGCTTGAGCGTATTATTCGCCTCGATCATTTCGATGCAATGAGTAAGCTTATTCTGCTTACATGCAACGTAGTTAGCTACTCATACGCCACCGAGTTTTATATGGCGTGGTTTAGTAATAACCCGTTTGAGCGTTATCAGTTCTGGTTTAGGCCATTTGGTGAAATGGCGTGGGCGTTTTGGATCATGTTCACGTGCAACTGCGTCTTCCCGCAACTGCTCTGGATTAAGAGTTTGCGAACGAACATCGCGTTTCTGTTCGTGCTCTCGATCTTCATTAATATCGGGATGTGGTTTGAGCGGTTTAATATTATTGCACAATCACTAGCCGTGGACTTCGTTCCATACTCATGGGGTGGATACAACTTCTCATGGGTTGATTGGGGAATTTTGATCGGGTCATTTGGTTGGTTTGGCATGCAGCTTAGTGTGTTTATTAAGCTATTCCCTGCCGTAGCAATCTGCGAAATCAAAGAGATCATGCCGGCGCCAACTCGTAATGGAACCCCGTCTCATCACTAAGTCTGAATAGAGAGTTTTTATGACTAGACAAGATTCAAAACCGACCAAGGCCGTAGTGGGCGTGTTCGAGTTTATGGACGACCTCACTAAGGCGATAACTTCTGTGAAAGAGGCGAATTTTGATTTCAAAGTTTATTCACCTTTCGCTAGCCACGAGATCGAGGATGCCGCGATGCCCGGAAAAAGTCCGGTGCGGTTTTTTACAGCGATTGGCGGAATAACTGGGCTCACGTTCGGATTTGCATTGGCCATTCTAACGGCGATGGACTATCCGATGCGCGTTTCCGCAAAGGACGTGATTTCGGTCCCGGGCTTCGTCGTTATCGGGTACGAGTGTACGATTCTTTTTGGAGCGCTTTGTACTCTTCTTGGAATTTTTCATCACTGTCGGATCCCGAACTTATTTCGTACTCCAGGATACGATCCGCGATTTTCAGATAATAAATTTGGACTAGTGGTCGGTTGCTCTACTGATCAGGTTAAGGACGTCGAGTCTTCGTTGCGTCGGTTCGGAGCTGAAGATGTGGAGGTGCGCGATGGTCTTTAAAGCCGTGGTAAAAGTATTGTTATCAGTTGGGATTTGCGCGCCTGTTGTCGTATCAGCCTTGCCATTCAACCAGGACATGGTTGGAAACCAGTTGGTAACCGGAGCTATCATGCGGCCTAAACCTCCGGGCTCAGTCCCAATGGGATCTGTTGAGCGAAGAGTCGAGTTGAGTACTAAGCCACAAGATCTGGTTAATCCAGTTCCTGCAAATGTAGCATCGATTGCAAGCGGCAGCCGTCTGTTTGAGATTCACTGCCAAGTTTGTCACGGTCGGTGGGAAGACGGAAAGCATGTGGGCAATACTCTAAATGCTCCGGGATTAGAGGCTAGAGATCTTGCCAATCGCAGTACCGCTGGTTCAGGTGGTTCGTACGCTGAGATGTTGGACGGACGGATCTTTCTCGCTGTTCATTTCGGAAAAGGAATCATGCCGGCGTATGGTTGGAAGTTATCCACTACGGAGCATTGGGATTTAGTAAATTATATTCAAAGTGTTAGAGCGGCAACGAATAGATAGTTTTGGTAAACACACTCGAGAAATAATCCCTACGGGTGTGGCGAGTTAGAATTTTGGAGCGCATCAGATGCATGCAGAAATAGTCTCAATAAATGTGCCGGACATCGTCAAGGCCGGTCCCGTAAAGATTACGGATCGTACGAAAACGTTGTGTGTTTTAGGAATCCTGATCGGTGTTACCACATTTTTTGTGGCGCTCTTTGGAGGGGTATCGGCGAAGCATATATGGGGTGCGTACTACGTAAACCTTCTTTATTTTATGGGGTTATCTGCTGGCGCAGTGACGACCACGGTTATTTTTCAAATTACCAGAGCTCTTTGGTCTCCAGCTATCAGAAGGATCGCTGAGGCTCACATAGCGTTTTTGCCTTGGTCGATCTTGTTGCTTGCTGCTACCTGGTTCGGCAAAGAAGCGTTGTTTCCGTGGGCTAATCAAGTGATGCCAGGTAAGGAAGCTTGGATGTCCCCTGGGTTTGTGTATCTGCGGCATTTGTTGCTGCTCACTGTACTGTTCTACATGATGTGGCGTTTCGTTCGAGCTAGCGTTCGCGGCGATGTCGGTATGTTGCTTGAGGGCATGAATAAGCAAGCACTCGAAAAATGGCGCGGCGAGCGAGGATTTCTTTACAATCTGGTGAGCGGTAAATGGAAAGGATTAGAACATGAGGTCGCTGAGATCCAGCCGAGCATGTCGCGTTTCGCGCCGGTACTAGCGTTTGCGTACGCGATTATTTACTCGCTATTCGCTTTTGAAATGATCATGGGCATGGACCCTTTTTGGGTCTCTAACATGTTTGGCGGGTTTATTTTTGTAGGAAATGTCTACCTTGCGTGGGCGATCCTTGGCGTAACCGCGAATTCGATCGCTCAGAAGAATAAGACCTTCGGCGAGATTTTTAAGGCTCCTCAACGTTGGGACATCGGCAAATTGACCTTCGGATTCTGCATGCTCTGGGGGTACATGTTCTTCGCGCAGTTTCTTCCGCAGTGGTACGGAAACCTTCCGGAGGAAACACAGTGGATGATCTTAAGAACGAGAGACTGGGATCTGCCCTGGATTAAACTTGCTTGGTTCGTATTTCCTGCATGTTTCGTATTTCCGTTTATCTTATTGCTTAGTCGCGACGTGAAACGGACTCCGTGGGCGTTCGGTTTGGTAGCGCTGATCATCGGAATCGGAATGTGGTTTGAGAAGTATCTGATCGTAATGCCGAATCTTTACCCAACAACGATCCCGTTTAGTTTCGTTGAAATCGGATTGTTCATCGGATTCTTAAGTCTGTACGTCTTGTCGGTGAGAAGCTTTTTGGGAAATCTGCCAATCGTGCCGATTTCGCATCCGCTAACTCATGGCAGTGTTAAATGGTAACTGGGCACCAGTGCTCTACATGCAGCGATTCCGCCGGTATGATTCGCGAAGGATTTTAACACGGAGGACGCGGGGGACACGGAGGGGAAGAATTGATGACCCTCGTGATACCGTCTCTTAGGTGCGGGACATTGAAGTTTATAAGTAATCCGACCGGACGCGCAGCAAGTTTCAAGTAGGTTAATAACTGCGCTTTGTGGACTGGGGCAACGCGCTCTACAGATTTGAGCTCGATAATAAGTAGATCTTCGACGAGCAGATCGATTCTGTATCCAATGTCGAGCAGCACGCCATCATAGATGACCGGAAGTCCGACCTCTGAGAGGACTTTGATATCTTTCTTCCCAAGCGCATGGCGGAGGCAGACCTTGTAGACCTCCTCGAAGAGCCCCGGTCCCAGGGCTGAGTGGACTGCCATCGCGGCGTCGATTACCTTCCCAGTAAGTTCTTCAAAAATCATCCTCCGTGTCCCCCGCGTCCTCCGTGTTACAATATAATCGGGAGTTTTCACCGAAAGTTGCCTACAATGAGCAGCACCCACAACTATCCCCGAGTGG
>JBGSNS010000124.1:0-25726 GCA_041739515.1 Bdellovibrionota bacterium
CAACTCTTAAGTGTTTCAGCTTTCGCAAAAACCCCATTAAAACAGGCGCTTTCAGAGTTCGATATACAGAGTCCAGCCGATTCAGTGAAAAATACTCAAAAACAGCTCGATTTATGGCCACTTTCTACCGGACAGTAGTGAGCAACGCTCCGCGCTCCCAGGGCTAGTTCACCACTTCTTGTAGTGCTGCAAAAAAATCGTTGCGGCTTACTAAGTAGCTGCGTTGTTTCTTTCCAAGCCCTGCTTCGCGCTGATACGCGTTCATGCCGGCGCGGTTACACAGTTCCCTGATATCGGCTGGTGAAACTCCGTCGAGTTGCTTTGCAAGTGCTGGCAAATCTAATCCCTGTTCAAGATGAAGTTTAGAAGTATAGAGCTGCAACAGCGCGAGTCGGGCGTTTTCATCCGGCAGCGGTATCTCAATCGATCGACTAAGCCGTCCAGCACGAGTCAGCGCACCGTCCACTAAGTCCGGTCGGTTCGTGGCTGCGATGATATACAAACCCTCGATCTTCAATACACCATCCATCAGTTGCAGAAGGTGATTTAAAACTCTGTCAGCCCATTGCTGTTGACCCGAATTACGCTGCGAAGCGATGCTATCTACCTCATCGATAAACACGACCGACGGGGCGTGTTTTGCAGCAGCAGCGAAGAGTTTTGAGAGGTTTTTCTCAGATTCCCCTACGTACTTCGATATCACTTGATCTGCTCGCAACGCGAAAAAAGCTAAGCCCGCCTGGTTCGCCATGACCTTTGCGATCGTCGTCTTTCCAGTTCCTGGGGGACCAAAGAGTAAAATGCCCTTCGGCACGTCGATTCCGTATCGCGAAGCTGAGTCCGGTGTTTTGAGTAACTCTACGACGGTCATTAACTCATGCTGAACGGCAGCACCGACAACCAAATCATTCCACCCAAGTGCCTCAACGGACTCGTTTTGCGGAACCGGTAAATCGCCACCAGCATCGACCCCCTCAAGTAATTTTCCGTCCTTACCGCGCGCAGCACTACTACTAGACACAACTCCGCCTTTCCAAGTAGCAAGCGAGATAAACAGCGCCAACGGAAAATGAGTGAAGAGCGCTAGAGCGAGGTATGAATCAAACGGGCGCTCCGCAGCCACAAGAATAAGCTCGTACGAAGCTCTAAGTCCCAGGACCGAAGAGGTCAGAAAAATTAGAAATTTAGAAAATCTAAGTAATCTAGGTCTCAGCCAAAGAGCGCCGTCTAGATAGACAAGCAGGATGGGCAACAGAGCTAGTATTAGTAAGGAGATTTGATGGTTGTCAGACAAAAGCACGCAGCTCCAGTGTTGAGGGTTCAGTGCAACAAGGCAACTGTCTATAAGTATTTGATATTATTAAATGTTTTGAAGCGGTTCGATAAGTTTCGTTCGTAATTTACGTGCATGAACCTCTCTGCGCACAGCTAGTTCAGCCTGACGGATATCGTCAAAATCAGCGCTAGAAAGCTCTAACTCGCGCGCAAGTTCCTGACGCTGCTCGAAGGTGAACTTCATTTCCCGCGCCAGGGCGAATACCAGCTGCTCAAACCACAATCGCTTCAGTCCGCGACGTTGGCGAAGTTTGATAAGTTCAAGAATTTGTATCCCTAATCGCTCAGCTTCGTGTCGCATCCGGTTAAGCGCTCGAATAGCTGCTCTTCGACGGTTAGCATGTTTTGCTCTCAGTCCGACAACTCCATTCTCTTTTGATTCTTCAATCAGCTCCTCCGCGGCGAAAAGTTCCCCGTCAATCGCTGGCCAAAAATCAGACTCCCGCTCGGACAACTCGCCATCAACCGACTCAGAGCCGCTTTGCAGATCGAGAGTATCATCCTCGGAGGCATCGCCCATTGAACTATCGCCACCAGTCGCAAGCTCATCTACGTCAACTTCTTCATCGATGCCCGCTGCTAAAGATACGGACGTTTCTCCAGCTTCATCGCCAGAAACCTCGTCGGCCGCCGCCGCTTCATCACTACTGGCCCCTTCCGAAGTGCCGATTTCGCTTGACCCAGAATCGTTTGACCCAGAATCATTGACGCCCTCATCGCTAGCGCCCGACTGCTCCGCGCCTGAATCCTCCTCACAATCGTCATCGTAGTCAGACGACACCGCATCGGTAATTTCTGCTGCAAGCAGAAGTTCGTTAAACTCACCTAGTTCAGAAAAAGCGGGAAGCTCTCCATCGGCGATCAGCAGCCCTAGTGGGCTAATCTCGCCCGGCTCAGCAGAAAATAGCGAGGTGTCTCCGCCCAACTCTTCAATTAGCTCCTTAAGTCTCTCATCTTCTTCTGTTTGCTCTTCTAGGAGTAGCTCTGCGACGGAATCTGCCGTGGTAACATCGCCATCCTCAGATTCCTCGCCTTCTTGCGTTGCTTCGCCTTCGGAAGTTTCTAAAAGGCTTAGAGTAGCCTCTTCTTGATCGCCTTCCTTCTCTTCTTCGGTGTCGGCCTCTGTACTCAAGTCCTCAAACTCGATGATTACCGGTTGGTAGCCTTCGTCGCCGTCCTCAACCTCGGCCGAGAGATAATAGTTCTGCTCCTCCGTAGACTCAGCAGTAATCGCTAATGCTGACTCTTCCCCCTCGGCAACAAGGATTCCATCACTAACAGAGATACTTTCCGTCTCTGTTAGTGATGAATCATTTAGGTCTGCGATTCCCAACTCGATCTCTGATTCCGCGACTCCCATGAAATCCGCGTCGGAGTCTAGAATTTCCAGGCCAGCGGCATCACCCCGACCGCCATCAGCACCCCGTCCATCAGGATCTGGCCTGCCATAATCAGCACTACCTACCGCGCGCACCGCTGCAGCCGCACTTACCAAAAACCGCCCGGCCATCTGCATCGCAAGCTCTAGCTGCTCGTCAACTGTGTCTAAGTCAGCTGCATCGAGCTGATCAAGCATATGGCGGGTTAACGCCTCAATTTCAGCTGCTTGGCGTTGCTGAATCACTTCAAATCCATCAGATCCCAAGCTAGACAACTCGTCTTGACCGATCCCAAACAGTCCGATCGGCGAAGCGGCCGCTACCGACTGCGGAGTAATCGTAGGCATATCACCACGAAGCACTATTCTATCCATCGATGAGCCTGTTGGTATGGCGCTCGCCAATCCAGCGGCAATTAACACCCGATCTCGAAACGCCAACGCTTCGGCACGATCATCTGGCAACCTAATCGCCACAAGTCGAACAACATCTTTGTCCGCTGCGTCCCGCTGGAATACGTACATCCAGTTTCTGTCGCTATCCTCATGGTGTCCAAGCGAAACGATCGCCGCTGTGTGAACAGTGGGATCGTTCATAAAATCGCTTTCAGTCTTTAACTGCTGCTCTATCTGCCACGCCGACACGGGTCGAAAGTTCGGATTTAGAGCAATCCGTTCAGGAGGAGGGTTTAGAAGCTCTCGGAGATAAAAACTTCGGGTGGCTGAAAATCCATCAGGATTTCGAATCGTGACTTCACTCGCAAGCCCCTTAGGCGTAATGCGATACTTCGCAGTGATAACTCCGAAGCCCTGGGCATGCTCAGCAGCCCCAAGAACGATATCAGAAGCCATCTGTGATAACGCGCCGACAAGTGAGCCGGTTCTAGCAAACGTTGCTTTGGCTGCAGCAAGCTGGACCGCTGGATTTAGCTCCCGGACAAGCGCTGGAGCTATGGCGGCTAAGCGACTCCAGGTTCCGCCAAAGCTCGTACCGCCAAAGACGGTATTTCCACCAAAAATTCCAGAGCCCTTATATGAGGTTGATTCGTGAAAATTCTGCTTTGGCGCGCTCGATCCTTGAGAATATGATCTTGATCGATTCGAATGATTTTCGGGTAACTTAACTGAGCTTATTTCGCCGAGTGGGCTCCCTTGTCCCTAAAATAAATATCGTACAGCGCATTTATCAAGTGCGGCGATCTTATTCAACGTATTACCGATAAAAGTTGCCGGTAAGTCGTGCCCTCCTATGACCAACGATCGTTACAAACTCTGCAACTGCGTCACCTTATCTTCATTTTTCGGACACCAGCGAGTGTAGTATTTTTCCGATTTCGGTCTGATTAATCAGCCCACCAAAACGGCTGTTTGCGGGACCGATCGCGAACAACGGAACAGGCGTACTCGTATGATTTCCTGTAGCCCAAACGATGCCATCAAGGCTCCGCTCGATCCGTTTCGACCGCTGCCAAAGTTTTTTCAATACATTGCGAGATACGAAGTTGCGCTTCGCTGCATACTTAGGTGCATCGACTGGTTGCTCCGGCAATGAATACGGTTTCGGCACATCAACCGAGGAATAGCTGAATCCGAAGCCTCCGGTTTCATGATCCGCGGTTACTAGTAGTAAAGTAGTAGGGTTAGCTGCCTGCCACCTCGTAACGGTGTCGACAACTCGGTCCATTCGAACCATTTCGTGCAATAACCATCCAGCGTCGTTTTCGTGCCCCGCCCAATCGATCTGACCAGCTTCCACCATCAGGAAAAAACCTTTGGGATTCTGTGATAGCTTAGCAAGCGCAGCCTCAGTCATCTCAACCAGTGTTGGTTCACGAAATAGTTCTTTAGAAGCGACTCCAAGCTTTGCTTCTTTAAACGCGTCATACATCACGGATTTAGCAAACAACCCCAAAAGCTTGCCCGGTTCCGCAGAAGCTTCGGATAGCTCCTTAGCGTCTGTCACGATTTTAAATCCATTTCTAAGAGCCACAGATCTAGCGGA
Source organism: Bdellovibrionota bacterium (assembly GCA_041739515.1). Lineage (GTDB taxonomy): Bacteria > Bdellovibrionota_C > UBA2361 > UBA2361 > UBA2361 > JBGSNS01. The sequence goes on from JBGSNS010000124.1 coordinate 4,716, forward strand.
GTCAGTCTTACCCTTTAGCGGAATATCAAAGAACTTTGCTCCGCCAGAAAACAGAACATCCACCGAAGAGTTAGCGAGCTGATAGGCGATTTCTGTTTCGTTGTCTCGATCGATTATATGCGCCACAAACGCCGCTGGGGTTGCATGGGTAATCCGTGTATCTGATACGAGACCGACGGATTTCCCCGCGGCCTTGGCGCGCTCAAGGATCGATTCAACTGATTTGCCACGAGCATCGAGTCCAAGGGTTCGAGGCAGCGACTCAACGCCCGAAGCGAGCGCTGTAGCGGCGCATCCGGAATCAACCACCAAACCGTTAGCCGGGATCGGCTGCACTAGGGCAAGCGTTGCCTTGCTAGCAAGCCTCCGAAAGGCGGTCTCAGTTTTGCGCTCAAGTTGCGCATAAAGCTCCAACAGACCGAGCTGTTGAGGTCCCATTCCATCTCCGATTACGAGAATGATGTTCTTAGGAACTGACTCAGGTCTCGTAAGACCATCGTTATCAGCAAAGCTAAACTGTGCAATTAGAAGCACTGCTAGAAATGCCGTTGATACTCGCTGAAATATTCTCATCGCTTGGTAGTCCAACTAGAAATTACCAATCGCTAAGCTGCCTAAGATTCTAGGCGCGCATAGGCCGGTAATCGCAGGCTGACTAACCGCTGTGCCCATCAGCCACTCGTTAGCGAATAGCGCAAACGCCATCGCTTCGCGCGCTTCAGGAGGGACATGATATTTATCTGATCCCACTACGTCGATATTAGGAATCCGCGCGCGAAGCCGCTCAATCAAATATATGTTTCGCAAGCCACCGCCTGCTACGATCAACTCTTTCGGATCGCGCTTCGATAATTCAATCGATCTATTTATACCATGCACAATAAACTCAACCGCTGTTGCCAAACAATCGTTCGTCGCCGATCCACCGTGTAGCTCGATAAGTCTCGCCACAAATGCGTCTCCATACATCTCAAATCCAGTTGACTTAGGGGGCGGTAGATTAAGAAATGTGTCTTCGTCGATTAGCGTTTTAAGCGCTTGTTGATTAGCGATCCCAGCGCGTGCACCAGCTCCGTCGAGATCTGCTCCCTTAGCGTCATTACTGATAATTCTAGCGATCCTATCGAGTGGCGCGTTGGCTGGACCACAATCAAATCCAAATATTCGGGATGAATCGGGAGACAGTAAGGTAATGTTTGCAATTCCGCCTAGGTTTAGAACCGCCTTCGATTCGTTTGATGCTTTAAACAATACCGAATCAGCATACGGGGTCAGTGGCGCGCCCTCGCCACCTGCAGCGATATCTCTCGCTCTGAAATTAAACACAACGTGCTTACCCGTCGCTTCAGCGATCGCTTCACCGCAACCAAGCTGTAATGTGCTTTTAATTTGCGTACCTTCACTTGTTAGCCGTGAGTGGTGGTAGACGGTTTGTCCGTGGCAGCCGATCAGATCTATAGGGAGTGACTCAAGCTTATTTTTTGGGGTGTTAGCGCACGCCTCGTTAACCGCCTCGCCGAACAATTTGCCGAGTTCAAGATGTAACTCGCTAACCTCTTTGATCGATGTAGTCTTTAATGCCCTAATTCGTGCTTGGAGAGCCTTCGGGTACTTATGCGTGTAATGGGAACTCAAAACGACGCTTGCTGTCGGCCCCGTACCCAATACGTTGCAAACTGCCACGTCTATACTATCGATCGACGTACCCGACATTACACCTGCGATTCGCCGGCTCGGTTTGCTGCAAAGCGCAGCCAGATGCGGTATCCAACTATCCGAGCCACTCCTCTGATTAATACTTTTCGGATCGGGTGGCTGTTCAGTGGTGATTGTCATGAAGCATCAGAGTAGCGGATTCTCGCTATACATTCACGTCCCGTTTTGCATTCATAAATGCCCGTATTGCGATTTTAATACGTATGCGGTCTCAAAAGTGCCCGGAACCCGATACGTTGAAGGGGTTTTGGCAGAGCTAGATTTTCGTTTAGCCCAGCCTGAATGGGATAAACGAACGGTTAATACTGTTTTTTTCGGAGGTGGAACTCCCTCGCTTCTTGAGCCACACCTTATCGCCTCCATATTGGACGGAGTCAGAGCGCGCACCACGTTGCTCCCCGATTGCGAAATTAGTTTAGAAGCGAATCCCGGCCAGGCAAGCAGAGACTTTCTACTAGGCTATAGAAAGAGTGGCGTTAATAGAATTAGCTTCGGCGCCCAATCGTTTTCTCCCGTTACGCTAAAGACCCTTGGACGGCTTCATACCCCAGCCGATATAGCTTGCGCCTTTTCCGATGCGAGAAGCGCAGGGTTTGAGAACCTCAATATAGACATCATTTACGGTGTTCCAAACCAAACCCTTGCCGATTTCAAAAGTGACTTAAACGAGGCATTGGCGCTTGCCCCAGAACACATCTCTCTTTACGGGCTTACGATCGAACAGGGCACACCGCTACACGGGGCAGTGGTTAGAAAAGACATTATTCCAACGGACGATGAGCTAGCGCTTGCGATGATGCAGCATGGAAACGAACGGCTAACTGAAGCAGGTCTTGAGCACTACGAGGTAAGTAACTTCTCTCACCCAGGGTTTAACGCTCGTCATAACTTGGCCTACTGGAACGGAGATGATTACCTGGGGCTCGGTGCCGGAGCTCATTCCTTGTATAGAGCAGGTGCTAATTCAGCGAAGCGTTGGTCGAACGTGTCGTTGCCGGAAGAGTATTCAAAGAGAACATGCGCGACCGGAAGTGCTGAATCATGGCAAGATGTGCTTGGACAAAAAGAGCTAATTTTCGAGTTTTTCTTCTTAGGGTTACGTAAACGTCGTGGAGTTAGCGAGGCGGCATTTCGGGAGCTGTTCGGTGCTTCATTTGATCAGGTCTATCCCGGGCTTCTCACGGTCCTATGTGATGAGGGACTAGTGACCAGAGAGGGGGACCTGTTGGCTATCTCCGACAAAGGCCTTCCGCTTTCGGACTCAATCGCTGAAAACTTCACAAATCCGATCGTTTGATTTTGCTTGATCGGTCGATTCTGCGCTAGAAACGATGCGTGGAAACGATGACTCAAAATACTATCCAAACAAATCCTTTATTTTGTACCTCTTGTGGAGCAGCCGTTTCACAAAATACAGCGGCTAAGTTCTGCGCTATGTGTGGCGGTAGCCTCGCTGGAGGTTGTCGTGCGCGATCGACTTTAAGCGTTAAACATTGGTCAGTTATTATCGTAGTTACGTTAATGATTTTTGTCCCAACTGTTTTTTTTGCGGATTGGAAGTCCGGCAAAGTTCCTCCTCCGATGGGGGCTGGGGCGACAACTGGCGGTATCGAAGAAGTGTACGAACTTCCGACTAAATTTCGAGGCATTCAAGATGCCGCACTTAAAGCACCAAACGATATCAAACTACAAAACGAGTATGCTGCCGTTCTTGTCGAATTAATTCGTGAAGAGGAAGAGCCTCCGCACGGTTTAGTTTTAGAAGCTGTAGAGCAGTTAAGTAAAATTCTAGCGATCAATCCATTAGAACCAGACGCTCTTTTGTCGCTAGCTGACATCTCTTTTAATCAGCAGATTTTTAGTAAAGCTGCGACGCTCTACGAACGCTTTCTCGCACTTCGACCGACCGATGAGGATGTTCGCACCCGATACGGCTCTGCGCTTATGTTTCAAGGAGAATTCGATAAGAGTATTGAGCAACAGAAGATGGTGCTTAAAACTAACCCGAAAAGTTTTCAGGCAACGGCGTATCTAGCAATTGCTATCGGACAAAAAGGGGAGATTGAGGAATCACGTAAAACTGCGAAGCGCGCGTTAGCACTAGCCCCAAACGATGAAGCGCGGCAGCGACTGCAAGGCTTTATCGATTCGTTAGATAAAAAAACCACGGAGATTAAACCAGACCAAGCTCAGCCACGACAAGCAACTGGTGCGATTGTGCCGTCCCAAGCGGCAGCGAGTCCGCTTGAGTCAGCGCTGCGCGACAACCCGGTAGCCGGGCGTAAGTTCGAATCTCTCGCAATCTCCGGAGATACCGCCTCAGCTAAAATGAAAGACTTTCCGATGCAGGGAATGCCTCCATATGCAAAAGAAAAATTCTATGCTTCGCTTGCTGAAGCTGCCAAGTCGAGCGGTGTAAAGACTGTGATCTTTGTTGATTCAGCGACCGGAAGCGAGTTGGATCGAAAGAGTTGGTAGCGCCCTGGGAACGCGAGGCGTTGCCTCGCAGTCTAATGCGGTACTTTGCAGTATCTCTTTTCTAAACAAGCTCGCTAAGCTAGTGGATGATTTCGTTCCTGATAAATTTGAAACTGCAAAGGGGTTGAAACTACTGCGAGGCAACGCCTCGCGTTCCCAGGGATCTAAGCCCTCGCCAGCGCCGCCAACCACATCAATATAAACAATCCAGCTAGGATTCCGTATTTGCGGATTCGTGAATAATCACGCCCACCATCAGCACGAAAACCTTTCCAGATAATCAAAAAGCTACACCAGATCCAGCCCACGAAAGATACAAATGCGGCCACAGCGTAGGCGGGATTGAGATCTGATTTCAATTTCAGAGAGTTGGAATCTAGAATACTTCGACTTGTTGCTAATGATCGATCGAGCGCTTCGCCTGCTAACGGTTTGAACTGCGAAGAGCCGATCGAGAGCGTTTTTAAATCCTCCAGCGCATCTCTCGCTGCATCGTTTCCAGGGGAGTTCCAGCTTGCAGCTCGTCGCAAATTCTCTATGCATTCAGCGCTTGGGCGCGCGATACAATCACTTTCGTAATAATGGTTAGACTCCCAAAGCGATCGCAGCCAGAACGAGGCAACCGCTACTAAAAGAATGATAAAAAAAGTCGACGCTAGGTTCGAAGCGGTAAAGCTACGAATCGTGGTGGGTTGAAGTTGCGGATCGGATTGTGCTTGCTGAACTGACACTCTGCTGCTCACTTGTCTCTTTAATATTCTGGTTACCGCACTCGCGCTGTAATGCGAAGTCCTTTAGAGAGACATACTTTGACTGGTCCTCAACTGCAAAGAGCTTATCCCCTCGTTCGAAGCGTAAAGCCGCGATCTGCTCCGAAATCAAACCCAACATGAACACGATTACGGCGGAGTTCATAAGTAACGCGGACATGCTGGTAAACTGTCCTGCGCTAACATAGGTATAAATATAGCGCCCAAGGCCGGCAAAAAACAGAAAGCTGCTAATCGGCAAGAAGATTCTAAACGGTGCAAACGTCATAGCAATCTTCATGATGATGATTAAGAACTCAAAGCCGTCCCTGAATATCCTTATTTTGCTCGTACCTACTCGTCGATGCGCGACGATTGGCGAGTATGCGACAGCTCGCCCAGATCGAACGAACGCAAGAGTTGACGTCGTTGGATACGAGAACGTATTGGGAAACATATCACAGAAGCGGATCGCGTCGTCTCTGCGCATCGCGCGATAACCACTCGTCAAATCTTTAACATCGAAGTCGCTTACAAACGAAGCCAGTGTATTATAGAGCATATTGGCGAGCCCTCGATGGAGGCCTGCCTGGGATGAGAAGTCCCTGGCACCAACCGCCATATGATATCGCGAGAGCAATCGTACTAATTTGGGAATCTCAGCTGGATCGTGCTGACCATCCCCGTCCATAAACACCAAAACGTCGCCGCCAGAGTTGCGAATTCCAGTTTTTACAGCTGCTCCGTTTCCGATGTTGTACGGGTGCGAGATCACTTTTGCGCCGGCGGTTTGCGCAACCTTGGCGGTTGCATCCGTGCTTCCGTCATCAACAACAAGAATTTCAACATCACACCCAAGCTTTAGATCCTGAATCGCAAGCACGGTGGCGCCGATCGCCCGCTCCTCGTTGTACGTTGGGATGATAATTGAGATCCGCACGCGTTAACCTTGCTTATTAGATGCCGGTAGTCGGCCAGTGTTCTCAGTTAAATTATACGAGATTTGGCATTAATTTTGGGTAATTTAAAATAACTTCTTGAGGTTTTAGCTTAAATACCCGTATTTTAATCTTATAGATCGGAGATTTAAATTATGGCGGATACCGCGTTGCGCAATTTTCTTGAGATTCCCTACGACGAACTTGAACAATTAAACCTCGAGGCTAAGGAAAGGGTCCTAAAGCGCACGCCGGTCACTGAGCTTGAAAAGCACTACACAGACTACTTACGAAAAGAGAAGCGAATAAAAGCCGTCACGGTTTGTTTCACCGACCTTGAGGGGCGGTTTCACATGCTCGATTACGACAAGAAGTTTTTGCTTTCGTCGTTTGATAATTTAACTTTTGATGGCTCCTCCATTCGTGGTTTCTCCGTCGTTCGAGAATCAGACCTAAGACTAGCGCTCGATTGGGGATCGTTTCGATGGCTCCCTAGCGATGTATTCGGGCCGGGCAAAGTAATGGTCTTCGGACTAATCCACGATCGAGATGGTTCCGGTTATCACTCCGACATGCGCGGACGACTCAAAACGTTTCTCGATCACATATACAAAAAGGATCAACTGACCGCGCAGATCGCTGTCGAATGTGAGGGATTTTTGTTTGAAGGGCTCAACGCTGAACAATCTTTCGATGAGGGGGTAGGATTTAAGTTAATGTCAAGCGGTGGGTATTACAATGCCCTGCCACGCGATCCGCTTAAAATGTTTATCGACGCGCTCGCAGAGGCACAGCGTGCGCTTGGATTCGAAAATGAAAAGGATCATCCGGAAGTAGCGCCATCACAGTTTGAATTAAATTATAAATACTGCGACGCATTGGTAGCCGCTGACCAGTTAATGCTTTACAAGCTGACCGCGCGTCAGGTTGCAGCGAACATGGGATTAACCGCAAGCTTTCTGCCAAAGCCAGTTTCCGGAATAAACGGAAGCGGAATGCATACTAATCTATCCATCACGAAAGCAGATAAAAATCTCTTTTTCTCGGCCGGCGGAGAAGAGCAACTTTCAGATTACGCATGGGGATTTGTCGATAGGATTTTGAATAATGCCAACGACATCTGCCTGATACTGAACTCAAGCGTCAATGGATATCGTAGACTCGATCCACATTTCGAAGCTCCGAACCAGATCAAAGCCTCCGCGGTCGATCGCACTTCGATGGTTCGAATTCCACTCGGAAATGAGAACTCCTCCCGGATTGAAGTTAGAAGCGTCGCTCCGGACGCAAATCCGTATCTCTGTTTTCTGGCAATATTAATGACGGGATTTAACGGCCCCATGACGGAGACAATCACTTCGGAACAGCGACGGACTCGAACGCGATTTTTGCCGTCAAATATTCACGATGCGATCAGACTATTTAAAGGGAGCAACTTTATCGCTGAAATGCTCGGTGAGGAAAATAAGGAGAAGTTCGTTGATCGAAAAATGGCGAGTGCCGATCGCTGCGCAAGGGAGCTTGGCACGCTCGTGAAAACGAGCGAGGTGCTGTTCCATCACGAGGTAACTAACCAGTACCTCTGGGGGAAATTTTAGTCATAATTTAATCAAAATTTGCTACCGTTCTAGATCGGTCTACGATATTATCGGCGACCGATGCTCGACGTTGAATTAGCACATCCTTACTCCTACGACATCGAGAATGGACGTGCGAACCATCCTGGATTTAAGCATCAAGCAGGGGAGGTGTTCGCTGTTCTAGCTCGTATTCTCTATCCGTTCTTAAGGGAGAGATCGCCGTTAGGTATCCCCACTGATGATTTTGAAATTCCCAAATATCGCTCGACTGAATTATTGCTTGAGGAGCTTCATGCACTAGGCCAAGGTGTTCACTACAGAAGTAGCTCAGAGGTTGAGTTAGCTGCGATCGCGATCTTAAGTGACCCACCAATGATATCTGAGCAAGAGCTTGAGAGGCTAAATCGAGCATTCATGATCTTAGAGATGATCGGCGCAATTTCTGGGAACGAAAAATACGAGCTTTCGGAACTTCTCAGCAAGCTTGAGCCCGCGTGGCGAGTTAAGCACGAGATGGTGCTAGTAGCCGGGGAAATCGTACGACGCAACGATAAACCACAACCCGTTTCCAGGGCGGATATAGATTACTGCTGGCGACATGCGTACGCCCATCCAGATGAAATCTATCGGATTCGTCGTAAAACTGCGGCGGATGTCTGCGCTATAGTTGCGTGGTGCGTGAATATTCTCCGTCACCTACTCGGAAATGAACATAAGATCGTAATTAGAGGACTAACGCTCGATTATCGGATTCACAACATCACTCGAAGTAAACTTAGAAAAGTATGCGATCAGGATGCGATTAGGTATTTTGCGGATTAGTTTATAGAAATCAATAGATTGGGAGGATGCATAAAATTCGCTAGAAAGCTACAAAGCGAGTAAAACGAGGGGTTAAACTCTCTAATTGATTTGGTCCTTGATCTCAACTTGTCATCCTAGTGCGCTAGTTTCCGTGAAGCACTACTATTCAATCATCGGACATGAGGTGGAGTCTTCCTTGATGGGGTGTTTTATGAATTCCGAAGCTAAAATTATTATAAGCGATCTGGGCGCACTCGGGCGCATGACGGCGCAGCTCGTAGCGATTATCTCCGGTGCAATCGGGATGGTGGCGACAGGCACGCTTCTAACCGGACTAGCGCTAGGAAAAGTCACCGCAGGAATCGATGGTTTTTACAACGTGATGGAGCTGCGGGGTTTTGGAGTCAATCACCCGATACTCCATACTACGTTAGTTGGCATGAATTGGATCGTGCTGATTGGTCTATTCGCCTATCTGCTTAAAGAGTCGCTATTAGGATATCGTCAAAGTGTTTTAAGCCGAGCCGTGTCCGTTCGCGTTATGGCAAATGCGCGAAGCGTTCGTAAAGAGATTCGTCCGATGCGGGAAATGGTGATGGTTGATAAAGCTTCCAATTCCTAGACTTATGTTCGACGAGTATTCGCGGTTAGTCCACTACGGTTTGAATTAATACGTTACGAATCCTCCCGTATTACTCTGCAGTTGTATCCATCCGAATCGTCCGTTCCACGGAGGTTGATCACGAAATTGAATCTTTACCCAATTATCGTTTTTTTCAAATACTAATAGTCGATTCTTCCCATCCTCATACTTTTGCAACTGATCGGAAGTAAGATCCGAGTAACGACCTGGCTTGGATTCCGCCACTATCTCCATCCATGCCCCGGAAACATCGATTAAAACCAACGGTTCAGGAGTAATCTTTGAATCTACGTATACGGGAAACTGTCTGAGGGCGAGTGAATGTGATTTCTCGGGATACCAAACCTCCCCTCGTTTTCCCCCGATTACAACTGGAATCGGAGTTCCTATTCGTTGGACATTTTCCTTTTTCGCTAAAGGTAACTGAAGATATCCAATGGCCGTGGGCTCAGCGATAGAGACGTTCGGTAAAAATAGGAGTAGGGCAATCAGGACTCGTATGGCCATCATATATGTAACTTCCGAGGCTCTTCATCGGTCATCGCTTGGGCGAAGCGGAGTGATTATCGATTTCCGCTAGACTCAGGTCTTGCCGCTCGCCTTCTTCTTGCGCGGCTTCTTCTTTTTAGTCACTCCGCCATCCGCTGCGATTTTCTCAGCACGAGCCTTCAATAGATCTAACGCTACATCCATCGTAAGAGACGCAACTTCTTGGCCACGCGGCAGCGACGCGTTCACGGTTCCATCCGTTACGTACGGCCCGTACTGTCCGCTCTTTACAAGGATGTCAGCACCGGATTCAGGATGCTTACCAACATTGAGCAAAGGCAACTTCGGAGCAGCTCTGCCGCGACGCGCCGGTTGTTTCAAAAGTTCTAGCGATTGCTCGAGATTTACATCTAGAACGCTCAATTCCGCAGGAAGAGATCGACTCTCCGTTCCACATTTAATGTACGCGCCGTATCGTCCAAGCTGCGCAGTGATTTCAGTATTATTTTCCGGATGAGTTCCTACAACGCGTGGAAGTTCCAACAGCTTTAACGCCAGTTCCGGCGTCATAGACTCTAATGTGGTGCCTGGTAGCAGCGAGACCATTTTTGGTTTAACTTCGCTGTCCTTAACCATGTCTCCCATCTGCACGTATGGGCCAAACCTCCCGTTCTTCAAATACACGGGAAGTCCTGTCGTTGGGTGCATCAATAACGGAAGCGCTGCCTTAGTTGAAGCATCCAGAAGTTCTATCGCCTTAGCGATCGTTACGTCCTCGGGCGGGAGGTTATCGGCTATTCCAGCTCTGCGCTCGCCATCGCTTAAGAATGGGCCCCAACGTCCGATTCGAATCTCCACTTTTTTGCCATCAGGGAGTTCGCCGATCGGCAAACCGCAAACGATGCGCGGATCGATCGTCTTCTCTCCGGCTTCTACTAGCGCTTTGAGGCCTAAATGTTCGTTGCCAAAATAAAAGCCTTTTAGATACGCTTTGTGATCCGACTCGCCCCGCGAAATGGAATCTAGATCGTCCTCTAATCTAGCTGTAAATTCGTAATCTACGAGTCTGGCAAAATACTGCTCCATCAAGCCGCACACAGCCGTTGCCAAGAAAGTTGGCACTAGGGCGCTGCCACGCTTAAACGCGTAGTCGCGCGAAAGCACAACGTCTACGATCGTGGCCCAGGTGCTAGGACGCCCGATCCCCAGCCGTTCAAGTTCCTTGATTAGAGAACCTTCTGTGTAACGCGCTGGCGGTTGTGTTTCATGCTTAAGTGCGTCAAGTTTTTCGGTCTTTAATAAATCACCAACAGCCATTTTCGGAAGTTTTCGTTCTTGTGCTTCTAGATCTCCCTCGGGATCATCGCTTCCCTCGACATACGCGCGCAAGAAACCAGCGAACTCGATAGTTTTACCGCTTGCTCTAAATTTTGCATCGTCGACATTAATAGTAACAGAAAGGCGCTGCCCTTCGGCGTCCTTCATCTGACACGCCACAGTGCGCTTCCAGATTAAATCGTAAAGCTTAAACGCATCGTCCCCGAGTTTCACTTTGACTTGCGATGGATCTACAAAGTCGGCTCCAGCGGGCCGAATAGCTTCGTGCGCTTCTTGGGCGTTCTTAACTTTCGTTTTATAGATTCGCGGCGCACTCGGAATAAACTCCTTGCCGAACTCCCGCGACGCAAGAGAGCGAGCGCCTTCGATTGCCTCATCAGACAAGTTAGTGGAATCGGTACGCATGTAAGTGATAAATCCGTTTTCGTACAGAGTCTGCGCAATTCCCATCGTGCGCTTTGCTCCATAGCCCAGTTTGCGAACGCCCTCTTGCTGCAAAGTGCTGGTGGTAAATGGTGGAGATGGTTTTTGTGTAAACGGGCGAGTTTCAACGGTAGCTACGATTCCCTTGCCGGAGCGTAATCGTTCGGCGAGTGCTTGGGCTTCCGTTGCTTTAAGCAGCACAACATCCGCGGTTGTTAAAAGCGCGCCAGTTTTGGAGTCGAAATCCTTCCCAAGTGCGATGCGCTTGCCGCCAAGCTCCGTCAGCTCCGCTTCGAAAGTTTCCCCGCCCTTATCAAACGTTGCCTTAAGATCCCAATACTCCGCTGAGTGAAAGGCGATTCGCTCACGCTCGCGTTGTACCAACAATCGCACCGCTACGGATTGTACGCGCCCAGCTGACAACTGAGGCTTCATCTTCTTCCATAAAAGCGGGCTTACAGAATATCCGAACAGGCGATCGATGACCCTACGAGTCTCTTGAGCGCGCACCAAGCTTTCATCCACAGTACGGGTATTGGCGAGCGCCTTGCTAATCGCCTCCTTTGTGATTTCGTGAAATACCAGCCGCTTAACCGGCACCTTGGGACGTAAAAGCTCTAGCAAATGCCAACTGATCGACTCCCCTTCGCGGTCTTCGTCGGTTGCTAGTAACAGCTCATCGCAGCCTTTAAGAGCATCTTTGAGTTCCTTAACTCGCTTCTTCTTGGCTTCCGGTACTACGTACAAAGTTTCAAAGTCTTTGTCTGGATTAACTCCGAGCTTCGCCCACTTCTCTTTTTTTAACGCCTCGGGAACCTCGGACGCATTATTAGGCAGGTCTCGCACATGGCCATACGAAGCCAAAACCTCGAAGTCTTTCCCAAGAAACTTCTCGATAGTTTTAGCCTTAGTAGGCGATTCGACGATGACTAGCGATTTAGACATTATTATATACTCGCACCAGCAGCTTTGCTCTTTAAGCCGCGAGGAATGGCAGATAAATTGGGAGTTGGCAACCTTGCGGCTTAAAAACGTCGAGCAATAGGCTGGTAAGGGCTCAAAAACGTTACCTATCTGCCGAGATATAGCTGCAAGACTGAGATAGCGCTCGTTGTGATACCTGGAATACGAGACGCCTGACCCAGCGTTTCCGGGCGAATCCGCTCTAATTTTTCTACCGCTTCGGAACGCAGGCTTTTTAACGCGCGATACGCAAAATCAGCTGGAATTCGAACGTTCTCAGCGTGTTCGAGTCGCTTAGCGAGCATTTCCTGTTGTCCAAAGTATCCAGCGAGCTTTGAGTCGGTCTCGACCGTATAGCGCACGAAATCAGAAACCTTAGGAAGCTCTGCGAGTGAGTCTATGCAAGAGAGCGTAACTTCGGGGCGCCTTAGAATGTCCGCTAGCGTCACCGCATCTTTTATCGGCGAGGTAGGGATCGCTTCCAGTACGGCGTTTACGGCGGGAATAGGTTTTATTCTGGTACGAGAAAGTGCGTTTGATAATTCATCGTATCCTCGCAAATACTCTTGCATCCGAGAGGCCGCCGAACTTGAGAGTAGGCCTAGCTCTAATGCTTTTCGCCCTAAACGATGCCAAGCGTTATCCTCGCGAAGCTTTAGGCGAAACTCTGCGCGCGAGGTGAACATTCGATACGGTTCGTCTACTCCAAGCGTTGTTAAATCATCTATCATCACGCCGATAAATGCTGTGTCCCTTCGAATAATCAATGGCTCGCGACTCTGTACTTTCAACGCAGCGTTGGCACCTGCCACGATCCCTTGTGCGGCGGCCTCTTCGTAACCAGACGTGCCGTTAATCTGTCCTGCAAAAAACAGCCCTGCAATATCCTTGCTCTCTAGCGTGCTACTTAAGACGCGCGGATCAATGCAGTCGTATTCAACCGCGTAGCCTGGCTTTAAAATTTCTACGTTTTCAAGTCCTGGGATTGTTCTTACGAACATCTCCTGCACCGCCACTGGTAACGAAGTGCTGATTCCATTGGGGTAAACGATATCTGAATCAAATCCTTCCGGTTCTAAGAAGACGTGGTGGTGATCTTTGTCTGCGAATCGAAACACTTTATCTTCTAGTGAGGGACAGTATCTTGGACCGCGAGATTGAATCTGACCGTTAAACATCGGGCTTTCGTGCTTATGGGCACGAATAATCTCGTGAGACCGTTCGTTTGTTTCAGTTCGCCAACAAGATATTTGCGGACGATTTAACGAATCCGTCATAAACGAAAACGGCTTTGCTTCAGTTTCTCCTGGTTGTTCGAATAGTCCGGTAAAGTTTATAGAGCTTCGACGTAGTCGCGGTGGCGTTCCAGTTTTTAACCTTGAAAGCTTAAATCCTAAACTAGTGAGCGAGTCGCTTAAGCCGGTAGCCGCGCGATCTCCGTCACGCCCCCCAGCTAATTGATCTTTGCCGGTATGCATCAACCCGCGCAGGAACGTACCGGTGGTAACAACCAGTGCCGCACAGAAAATTGTGGCACCGGAGCCGAGGCGAAGGCCTGCCATCCTATTCTTCTCTACAACAAACTCACTCGCCTCGTCCTCTATGATCGTAAGATTAGGTTCCGCTTCAAGAAGTTCTCGTACTCGCAGTCGGTACAAATCTCTGTCGGCTTGGGCACGAGACGCTCTAACAGCAGCGCCCTTACTTGAGTTCAAAGTTCTAAACTGAATGCCGGTATCATCGGTGGCGCGCCCCATGATGCCACCAAGTGCGTCTACCTCTTTGACAAGTTGTCCTTTCCCAAGTCCACCGATCGCAGGATTGCAAGACATCTGACCGATGCCGTCGGCGCGAAGCGTCACCAGCGCCACGCTAGATCCGAGCCGAGCCGCGGCCGCAGCGGCCTCAACGCCCGCATGCCCTCCACCGATGATGACTACATCAAAATCCATCAAACCCTTGTTTTGTCTGGGATACAACTTGTTGATCTAATTCAGAAATCCAAGATTCACGAGGAATTTACACCATTTTTGGAATCAAAAATACCCGAGCAGTGAATAACAGCTGTTCGGATGGGTTGTATGAGTGAGTCCGCTACAAGAGTTACATCTTCGCCGATGGCGATGCTCGGCGCGCTCTCTGGCGCGCAGCTTGGCATCGCAATCGCAGCTGTCATGGCGTTCACAGTTCCTGTTCACACCTCGAAGCGCAAAGATACTCACGCTGCTCGGGCAATTCACCACTCGATCGTAGCGCAATTAGACTTTCGCGAATTGAATCCCGCCATACCTGCTACGGCCGAGTCGAATGATTGCGGATTCGTTTCCCTGATGGTCGATGCAATCTCCGATTTTGGATACGCAGACTCCGCTGCCCGAGTACTGGCTAGAGCCATTGTTAGCGAAAGCCAAACTGCGCAACTCGATCCGTTGTTAGTGGCGGCGGTCGTAAAATACGAAAGTTCGTTCAGAATTTCCGCACGCTCCCACAAGGGCGCAAGAGGGCTGATGCAGGTAATGCCTGCAACGGAGAAAGCGTTATTAAAAACGATAAATACTGCGTATCTTTCAACTCCTGAAAAGCAGCTTCGGTTAGGTTCTCAGTATCTCGCTGAACTACAGAAGCGCTTTCGTGGTAACACGTATCATTCGTTAATCGCCTATAATTGGGGCCCGACGAATCTAGCGATTGCATTGAAGCGCGGAGGGCGAATTCCTTCTGGGCCTGTTACTTACGCAAAGAAAATTCTCGCTCAACAAGCTTCATGGAAGGGCGAAATGCGTAGGCAAGTACGGCTCAGCTAAGGCTTCCGCCTGGGAACGCGGATTTGATGCTCCCTGACGTTTGGACGATACTAGAAACCAAACTACTAACCAGGGGTAGCAAATGAACAAAAGAGCCTTGCTTCTAATCGACATCCAACAAGATTATTTTCCTTCCGGGGCATTCCCACTTTCCGGGATGGATGCGGCATCAAAAAAAGCTGCGGCGCTGCTGACATGGGCTCGCAACCAAAGGATGTCTGTCGTTCATGTGCGCCACGAGGACCTCGATCCGGAAACTACTTTTCTTAAGGCCGGAAGCGACGGGTGCACGATCCACAGCAGAGTTGCACCAACAGACGGGGAGGCGGTAATCACAAAAAACTTTCCTAATGCATTTCGCGAGAGTTCGCTTAGCGAGACTCTGGCTGGTATCGATGAAGTAATTATCAGCGGAGCTATGAGCAATATGTGCGTAGATGCCACATCGCGAGCGGCATTCGATCTCGGATTCGAAGTTACAGTGATTCACGATGCGTGTGCTGCGTGTGAGCTTGAATTTAACGGGCAGTCTATTTCCGATACCCAGGTACATGCAGCATTTATGGCGTCCCTAAGTGCTGCGTATGGCGCAGTAATGTCATCCGACGAGCTGCTAGCCGCAGGCTAGGTAATTGGGCTGTCATCGGAATGAAAGAAAAAGCTTGAATTCTCCCCTAATGGTCATTAAAATGACTATTGATGTGGACCGTAAGACTCTCAAAGCAAGCCTCGAGGTTCATCGAGAGCTATGGAGGAAAGCAGCGCATCCTCTTTGAGAGCGGGCTTCGCGAGCTGGCGACGGATCCGTATTCAGGCAAGCCTTTGGTCGGAGAGTTGAAGGGTTATTGGTCGTATAGAGTAGGAAATTTTAGAATGATCTATGTGATTGACGGCTCACGGATCCTTGTAGAGATTCTGAGAGTGCAGCATCGCAAAGAAGTTTACGAAAAACTTAGGCGACTTTAATCATTTAATCAGGGGTTTTTAGAATGGCTAAGATAATTTCAATCACTGAGGCAAAAAAGAATCTTTTACGCCTCTCCCGTCGCAATCAAGAGTTGGGAGAATCGTTTCTCATCGTTAGAGACTCTGAGCCGGTCAGCGTGCTAATTCCTTTTGAAGAATATGAATCCCTGTTGGAGACCTTAAACATCCTTGAGGAGGAGCCTGACATTAAGAAGAAACTTAAGTCCGCAGAGCGAGAGATCGCTCGGGGCAAGTTCACAACATGGGAACCGAGTGCAGATCTTAAAAAGAAACGGGCATGAGGCTCTCGTTGTTTTTTATTGCTTCAAGATCTGCTGAGCCTAAAGCTCCGTTCTCGCCCACGCGGTAGCGAGCGCATCGGCGTACTCGTTCCATAGCCATCCATTGTGCGCCTTAACCCATTGTAGCTTAACTTTGGGGTGCGCCTTTGCCAGAGCATACATCTCTTGAACCAATTCTAGGTTAGCGATCGGACCTCCGCTTCGCTTCCATCCGCGTTTCTCCCAGTTCGCTGCCCACTGATTCACTGTTTGAACGCAGATATTACTGTCGCTAAAAATTACCGTGTCAGTGTCCGTGGGTAAGCTTCTGAGCGCGTTAATAATCGCTGTTAACTCCATTCTATTATTGGTGGTATCCGGCGAGTGTCCGTGCCCCTGGTGAAGAATTTTGCCCTTCTCGACGTGAACAAATCCCCAGCCTCCCGGCCCAGGATTTGGGCTAGAACCACCATCGGTGAATACCCCAGTGTCTGGGCCTCCTCTATACCGTCCTAAAACTTCAGCGATTGTTCGGTGCTCTTCAAGCATTCAGATGCAAACTCCTCTCATTAACGGTATCATGGTCAGTAATGACCTCAAGCGTTCTACCAGCGATAGTTTTGGGTATTGTAGCGTTACTAGCGATCGCAGCGATATTGGCTCCGCTTTTTAAGATGGTTCCGACCGTTAATCTGAGCAAATTCTCCCCCATAAATTATTTTTCTAGGCTCCGCGCAACGACTGCTCAGCGCTCTATCGAAGCGAACTTTCAAGGATTCAGCGACTACGTTGCTGCAGGAGACTTTAATCGGGCAGAGCAGTCTTTGAAAAAAGCTGTCGATAGCGCCTGTGGAATAGCGACCTTGAGTCCGGAAGGAGTAGTAGGTCAGCTTCTAGGAGCTCTCTCTCATATTTTGAATCTCGCTGAAAAACATCAAATTCACATCGAAAATCTCGAGCTCGTAGAAGAGTTAATTCATGATCGAGGCTCACTCTTGAGAGCAGTCGCGGAAGCGGAGCGCTCACGGGTTGCGCTTAAAAAACGACGCTCAGAAGGCGGCAAGCAGGTTCCGGAATGGGCTATCATAGAGCTTAAAAAGCAGTTTGAAACTCTTGGAAGCCAGCTTCATACGAATCGAATATCTCTTTTAAGTCAATTCGGCGAAGCTTTTCAGAGTATCGTTCGGGCCCGTTCGCGTGTATCGCTGACGGTTCATTAGATCCGTCCGTTGGAAGTCTGCTCGATGGGAAAACCCGACGTATCCAATTCACCAAGCGCTGGCGAACTTTGCCTGCCTTTCTCCGATGAGCAAATTTACGTAGTGGAAAAGCCCGCTGGAATACATACGGTAGGAGAGGGTACTACACTTGAAGCTCTCCTAAAGTTGCGCTTCCCTCAACTCGCCACGCTTCCTGATGCGGGACTAGTACAGCGCTTAGATTTCGAAACCACCGGTATAATCGTGGGCGCTTTTTCAGCCCAACTTCAAGCTAACCTTCGCGGCTCGTTATCAACTGGTGATTTTTCTAAAACGTATCTCGTCGTTGCAGAGGGCGCTGTCGCAGAAGATGCGATTGTTGAGGGGTACCTCTACAGTCGATACCGCAGCTCAGCTAGGGTTTCGATGCAAGACAAGCCGTTAAAACGAGGACAATTTTCTAAGTCGTTTATCCGTCCTGTTCAAAATTTCGGAGAGTGTTCGCTTGTCCGGGTAGATTGCTCCGTAGCGAGGCGTCATCAGGTGCGGGTCCACATGGCGTCGTTGGGGCATCCCTTGGTGGGTGATTCTCTCTACGGTGCTAAGAAAAAATTATCAGACATCGGCTTAGGTTCGCATCAAAGCAGCTTTGTTCTCATCGCTGAGACTGTGGAGTTTGATCACCCAGTAACGAATCAGACGCTGCGCTTAAGCGCGTCGCTAACTGCTGAGAAGCTTCTCGATAGCATGCAGGCCTGTGGCTCTACTGTTTGAGCGTAATTTAATTTCCGGATTCGCAACGCTCGCAAATAAAAACGAACGCGCTTTTTCGTGGATTATGGAAACGGCGTGCTTGCCAGTTTCAACCATCTCTCGGTGCTCACCAGTTTGCAATACTTGATGCGCAGGATCGACGAGTAATAGTCTTCGCGCTAACATCGCTGCGCTCTCGTTCCAGACCCTATCAATGTAAGTGATATCAAGCGGCCGCCGCACGAACTGCGTCTCGTGCAGCAACCAAGCTAAAAATGCTTGGTTGGTCGTAACTCCTGCAACGGTGGTACAACGAGAAACGATTTGTGCTCTCTCTACCGCTTCTGCGCGGTTAGCTCCGGTAATAATCAACTTAGCGATCATCGCATCGTAGTAGGGGGTGATCTCATCGCCAGACTCAACTCCGCGCTCAACCCTCAACCACGGGAATTTTGGGAAAACAACGTCGGTTAATGTTCCAAGCCCCGGTGCAAAATTGACAGCAGGATCCTCCGCATAAAGTCGTAGTTCGATAGCGTGCCCAGCAGGGGGGCGTTTGGGGGCAATATCGATTCGCTCGCCGTTCGCAACCTTAAATTGAAGCTCTACTAAATCGACACCCGTAACTTCCTCGGTCACCGGGTGTTCGACCTGAATTCGGGTGTTCATCTCGAGAAAGAAAAATTTATCGCCCGACACTAAGAATTCGGCGGTGCCAGCATTAGTATAGCCAACTGCTTTGGCGACCCTCACGGCGGCGCTCTCTATAGCTTGCCTGAGATCCTCGCTTAAAAATGGCGCAGGCCCTTCTTCTATAACCTTTTGATGGCGTCTCTGCGCGGAACAATCCCTCGTGCCAAACGAAACGACAGTGCCGTGAGTATCACCAAAAACTTGCACCTCTACATGACGCGGCTCGATTATCAATTGCTCTAGGAAAACATCATCACTTCCGAAATTTTTCTTCGCTTCGCCGCGCGCTCGCGGAAGCTGTTCGATTAGCTCTTCGGCGGAGAACGCCTTGCGCATCCCTCTACCGCCGCCGCCAGCAACCGCTTTAATTAAGACTGGGAAACCAAACTTCTTAGCCTCCGCTACAAGCTCTGCGTCGCTTAGTTCTCCAGCTGTTCCGGTCGCAACGGGCACATTATTAGCTGTCGCCACTGCTCGCGCAGCGGTCTTGCTCCCAAGAGCCTCGATACTTTCTGAGGCAGGGCCTATCCACGTAAGGCCTGAATTTCTCACAGCGAGCGCAAAATCGGCGCGCTCCGATAAAAAGCCGTATCCGGGATGGATCGCATCGCAGCCTGCTTCTTTGGCAGCAGCTATAATTTTATCGATATTAGTATAGCTCTGGGCAACGGGGGGAGCGCCAAGAACCACGAGGTTCTTCGCGTTTCGGCCAACATATCCTACAGCGTCCACTTCGCTAAGCGCTATAACCGGCTCAATCCCTAAATTGATCGCAGCGCGCTGAATTCGAAGCGCAATTTCTCCTCGGTTTGCTATCAAGACCTTGCGGATCGTATTATTCATCGTATTCAAGGGTATCATGACAAACAACAATGCCAATAACGTCAATCACCACAAAGTTATCATTTTAGGCTCAGGTCCCGCTGGCTTAACGGCAGCTATATATACTGCCCGCGCTAATTTAGCGCCGGTTCTGATTCACGGTCCGCTTCAAGGTGGCCAGCTTACTACCACGACGGAGGTCGAGAACTGGCCTGGGTTTGAAAACGGGATCATGGGCCCAGAGTTGATGCAAACTATGGAGAAGCAGGCCGCTCGCTTCGGCACTACGTACGTTACGGCGGTAGTTGACAAAGTCGACCTTAAGAAGAGGCCGTTTGCGCTACACGCGGGCAGCACTACATACACATGTGATGCTCTTATAATCGCTACCGGAGCAACGCCTAAGCTTTTAGGGCTTCCGGCGGAAAAAGAATTGATGGGGTTCGGTGTTTCGACCTGTGCCACGTGCGACGGTGCGTTTTATCGCAATAAACCTATCGCAGTAATTGGCGGAGGGGATTCCGCGTGTGAGGAAGCAAATTTTCTTACTCGCTTCGGCTCCGTGGTTTATCTAATTCACCGCAGGGGCGAGCTTCGAGCTTCTAAGATCATGCAAGATCGGGTGATGAAGAATCAAAAGATTAAAATTCTCTGGCACAGACAGGTGAAGAATATCGTAGGCACGAAGCAGGGTGGGGTAACTCACATGGATCTGTTTAACACCGAGACTAAACAAGACGAGAAGCTAGAGGTTGACGGCGCATTCGTTGCGATAGGGCATACGCCGAACAGCTCGTTGTTTGTTGGTCAATTGAAGCTTGATGAAAATGGGTATCTTTTAACTGACTCCCACACATCGCATACAAACGTCGAGGGGGTGTTTGCTTGTGGAGACGTAATGGATCACCGCTACCGACAAGCCGTTACCGCTGCCGGAACCGGGTGTATGGCGGCCATTGACGCGGAGCGGTATCTGGAGAGTTTGGGAGGGTAGCTGGGAGCGCGAAGCGTTGCTTCGCAGTCCCGACAACGCCTTTGCAGATCCAAATTTATCCGCCCAATATGCGCCTAGCTACTGTAACTAGTGTCATGCGCGATCGGGAATCTTAGTTGCGTACTGCAAAGCATTCGAAAGACTGCGAAGCAACGCTTCGCGCTCCCAGGACACTAGGTATTTATTTGCAGCTTGGTAGTTGATCCACGACACTGAGTGCTGGAAGAAAATTCCCAAATAACGAATAACGCCCCGTAGAAAACTCTACGAGGCGTTAAATAGTCCGCAATCTCTTACCGACGATCGCAAACTACCCAGAGGGGCTTCGGGGAAACCTCCCCGATGATTTTCCTATGGGAAAATCAGGCCCGTCCGGCC